>DLRJ01000158.1:20991-41577 GCA_002500485.1 Dehalococcoidia bacterium UBA7891
ACAGGAGTCTCAAGATCTGCACTAATCTCCCTGTAAATAGGAGCAAGATTACCCTGAGAGCTCATCCTTTTCACCTCAGGAAGCCTAGGATAATACATGTTGGCACTCCATGAATTTTGAAGTCAGATGGATTATCTTAATCACGGTACGATTAACCCCATTTTTTCTTTCATTTCACGAACTTTGGGTGTTGAAATTGAGGCTGCATGCTCAGCACCAATAGCCAACAATCTATCCAATTCAGAAACATCATTCATCAAATGTTCATATTGTTCACGTATGGGAGTAAGTTCTTCTATAACAACCTCTGCTACTGCTTTTTTTAGGTCCCCGTATCCTCTGGCTGACTCAAAGTCTCGCTCAACCTCTTTTTCGTTCTTCCCTGTAATGACTTTATATATGCCTAGCAAGTTATTGACCCCCGCCTTCTCTTCTTCTTCAGAAAACAGAATTTCGTTTCCTGAATCAGTAACGGCACGCATAAAAGATCTTTCTATTTCCTTTGGGTCATCTAACATTCGAACAGCGTGACCTCTTATGTGAGAATAACTTTTGGACATTTTCACCATAGGGTCGTTAAGACCCATAACACGACCACCAATATCCGGTATTACAGGTTCAGGCACAACAAACGTTTCCCCATAAATGCTGTTAAATCTGTTAGCGATATCTCTTGCAAGTTCAACATGCTGCTTCTGATCCTCCCCAACAGGAACCTCGTGGGCATCATAAAAAATTATGTCACCAGCCATCAATACCGGGTAATCCAATAAGGCTGTCGATACACTGCCTCTACCTTCTGATTTGTCCTTAAATTGTGTCATCCTTTCTAACCAGCCGAGAGGTGTCACACAATTTAAAAGCCAACATCCTTCAGCATGGGCTGGAACATGGCTTTGGACGAACAGTGTGCTCTTTTGAGGATCCAGCCCACACGCAAACAAAATTGCTGCAAGATCTCTAGTTTGAGAAACAAGTTGCACAGGATCCGGGTTTACTGTTAAGGCATGGAGGTCAACCACACAAAAAAAATTCTCCTTTTCTGACTGTCGGTCTACCCAACCCTTAAATGCGCCCAGGTAATTCCCCAATTGAGGATCCCCACTTGGTTGTACCCCACTAAACACTCTTTTTATTTCTTCCATTTCTTCCTGCAATTATTTTTCCTGCAATTATTTCAAAAAAAAACCGCCCCTCGAAAGGGGCGGTTATATTACCGCGGTGCCACCCTTATTCCTCTTAGTAACTAAGAGGCACTCTATGGAATTTAATTCCAGGCTCTTTTAACGGGGCCTATCCGTCTGTTATCCAACCTTACAGGTTAGTTAACAGCAGCTCCCAGGTCCATTCACTACCTGCGCTTACACCGGCTCACAGCTTACCCGGCTCTCTTAGTATCGCTAGATGGTTACTATTCCTGTTCTTCGCCTTTTTAAGTAAGGTAATTATACCGCATAATGTCTACTGGAACGCCGGTATTACCTCTTTCCCAAACAGTTCAATAGAGGTCATAACTTTTTCATGAGGCACTTGGTCTGACTGCATAATTAAAAGAAGTTGATCTACACCGATTTCCTCATGCCGACGGACAGATTCTATGCATGATTCAGGATTGCCAGCGACTATTACACCTCGTTCAGCCAAAAGTTCTGCCGACATTTCTCCTAACATGGCTCTTGGGGCTCCTCCTCCCCCTAGATCTTCTTCACCTCCCAAGAATCTTGAAAAATTCGCCTGTAGATGATCAGGGATTCCTCCCCATGAGTCTAACAATTTTTCATATACGTCTGCCCTATCAGCCGTATATGGCCTGTTAGGCCCGAAAAATTCCTTGATAGCACTTGCTCCAATCTCTTTTGCTTCTTGATCATCATATCCACAATGCCCCAATGTGAAATTAGCCCATTGATTGTTTACAAAACCCCCAACGGGGTTTGCATTTTTTATATTCTCCCTGTAATTTTCAACATGTTCCTTCATACCTGCAGGTGCACCAGACCCAAATGACAAAACACCTATTCCTTTTTCCGCCGCCATTTCATAACTAGTAGCCTGCGTGCATGCCATCCATATTGGAGGGTGAGGAGACTGTTTAGGTTTGGGTAATATTTCCCTTTCTGGGATGTCAAAATGTTTGCCCTTATGAGAAAACAACCCTTCAGTTTGCCAAATTTTAGGGATGATATTCAAAGATTCTTCCATGATTTCTCGAGTATCTCTAGGATCGATTCCTAACCCTAGTTGCTCATATGGGCTGCTGCGCCCAACACCAAACTCCACTCTGCCACCAGAGAGATGGTCTACCATAGATATTCGCTCTGAAACTTGTATTGGATGATGATTAGGCAGAACAACAACACCAAACCCTATCCTAATTTTTTTGGTCAACTTTGATAGGGCAGAAATTATCACTTCGGGTGCAGAGGAGCCAGAAAAGGTTGTTAAAAAATGATGTTCTACCAACCATAAATGGTCAAACCCCACCTCATCAGCCAACCGACACTGTTCGATAGTTTCATCGATTAAAGATGAATAATCAACCTGAAAGTCGCTATGGGGACGCTGCATTTCATACAGAAGTCCGAATTTCATATTCTATCTCCTACGGAAGTGATCTTATTTTGGTGCAGTCTAACACAAGCTAAATTGCTCCTCGATAAAGACTAATTATGTGTACACTATCAACACGATTCTCGCCATACATGGTAGGAGGTAGCATGAATATATTAATAATGGCTGCTGGAGCTGTAGGTGGTTACTTTGGGTCCGTTTTATCCTATTCTAATGACGTCACTTTTGTGGCTCGAGGAGAACATTTACGAAAAATCCAAGAATATGGTCTTTCAGTAAAAAGTGTCACCAGCGGAAATTATGTGTGCTGGTCCAAAGCTTACAAGGAGCCCCCCCCAGAATACAAAGCTGATCTGGCTATCTTCTGCGTAAAGGAATACCAAAATGAACAAGCCTGTGAAATCATTGCCAATTCAATTTCTGATAACACTACCATATTGACTCTGCAGAACGGCTTAGGGAGCGGAGAATTCCTAGGCCAAAAATTTGGAAGTGAAAAAGTCGTACTAGGGGCCGCATATGTCGAAGCTTCCAAAGGCGGACCCGGAGAGATCTTCGAACACGGAGGAGGATGTAGCATAACTTTTGGCAAACAATCTGACATACAAGAAGGCCGGGTAAGAGAACTTGCAAATATCTTTGAAAGTTCGAATGTTGATTTCACAGTGTCAGAAAATATACATGATTCCCTTTGGCAAAAATTGGTTTTTATTAGCGCCTTAAGTGGTATGACGTGCATAACCAAATCCACTTTTAAAGAAGTAATGAACCATCCTGAAACACGAAATATCACTATAAATCTTGTGCGGGAAACGGCTTCAGTGGCATCTAAAATAGTACCGAATTTTTCTAAGGATACTGTCCAAAATACGATTGATCATCTGGAAACTCACAAAAATGATCTAGTCTCATCGATGCATCAAGATCTATTAGCCGGCAAGCCTATGGAAATTAACGCTATAAATGGTGCGGTCAGCCGGAAAGGAAAAACCCTTGGTATTGCCACCCCGATCAACGACATGATAGTTTCTTGTCTTTCACTGCAAGACACTAGGGCTAGAAAATAATCACTCACTCAGGAAAGGAATTTTTATGAAGTATTTTTATAGGGCCGAGGATGCTAATCAGCGAGAACTTGCACCTGGGGTGAAATTAAAAACCATGTGGGGGGATAAAATAATGATGAGTCTTGTCGAACTTGACCCTGGTTCTGAAGTTCCTTTGCACAGCCATCCCAACGAACAAGCCGGTATGGTACTTGAAGGAGAGTTCGAATTCACTATTGGAACTGAGTCCAAAAAGGTGAAAGAAGGCGAGTATTACATTATCCCAGGTGGCATAGAACACAGGGTTGTGGCGGGCCCCAAACCTGCACGGGCCTTAGACATATTCAGTCCTCCTCGTGAGGACTACAAATCATAGCTGTCTTACAGGGTGCCTATTCGCCAAGACACCCTGTATTTAAACAGAATTATCTATGCTCCGAACCGAACGTCAGCATTGGGATCACTGTAGTCGACTCCTTTTGTGGCCCAAAAAATCTTAGCAATTCCATCCACTGCATCAACTAATTCCTTCGCTGAAGACGAACTTACACCTTGTTTATTGGCACCCGCTAGTTTATCCGCGTTCCAGAACAGTTCGTGGAGATTTGGATAATCAGAAAGATGCTCTGGCTTGAAATAGTCTGACCAAAGAATATTAAGCTCGTTTTTAACTCCCTGAGCATGTTCTTCTTTAACCGCCACGTATCGTGCTACTGAATTAGGCATCCCGGGATCTGGAGCACCGCTAGAAAAGTCCACGGCTTCGAGTCTTATCGCCATTTTCAGAACCGTCTGCGCAGCTATTTTTGCACTAATTGGGTCATATATACCACACGGAACATCACAGTGGGCTTGTACATCTCCAAAGAGTCTTGAAATGATTTTCATAAACAACCTTCCTTAAACCTGACCTTGCTTTTCAAGGCCCAAAATTTTAATTTATACCAGAAACCTATTGACCAGCTTCTGACTGTTAAGATACAGAAAATTACTGTCCAAGGCAACAAGACATCAAATGAGGATTGCAAAGGCTCTATGTTCCATATTCGAAGGGTGAAAAATCGCAGTATGGAACCAACATTAGCCAATAATGTGCTGATTTTGACGAAAACTTTTAGATTCCCTTATCGAAGCCAGATAGTGACGTTCAAAGATCCAATAAATTTCACGGATACAATAATAAAAAGAGTGATAGCAATAAAGACCGACCATTTAAAAATTACAGAAGGGTCTATCTACCTAAACGAGGAAAGTTTAAAAGAGCCTTATATAGAGGGATTACCCAAAACAATGAGCATTGAAGAGGAGTTTAACTGGAATCTAGAGAATGATTCCGTTATTGTCTTGTCCGATAATCGTCTATCAGGAAATTTAGACAGCCGCATCTTAGGAGCTATCAAATGTGAGTATATTTTAGAGGAATTTGTTATGAAATTATGGCCAATAAAATTCGGCAACCCATGAATAACAAACTATAGATACTCATTTAGTAATATAATTCGGCCGACAAAACAAATTGCGGCTAACATCAGAGGTGTTTTATGTCAGATACCATAGTTTTATACACTAGCCCGGATTGTACGTATTCAGACGCCTTAAAAGAAGAACTTATAGATTTAGCACTAGATTTCGAAGAAATAAATCTAGCCCTTAACCCTGAACTCTGGGAAAAAGTAGAAGAATTAACGGGGGGAGAGAGAATAACTCCGGTTATGGTCACAGGAGATAATGTAGAAATAGGATTCCATGGAGTCGGTTGAAGTTATTAGATGACCGTGGCCGTGAGCCACAAACACTAAATAACAGCGTTCTATTTATATTGATTTAGTTTCTTGATTCAAACTTTGTTAGCAATGGAGTTGCCATGATTTGGGTACGTAGAATAATTGCATTACCTTTCATAATCATGGCATTCGTCACCTTTCAAGTTGGTGTTCTTGCCCAGCAGACAGCTTCCAATCTCATCAATCCATCTTTCTACCTGGAAACTTTGGCAGAGTCTAACATCTACCAGTTTCTATTGACTGATTTGCCCAGAACAGCTCTAAAAGACGTGCGGAAGGCAAATAGTAACCCTATTATTGATCAGAGCGGATTATCTGATGAAATTATAATCACCTCG
Source organism: Dehalococcoidia bacterium UBA7891 (assembly GCA_002500485.1). Classification (GTDB taxonomy): domain Bacteria; phylum Chloroflexota; class Dehalococcoidia; order Lucifugimonadales; family UBA826; genus UBA11996. The sequence continues at coordinate 26,731 of DLRJ01000158.1, forward strand.
ATAAACGAAATTATCCCACCTGAGTGGTTGCAATCCAATTTTGAATCCACCGTCACAGGGGTCGGTGACTATGTAACTGGAAAAAGTGACGATTTCACCATTTCGATACCGGTAGATGAAAGAGTGCAAGCAGCCTCTAACCAGATAACTTTTATTTTAAATGAAAGTGACCTTTATAAACTTGTCATGGAAAATCAAGTTCGCCCAGTTGTGTCTCAAGCGTCGAAAAACGAATTACCTTTCGACGTATCTGTTAGCGAGGACCAGCTAATGGGTTCGATCCAAAAAATAATATCTAAATCATGGCTCACAGGGCAAATAGATTCGGTCCTCGGCGAAGTAGTTCCTTACGCGGTAGGAGCTAAAGATACTTTCGCTGTCGTGATAACTGTAGACGATCGAATTGAAGTAGCAGTCGCAGAAGTCAAATTTTTATTGGCTGAAGCCAACGCATATGAATCATTATTTGAAGGTTCAATTGCTCCAAATATATCCTCTTCAATAGGCAACACTGCAAAATTGCCCTATGGTGTGGAAATTACTGACGAGGAAATATCAGCAATAATAAAAAAGACAGCCCCAGCTGCTTGGGTGCAAAAAACCACTGAATCAATACTTGATAATGCCACCCCGTATTTGGTCGGAAGAACTGATGAATTTACTATATCAATTGACATAGAGCCAAATAAAGAGGATGCGGTCAGTGATTTGATGGCGCTCGCCGAGCAAAAGTTAAACAGCAAATTGGACAATTTACCAGATTGTGACGCGGCTGAAGTCGCCAATATATTGAGCAACCCCGTCGGAGGAATTCCATCATGCTACCCCGCAGACCCAGCCCTTAAAGGACAAATGCAGAGTTATACCAAAGCATACATAAGTACAGTCATCTCAGCAGTAAGACCCCAGATTATCAATACAATTCCAAACTTAATCGAATTTGATCAAGACTCCTTGAGGCAGGTAGTCCCACCAAAAGCATTAGATTCTTTTGACCAGGGTAGAGCCATCATGCGAGAAGGATATACCTTCAGGGAAACTGATTTGGAAAGCCTTATCAAACAAGGTGCTGGTGACAATTCTTGGGATCAAGTCAACACTGTTAGAAATTCGTTATCACAGGGGATTCAATATAACGATCAAGATTTTAGGGTTCATATTGAAACAATAACCGCAGATGGTGGCCAAACACTATCGATGCTTGACCAACTTCGAGGCATACTTAAGCTAGTACACATGTTTAATTTGGCAGTCTACATACCGACTATTCTAATAGCAGCTCTAGTGGGGTTTTTAGGCGGACGAGGATGGAATCAAAGACTCATGTGGGCTGCTATAGCTATGTTGATCGCATCATTTCTTGTATACGTAATCTGGGGACCGATTTACTCTTCTTTCGCAGAGCCAATCATACACGTACAAATAGATCAAATCGCATCACAAACTAGCGGACAAATCGCACCTCAGTTCTTAGCCACTGAATCTTTAGTGCTTCAGCAAGTCACCAGCATTGGGAAAATTGCGATTTCAAAGTTTATAGCAGGGATATCGGGTACTGCACTCATAACATCAATTATCTCGGTGGTGATAATTGCCGGATGTGTGATTTTAAAAAAGATAAATTTTAAAGAGCAATTTAGAGGTAAATAGTATGGCTAGAATCAAGCAAATAACATCAAAAAATGAAGTGTCAGATCAACATCATGAAATATTCGATTCCATAGCTTCTTCCAGAGGAAGGATAAGTGGCCCATTCTCAGTTCTGCTTCACAGCCCAGAGGTCGCCGGAAGAGCGGCGCATCTTGGGGCCTACATACGCTTTGAATCTTTACTTAAGGACGATGAGAGGGAGGTTGCGATCATTACAGCTGCCCGTGAAATGAATTGTAATTACGAATGGGCAGCTCATGTGCCAATAGCTATGGAGGCTGGTGTAACCCAAGAAGTTGTGAACGTCATAAATAAAAGAACTTCCACAAACAAGGTCGCCCCCAACTATTCACTGGTAATACGTTATGCAAGACAATTAATAAATGATAAAAAAGTGGACCAAGAAACGTTTGATCAGGCTGTTTCCAAATACGGAGAACAGGGGGTCACAGAATTAACGGCAGCCATTGGCTATTACGGGATGCTAGCATGTGCCCTCAATGTTTTTGAGGTAACCCCAGATTCTGGCAAACCGACCCTAATATAACTTAAGGAAGAAATTGGGTGACCTCTTCATATTCCTTATCAGTCAACTGCCAATCTGCTGCGTCAGCGTTGGAGATAACCTGTTCAGGTTTGGTTGCACCAGCTATTACTGAACTAATATCATTGTTATAAAGTAGCCAGGCGAACGCCAAATCCAAAACAGTTTTACCTCTCTCTTCGGAAAAATTGATCAATTTTTCCAGTAGCGCATAATTATCCTCCGTAAACAGCCCTTTATTGTCAGCTTCCAATCTAGACCCTTCTGGAGGTGGAGAATTTTTCCTGTATTTTCCTGTCAGAAATCCATTGGCTAATGGAAAATATGGGAGAATTCCGACCCCATACTTTCCACAAAAAGGAATCAGTTCCTGCTCTACATTTCGTTCTAACATGCTGTAGTGTGGTTGGGCACTTATGAAAGTCTGGATTCCAAGTTCCCTGGAGGTCCATATAGACTCGCAAACCTGCCATGCAGAAAAATTTGAACACCCAAAATACCTTACTTTGCCTTGGGTGACCAAATCATCCAAAACTCTCAAGGTTTCTTCTATCGGGGTATTGGGGTCCCACCAATGAATTTGGTACAAATCTATATAATCGGTACGCAAGCGAGCCAGGCTGTTCTCAACTTGTTCTATTATATGTTTTCTGGAGTTGCCAGCTTGATTGGGGCCTTCAGACATACGACTTGAAACCTTTGTAGCTATTACGGCCTTCTCACGCCTACCTTCTAGGGACCTACCAATATATTCCTCTGACATGGTATTACCATAGCTATTTGAGGTGTCAATCAAATTGATTCCAACATCAAATAATTGACTGATCACGGAGTTCGAACTCTCGTAATCCAACCTACCTCCAAAATTATTAGCCCCAAGGCCGACAACAGAAACCTCCAAGCCAGATTTTCCTAATTTTCTATATTTCATTAGAGTCTCCCGTTATTTACTATATTTTCAGGCCTGGATACAAAATATCCGTCTTCTTTATTAATCATAAGAGCAAATGAGTGTGAATTTATATCCAAAGCCATTTCACGATCTTCAATAGGCCATTGAGGGTATTCAGCGGTTTCGTACTTTTGCGACTCTTCACCAGATATAACCAATGATCTTACAGCCTTATGATCAGGGGTTCTCCCTTGCATGGTATTCCGTAAATAAAGAGCACATTGTTCATCTTCATCTGCTCTTATCTTACCTTCTAAACCCATGGCTACTATAGTTACTATCTCTGGCTGTGCCGAAAGAATGTTAGTTGCCGTAGCAGATGCCACAGCAAACGAACCTCCATAGATGACATCTGCCTTAGAAGCCGCTGTAACACCCACTGTTCCTGCCCTTGTGGACTGGATAATTGTCTTGTCGGTCAGGTCTACATCTTTTAATTCAAAAGGGGAATTTCCAAAATCAAATCCTTCCGGCCTTTTACCTCCAACTTCCCCCATCAACACATCCCCCATCCCTTTACGCTTAAGTTCAAAAGCCTCCTCTATTTCAGCAACCAAGATGATTTCCTTTGCGCCGTTAGCAAAAGCCACGGCTTCTGTAGTAAAACAACGGAAAACATCGACCACCACCACGACTCCCTCAGCCTCTCTGGCTCCCGCAATCAGACTTTCGATTCTTATTTCCAATTTATGCGTCCCCTATATCTCTTAATTCTTTAGGCAAGGTGAAAGTTATATTTTCTTCTTCGCCCCCCATTTCAATTACATTGTCAGGGTCAATGAAATCTATGATGCCCCTCACTAGTGAGTCAGGTGTAGATGCTCCGGACGTTATACCTACGTTTACCACGCCAGCAAGCCATTTAGGATCAAGTTCTTCTACATTATTAATCAAAAAGGCAGGGACTCCGTTTGATTCCGCAACCTCTTTTAATCGATTGCAGTTAGAACTATTTTGCCCACCCACCACCAAAAATACCTCAACATGATTAGAAATTTCCTTTACTGCCATTTGCCTGTTTGTAGTGGCATAACAGAGATCATTCCTTACTAACACATCAGTAAAGGAGTTTTGAATATTGCGTATCGAATTTTCAGTATCGTCTACAGAAAGCGTGGTCTGCGTCAACACAGCCACGGGAATGGAATTATCCCATTTTGGAGGTACAAATTCCTCCCTATCATCCACAATTTTCATATCTGTTTGGCCCGTTGTCCCTTTAACTTCCTGATGGCCTTTATGCCCAACCAATATGATTTTTCTGCCGTCCCGGTTGTATTTTTTTGCTTCGTTATGAACCTTAATCACAAGAGGGCAAGTTGCATCCAAAACTTGTAATCCCTGTTCTTTTGCATTCTTGAAATCTTCAGGAGGAGAGCCATGAGCCGAAAAAACGACCTTTGATCCTCTTGGTATTTCATTTACATTTTCGACTGTTATAGCACCTTTCGATTCTAAATCCTTCACAACGTGAGGATTATGAACTATTTGATGCTTCACATATATCGGAGGCCCATATTTTTTAAGGGCCAATTCAACAATATCTATTGCGCGAACCACTCCGGCACAAAACCCTCGCGGGACTCCCAAATAAACGTTCACTTAGCCCTCCTAGCATGATATATACCCAATACTTGGTCTAGCATATCAAATAATGTCATATGGTTAGGTTGATGAGCCCGTTGTAGTAGTAACCTTTGAGTCGTTGTATACTAATCATATCTAACTGTCGCAACGGAGATTCCACCCCATATGAAATTAGCTCAGCGGATGAGTCGCCTTGGAACTGAAACAGCCTTCGAAGTACTAGCGAAAGCCCAACAGTTAGAAGCCAAAGGAAGAAATATCATCCATCTCGAAATCGGGGAACCTGATTTTGATACCCCGACTAACATTGTAGAGGCAGGCAGGCAGGCTTTGTCCGATGGGTTTACCTCATATAACCCTTCTCCCGGATATGCCGATTTGAAAGAGTCAATAGCAAAAGATATATCTAAAAGTAGGAATATACGTGTCAAAAAAGAAAACGTGATTGTCACCCCAGGTGGTAAACCAATAATGTTTTTCATAATACTGGCGATGATAGAGAATGGGGATGAAGTGCTTTACCCGAACCCGGGGTTCCCAATTTATGAATCTATGATTGAATTTTGCGGCGGGACGGCAGTCCCAGTGAGACTTGGTGAGGAAAACTCTTTCAATTTAGATATTAAGGAGTTGGAAAGCCAGATATCTGAAAAAACAAAATTGCTGATTGTCAATTCTCCTAATAACCCATGTGGAAGCGTAATAGACAAAAAAGATTTAGAAGCTTTGTCGAAACTAGCTAAGGAAAATGACATTACAGTTTTATCTGATGAAATATACTCACGCTTCCTATACGAAGGAACACACCACAGTATCGCAAGTTTCCCTGACATGATAGATAGAACCATAATACTCGACGGCTACTCTAAAACTTACGCTATGACTGGTTGGAGAATCGGTTATGGGGTCTTTCCAGATGACTTGGTTGAACCTATTTCACGGTTAGTGACCAACAGTGTGTCATGCACAGCCAGTTTCACCCAAAGAGCCGCTATTGAAGCAACAGAAGGGCCTCAAGAAGATTCAATACTAATGGTTGAAGAATTCAAGAAGAGAAGATCTATAGTGGTTGATGGGTTAAACAAAATTGACGGTATAACATGTGCTTTACCTAAAGGTGCCTTTTATGCGTTCCCCAACGTAGAAGGAACCGGAATGACTAGCTCTGAATTTGCTAATAGAGTCCTTGAAGAAGCCGGAGTAGCGGTATTGGCGGGGGAATCGTTTGGTGAATACGGAACCGGTTATATAAGAATATCTTTTGCAAACTCAACAGAAAATTTGATCGAAGCCATAGACAGAATACGTAACTTCGTAGAATCCAAAACCTAAATCAGCACCGATTACAGTAGAATAGGTCCCGTATATTTTATTTAATTTATGTTGATGGACCATACTAGAATTGGCTACCCTACGTTTAGCATTAGCGCAGATTAACCCTACAGTCGGTGATTTAAGTCATAACAGTGACGTCATCATTCACCATATAGAGAAAGCAGAACAGGAAGGAATTGACATTATCGCTTTCCCAGAACTGGCGGTGACAGGATATCCTCCAGAAGATCTCTTGCTTAAACATAATTTCATAAAAGACAACATGGATGCTGCCGAAAGAATAGCTCGATCTACCGGTGAAATAACGGCTATATTCGGATATGCGGAACGTGTGGAAGACAAAATCTATAATTCTGCTGCGATAGTTAGCAACCACGAAATCCTGGATAGCTACCAAAAGATGTATCTGCCGAATTACGGAGTCTTTGATGAAAAACGTTATTTCACTGAAGGGTCTGATTTCCCGGTATACGACTTGGACCATGTGAGGTTCGGAGTAAATGTATGTGAAGATATTTGGTTTTCACCCGGTCCAAGTGATATCCAGAGTGATAATGGGGCATCTTTGATTATCAATATCAACGGTTCTCCTTTCAACTTAGGAAAAAGATCTCAAAGAGAAAAAGTATTGATCGAAAGAGCAAAAAGCAATGGTGTATTCATCGCATATATAAACATGGTTGGAGGGCAAGATGAACTTGTGTTTGACGGCGGTAGTCTCATAGTTGATCCAGCAGGCAACATACTCATGAGAGCAAATCAATTCGAAGAAAATATATATATATATGAAATTGATCTTCCTACATATAAGCCTAGTACTACGCAGGACTCAGTTAACGAGATAAAAAAGGTGATCTTACCGGGGATAATAAAAGAGAGCTCCTCTAATATTCCCTTAACTCCACTGACAATTATTGATCAGAACGAAGAAATTTACAGGGCTCTGGTACTCGGAACACGCGATTACGTAAGAAAATGCGGATTCACTAAGGCCCTAATTGCTCTATCCGGAGGTATTGATTCTAGCCTGGTTGCCGCCATTGCAGTAGAGGCTTTAGGCTCGGAAAATGTAAAAGGTATATCTTTGCCTTCCAAATTTTCCTCCAGTGGTAGCAAAGTTGACGCCAAAAAACTAGCTGATAATTTAGAAATACCAATGGACACGATTCATATTGAGGAAATTCTTCAATCTATGGAAAAAGGTCTCAATGATCAATTTCAAGGAACCGAATGGGGGGTCGCCGAGGAGAACCTCCAATCTAGAATCAGAGGCAATATAATGATGGCATTATCTAACAAATTCGGATTTCTGGTATTAACCACCGGGAATAAAAGTGAAATGGCTGTCGGATATGCCACCATTTATGGGGACATGGCAGGAGGATTCTCAGTAATAAAGGACTTACCCAAAGGTATGGTGTACGAAATTTGCCACTATATTAATATGAAGCATGGATACGACTTAATTCCCAATTCTATCTTGACCAAACCCCCTAGCGCGGAATTAAAACCTAACCAAAAAGATTCAGACACTCTTCCTGACTATGATATCTTGGATGCTATCTTGGAAAAATATGTCGAAGAAGATCTTGGAATTGCGGATATCTTAAATATCGGATTTGATCCCGGCACCGTGGCTGAAATATTAAAACTTGTAGACATAAATGAGTATAAACGGCGTCAGTCAGCTCCAGGTATCAAAATAACTTCTAGGAATTTTGGTAGGGATCGCAGGATGCCTATTTCCAACAAATATCGACCGTATTAAATGCATATATTAGTATTACTGCCGTTATAAATAAATAAAATACAATAAGAGCTTAAACATGATTAGAAGAGAACGACTTGTACAAACATTTTGCGATTTAGCAAGAATTGATAGCCCTTCAGGTGAAGAAGAAGATATGGCTCTTAATATTTCCTCCCGATTGGAAACATTGGGGTTTAAAACAATGAGGGACGCATATGGAAACCTAATTGCATCAGACGAACGGCCAGACCCCATCCTTTTATCGGCCCATTTAGACACAGTAGAGCCAGGAAGGGGAATAAAACCATCAGTGAAAGGCGATAGAATTGTGTCAGACGGAAGCACTATTTTGGGAGGAGATTGCAAGGCTGGAGTATCGGCCATTCTTGAAGCCTTAGAATCGATCATGGAAGATGGGGTTGAATATCATCCAGTAGAACTTGCCTTTACCAGGGAAGAAGAAATAGGACTAGTGGGTGCACGCAACCTAGACTTCAATCTAATAACCGCCAAAGAGGCGATAGTATTTGATGGAGAAGGACCGGTAAGCCAAATAACGGCATCGAGTCCAACCTATGTGGGATTTGATATAGAAATCACTGGCAGAGCTGCCCATGCAGGAGTGGAACCTGAAAAAGGCCTTTCCTCTATCAAAATAGCCTCAGAAATTATCACACGACTCCCGCAAGGAAGATTGGATGAAAACACAACGGTGAATGTAGGAACTATTGAAGGTGGCACAGTTAGGAATGCTGTTCCCGAGACAACTACAATTCGCGGGGAGTTTCGCAGTACAAGTATAGAAAATTTAGATGGATTAAGGGTTCAGATAACAGATGTTGTAAAAGAAGTAGAAAAACTATTCCCCGAGGCGACAATAGATAATCATCTACATGTAGAATTTGAAACCTATACCTTGACTGACGATGATCCAGCCACCATGAGAGTTAAAGAAACCCTGAAAGGCCTTGGATTAGACCCAAGTATGAAGCCATCAGGAGGCGGAACTGACGGTAACGTATTTAGGCTGAATGGAATTAGTTCAGTTGTGGTAGGTATGGCAGACCATGGCATGCATACAGTACGAGAGTACGTAACAATCCCTGATTTGGTAGATGCCTCACATCTTTGTGAAGCCCTTTTAAGAACTAAATAATATGTTTAGGCCCTATGTATGAAAATAGATTTAGCGTACGGCAAAACAGGCCTAACTATTGATCTACCTGATGATCGAACTTCGGTAATCGAACCTCAATTTATTCCCGGTTTGCCAGACGAACTAGGGGCTATTAAAACAGCGCTACGAAATCCAATTGGAACAGCCCCTCTTAGAAAATCCGTAGCGCCAGGACAAAATATAGGAATAAGTGTTTGTGACATAACCAGGCCTATGCCTAATAAAAGGGTTTTGCCTATCATTTTAAATGAGTTAAAACATATCCTTCCATCAAACATAACCATATTTATTGCGACAGGAACTCACCGCAAAAACACACATTCAGAATTAATTTCCATGTTGGGTGAACAACCTATGAGCGGTGGCTATAACATAGTAAATCACGATGCCTTCAATCGAGATAATTTAACGGAGGTAGGAGTCACTAAAAAAAATATACCGGTATTCCTAAACTCTGACTGGATAAAAACAGATTTTAAGATTACCACGGGATTTGTGGAACCTCATTTTTTTGCTGGATTCAGTGGAGGCCCAAAAATGATTGCTCCGGGGTTGGCCGGGTTTGAAACCATTATGAAACTCCATGATTCAGACATGATTGGAAACACTAAATCAAAATGGGGTATAACCTACGGAAACCCTATACACGATTCCATAAGAGAAATTGCCACTTTGTCGCCATCCGATTTCACATTAGATGTCACTATCAATAAAAACCATAAAATAACGAGTGTCTATGGTGGAGAGATGTTTCAGGTTCATAAGGCAGCATGTGAATTCGCTCATTCCACCGCGATGAGGGAAGTCTCCGAACCGTTTGACATAGTTGTCACAACCAACAGTGGATATCCCTTAGATATGAACTTATATCAGGCTGTGAAAGGGATGTCTGCTGCCCATCAAATTGTAAAAAAAGGTGGGAGTATTATCTGTGCCGCTGAATGCTCAGATGGCATACCAAATCACGGTTCTTATGGGGAAATACTCAAATCTCAAACATCCCCTCAATCACTTATTAATATGATTGAGTCCTCAGATTACCAGAAACATGATCAATGGCAGGTCCAAATACAGGCCTCTATACAAATGGAAAATGATGTCTATATCAAGTCAGATAACCTGTCCATAGAACAGATTGTTGAGGCTCACCTTCTTCCAACTGAAGATGTTTCAATGAAGGTGCGTGAACTACTTTCTAAAAAGTACCAGAAAGGAACAGTCTGTGTGTTACCTGAAGGACCTCAGACTATCCCCTTTCTAAGTGGGGTAGATAGGGACGGACAATGTAGAAAGGTCCGCCCCACTAACTGTTAAAACCATCTAGGAGATCCAATATGCCTTAGATCAATTCTACGACGGCACCAGCTTCTTCTAGTTCTTTCTTTACGTTATCTGCCTCTTCCTTGCCAACCCCTTCTTTGACCGCAACTGGAGCACTTTCTACGAGGTCTTTTGCTTCCTTTAATCCTAGCGAGGTAGCAGCTCTAACTGCCTTGATAACGTTAATTTTATTCTCGCCAATCTCTTTGAGATTAATGGTGAAGGCATCCTGTTCTTCCTCAGCAGCCCCTGCTGAGTCTCCAGCGGCTGCCGGTGCGGCAGCAACTGCCACGGGTGCAGCAGCGGCGGCACTAACCCCAAATTCCTCTTCTAGATCTTTGACCAATCCAGCTAGTTCTATAACAGGTAATTCCTTTATAGCCTCTAGAATTTCATCTTTAGATAAAGCCATAACTAATACTCTCCTAACTATTTATTAATTTGTGTTTCTTCTTAAGAAATTTGTCGAACACGGCTATTCAGCACGTTTACCAAGCCACTAGACGGGGAATTCAAGGACTTAGCCAACCTAAGTAATGGATTATTCATCACATGAACTAATCCAGCCAATTGTCCATACAACTGCCCGACCAACTTCGCGGCCAATTCTTCTTTACCAGGTAAAGCGGCCAGCTCCTTCAGCTGTTCTGAGGATAGAGTTGTGTCTCCAATCAAAGCATTTCTTATTTTTAACTCTACCCCTGAATCTCGAACATATTTAGTAATTACTTTGGCAGGAATTTGTTCATCTCCATAGCCAAAAGCGATTGCAGTTGTCCCGTCAATAAGATCTTTAATCGCCGGCATTTCAGCTTGATCTGCAGCGATTTTAAATAGGGTATTTTTAACAACCTTATACTTGATTCCGTTCTCTCTCAAAGTTGTTCTAAATTCACTCATCTCTGATACATTCAAACCTGAATAATCAGTGGATATGGCTATCGTACAGCCTCTCATAGCTTCCATAAGTGAATCTACATCTAGTGCCTTTCTGTTAGTAGGCATATCTATCTCCGAAAATCTTTATTTAAAACTTCAACTGGCAAAAAAAAACCCGGCCACAGCCGGGTTGATTATTTCAGCAAATTTGCCGAAATCCCGCCTGTGCAGGCTAATTTTTAATCTGAACATCAGAGCCCGCAGTCTATGGCAACTGAACTATTCTACTCTAAGAGACATAATCCCCGCAATATCTATAGGAACGCTAGGTCCCATTGTTGAGGTTAAAAAGGCAGACCTTAAAAATTGTCCTTTTACTCCAGAAGGCCGACCGCGAAGTATCGTGTCAACCAAGGTAGTTAGGTTTTCCATCAACTGATCCTCATCGAAACTAGCCTTACCAATCGGTGCATGAATCAAGGCGCTTTTGTCCAATCTAAACTCGACTCGCCCCTTTTTTGCCTCTTCTATTGCCCGAGGGATGTCTTCTGCGGAAACTACTGTCCCTGTCCTAGGATTAGGCATCAAGCCTCTCCGTCCAAGAATTCTTCCCAATTTACTTATCTTTCCCATCATATCGGGTGTGGCGATGGATACATCAAAATCAAGCCAGCCCTTTTCGATCTCGGCTATCATATCGTCATTACCGACATAATCTGCCCCAGCCTGTTTTGCGCTCTCTATCGCATCTCCTTGGCAAAAAACCAAAGTGCGAATTTCCTTACCGACACCATGCGGAAGCAAAGCTATTCCTCTAACCATCTGTTCAGCATGCCTGGGGTCCGCACCCGTTCTTAAGTGCAATTCCATAGTCTCATCAAATTTGGCAGTAGCATTTCTTTTTGCAATAGAAACAGCCTCTTTGGGATCATATGGTGACTCCGGATCAATCTCCGCTATTGCCGTATCGTATCTTTTACCACGTTTAGCCATAATGAATTCCTTAAATTAGAGTACTTTATTCAGGGTGGGGTTATTCGACAACTATTCCCATACTTCGGGCAGTTCCCTCAATAATTTTCATAGCCCCTTCTATATCTGCTGCATTGAGATCTTTTATCTTGGTCTCGGCAATTTCTTTAACCTTGCTGCGAGGAATAGTAGCCACTTTCTCTGCCAAAGGACTCCCACTACCTTTTGGGATTCCTGCCGCTTTTCTCAGCAAATCTGACGCTGGGGGGCTTTTGACTATAAAATTGAAGGATCTATCTTCAAAAACCGTAATTTCAACAGGCACTATAGCACCTGCCATAGAAGCAGTTTTCTCGTTATACTCCTTCACAAATCCCATAATGTTAACCCCGTGTTGTCCTAATGCAGGACCCACCGGGGGGGCTGGAGTAGCCTTACCAGCTTCAATTTGCAGTTTTATCAATCCTATTACTTTCTTAGCCAATGAGAAATTTATCCTTATTAAGTTTTTTCCACTTGTAGAAAATCGAGTTCAACGGATGTCTCCCTGCCGAAAAACGATACTAGTACCTTTACCTTCAATCTATCAGGGTATACCTCGTCAACAACTCCCATAAAGTCTATAAATGGACCTTCTGTAACTCTGATAGTTTGACCGCTTGCAAATCCCACTTTAATTCTGGGTTCATCTGAGCGTATTTGGTTAAGTATATGATCGACTTCTCCTTGTTCTAAGGGAACAGGTTTTGGGCGATTATCACTTTCGTCTTCAGCCGATACAAATCCTGTTACTCCTGGAGTATTTCTAACCACAAACCAACTATCGTCATCCATCTCCATTTGGACAAGAATATACCCTGGAAATATCTTCTTCAAGTTAGTCTTTTTCTGGCCATCTTTGTATTCCATCTCCTCTTCTGTAGGGACGACAACCTGAAAAATCTTATCTTTAACATCCATGGTTTGGATACGTTGTTCAAGATTTTTCTTCACTCGGTCTTCCTGACCAGAATAGGCATGTATTATGTACCAGCGCCTGTTTTCTGTTTGTTCCTCAATCATCGGTATTCACCATCCACCATCTACAAAATAGTGTCAAAAACCCAACCAAACACCAGGTCCGCCACTCCAAGAACGACTCCCAAAACTGCTGCAACAGCTAACACCATGAGGGTGAGCCTGAAAGTTTCGTTGGTTGTTGGCCAAGTAACTCTACGCAGTTCTCCAATAACTTCTCCAAAAAATCGGAAGTTTATTGATCTTCTAGTGGAGGTTCTGCCATATCTCTGTTGCAATTTATCTGACTTCCCTATGAAGCGTATGAGCTCTACATCTAGGACAATATTTTTTCAATTCCATCCTCTGAGGATCATTTCTTCGACTCTTGTTGGAGTTATAAGTTCTTTGCCTGCAGTCGGTACAGCCAAAAGTGACAAGTATTCGGTTTTCTCCTCTACGGGCCATATATATTTCCTACGTTTCTACGAAAAACAGCCAGATCAGACTGTTTATCCTGATCTGGCTAGATTTAACATTTAGTATTTTACTCAAGAACTTTGGTTATTACTCCAGAGCCAACCGTTCTTCCGCCCTCTCTCACTGCAAACCTTAGTTGTTCGTCCAATGCAACAGGAGTAATTAGCTTAACCTTCATCTCCACGTTATCGCCAGGCATAATCATTTCAACTCCATCCGGGAGTTGGATTTCACCAGTAACATCTGTCGTGCGGATATAAAATTGAGGCTTGTACCCATTGAAAAATGGGGTATGTCTACCGCCTTCATCCTTACTAAGTACATACACTTGGGCTTCGTATTCAGTATGCGGCTCTATACTGCCCGGATCGCAGAGTACCTGGCCCCTTTCTATATCCTCTCTATCAACTCCTCTAAGCAAAACTCCGACTGCATCCCCGGGTTCTCCAGAGTCAAGGGTCTTATGAAACATTTCAACCCCGGTAACAATGGTGGTATATGTGTCTTTGATACCTACCACTTCTATTTCCTGTCCAACATTCACGATACCTTTTTCAACCCTACCTGTCACAACAGTGCCTCGTCCCTTAATACCGAACACGTCCTCCACAGGCATAAGAAAAGGTTGATCCTTAGGTCGATCGGGAACTGGGATGTATTCATCAACAGCATCCATTAGTTCCCAGACACCTTTCCCCCATTCACTATCTTTACCTTTATCTTCCGCTTCAAGTGCGTTTAAAGCACTTAGTCTAATGAAAGGGATATCGTCTCCTGGGAATCCATATTCTGAGAGTAATTCTCTCATTTCTAATTCCACCAACTCCAACAATTCCTCATCATCCATCATATCAACTTTGTTAAGAGCCACAACCATTCGAGGCACCTCAACCTGTCTAGCCAGTAGGATGTGTTCCCTAGTCTGAGGCATAGGTCCATCAGGAGCACTAACCACAAGAATAGCACCATCCATCTGAGCAGCGCCCGTTATCATATTTTTGATGTAGTCAGCGTGACCCGGGCAATCCACGTGGGCATAATGCCTGGTGTCAGTCTCATATTCAACGTGGGTGATAGCGATGGTTACACCACGTTCCTTTTCTTCAGGAGCATTATCGATCGTATCGAATGCTCTGAAATCCGCCAACCCTTCAGAAGCCAATACTGAAGATATAGCTGCCGTTAGAGTTGTTTTGCCATGGTCA
>DLRJ01000158.1:41903-46169 GCA_002500485.1 Dehalococcoidia bacterium UBA7891
ATGGTCAACGTGACCAATGGTGCCTACGTTTAAGTGAGGCTTTGTTCTATCGAAAACCTGCTTAGCCAATTCTATTTCCTCCGAATCCCTGGAGCCCACAAGCAGATTTGAACTGCTGACCTCGTTCTTACCAAGAACGCGCTCTTCCACTGAGCTATGCGGGCCTATTTTTTCTTTTATTTACCTTAGTTATTTTATGGTGGAGGGTGTAGGATTCGAACCTACGTAGCCCTTCCGGGCGCCAGATTTACAGTCTGGTGGATTTAACCACTCTCCCAACCCTCCAAATAAACCGCATTTCAGTTTAACATAGGAGCAGTGGTTGGGCTGTCAAATCAGCGTCCAATTTAGGCCAACAGCGCACCATACAAATCGAATCAGGAGATTGTACTAGCATAATAAACAAATGGTCAACACAATCAGGTCAAATTTGGGATCAGAATTCGTCATAGATTTTAAAGGTAAATATCTTCTGCTTCCCTCTTCATTAAAAAAAACACTTGGTTGAGAGGAATTGAATCTTCAGAGGCTATTTTCTTACAATCTTCATACTCTGGTGCTACTGCCACTACTAATCCATTTTTCTTTTTTAATTTAATTCGCACATTTCCAAGGGACGATTCAAAATTTTCAATTTCCCTCTCCGCCTCAATTCTCTCAACTGGTCTCACCCGTATTCCGAGTGTGGAAGTTTCAAGCATAATGAAATCAGAGATCTTTTCTTTCATGCTTTCGTCTATCAAGGTTGATAATAAAACCCCTGGACGGTTCTTTTTCATTTGTATGGGAGTAACCCATACATCTCTTGCACCTAATTCAAAAAGTTTTTCTTGAACATATCCCAGTGTCTCTCCAGTGGTATCGTCTAGATTAGTCTCCAATAAGATAATCCGAGTTTCGTCTGTAGGAGTTGATAAGTCACCCAGCCAAAGAGATAGAACATTGGGATACGATTCAGGGTTTCGAGTCCCTAACCCATAACCGATGGAATGTATGTTCATTACCGGTTGTGAAAAATCAGCCAATGTTGCGAGTAAAGCCATTCCTGTAGGGGTAACCATTTCACCAGTGGGAGGCATGTACGATGGTGGTGGGTAGCAGGGTATATCCTTTGAGGTCAACATGTAGGCAGTTGCCGGAGCTGGTACCGGTAGAAGGCCATGCTCGGTTCTAACAGTACCTGAACCTGTAGGTATCGGAGAGCTATAAAGCTTTTCCACAGACAGCATTTCTAATCCCAATACAACACCGACCACATCTATGATTGTGTCTATAGTACCTAATTCATGGAGATGAACTTTCCCTTTGTCTTCACCATGTACAGAACCTTCAGCTTCCCCAATCAAATTAAATACTTCACGACACTTAGATCTAGAGGATTCTGATATCGGGGCAGTATTGACTATATCTATAAAATCTTCCGGAGTTCTTTTACCGGGGTCCGCCCTGTCTATATTTACATCTAAGTGGGTCCCTTTCACACCTCGGCGATCTCCCGACAGGGCCTCTAGTTCAAATCCTTCTACACCTACTGATGCCAGAGCTGACGATAATTCCACTAAATCCAACCCCGAATCAATTAAAGAAGCCAGCAACATATCCCCGCTAGCTCCACCTATTGCATTCACGTAGGCTGCTTTCAAACAGATCTCCCGATTTCCAACTCAGAGTTATGTCGTGATCATACGGAGGAAGATGTCAGTGAAGCTGGAGTCTCAGTCTTGATTATTAGGTCGTTTTCATCCAAATCCACGATAGCTGTATCCGCAGGTCCTATCTCTCCAGCAAGTAATGCGTCAGATAATTTATCTTCTACAGTGTCTTGAATCAATCTTCTAAGAGGTCTTGCCCCAAAAGTTGGATCATACCCTTCCTCGGCCAGCCATTCGCGGGCGGCGTCCGTTACTTCAAGAGATATCCCCTTTTCAAGGAGGTTGCTTGATACTTCCTTCATCAAAATATTAACAATATCTTCCATATGTGACCGACTTAAAGCATGGAAGACGACGGTACCATCAATTCTGTTCAAAAATTCAGGTCTGAAAAAATGTTTTACTTCATCAAGGACATTATTCTTCATTCGCAAATAGGATTCTTCTTCATCCTGGGCTCCCTCTGTCCTGGCATTGAATCCAAGGGACCTGTCCTGCCTAATCAAGTCTGACCCAATATTGCTAGTCATCACGATTATAGTGTTCCTAAAATCGACTTTTCTTCCTTTAGAATCAGTGAGATGGCCATCATCAAAAATTTGTAAAAGAATATTGAAAACCTCAGGGTGGGCCTTCTCTATCTCGTCAAGAAGTATCACACTGTAGGATTTTCTTCTCACAGCTTCTGTTAACTGCCCTCCCTCGTCATACCCGATATAACCTGGTGGCGCTCCTACTAATCTAGCAACAGTGTGACGTTCCATAAATTCAGACATATCGAGCCGTATCATGGAATCTTCGCTACCAAACATAAACTCAGCCAGTTTTTTTACTATGTAAGTTTTTCCGACACCTGTTGGTCCCAAAAATATAAATGCCCCAGTTGGTCTTCTAGGATTCTTCAAACCAGATCTGGATCGCCTAACAGCCTTCGACATGATCTCTATTGCTTCTTGTTGCCCGATCACGCTTTGGTGTAAGGCTTCTTCCATCTTAATGAGTCTTTCGCTCTCCGCCGCAGCTAGCCTTGTAACCGGAATTCCAGTCCACATACTAACCACTTCCTCTATATTTTCCTCTTCGACTATTGGTTGTTGATCCCCTTTTTCTTCTTCCCATTCTTTTTTTATATTTTCCAATTTTTCTGACAGGGAAACTTCCCGATCTCTCAGTTCTGCCGCATGTTCATATTCTCTATCAGAAATGGCGTCGTCTTTCTCTTTTCTGACGCTATCAAGCATCTGGGAAGCTTCTTTTACAGATCTGGGGGCCATGCTATGGTGTATCCGCACCCTTGATGATGCCTCATCAATCAGATCAATCGCCTTATCTGGAAGAAATCTATCTGCAATGAATCTTGAGGCTAAGCTTGCTGCCGATTGGATGGCTGAATCTGATATCTCAAGCTGGTGATGCTCTTCATATTTTTCCTTGACCCCTCGAAGTATATCAACAGTTTCATCTACGCTTGGTTCTTCAACTCTAACGGGTTGAAATCTCCTTTCCAAGGCGGGATCTCTCTCAACATATTTTCTATAATCGTCCAATGTCGTCGCGCCAATAGTCTGCATCTCACCTCGAGCCAAAGAGGGTTTGAGAATATTGGCAGCATCAACCGCTCCTTCTGCTGCCCCAGCCCCTACCATTGTATGAATCTCATCAATAAACAAGACACAGTTACCTGCACTCTTAATTTCTTCTATTACTTTTTTGAGTCTCTCTTCAAATTCGCCTCTATATTTTGTCCCTGCCACCAAGGAACCCATGTCTAGAGTAACAAGACGCTTCCCTTGCAAGGTTCCGGGCACATCATCTGAAGCGATCCGCTGGGCCAAGGCTTCCACGATTGCAGTTTTACCCACGCCTGGTTCCCCTATCAAAACTGGATTGTTTTTCGTTCGCCTACTCAGTATTTGAGTCACACGTTCTATTTCTTTCTCTCTTCCCACGGTCGGATCCAATTTCCCATCATTGGCTTTTTCAGTCAGATCCACTCCCAATTGATCAAGAGTAGGCGTCTTTGTAGTTGTTTTTCCACCCGACCGCCCTTTAGATGACCTAGCACCTTTATTCAAAACAGAATTGGTTTCACCCCTGACCTTATCCAAAGTGACACCTAGGCTCTCTAGGACCCCAGCAGCAACTCCTTCACCTTCTCGCATCAACCCGATTAGCAAATGTTCCGTTCCGATGTAGTGATGATTCAATCTTCGAGCTTCATCAACTGCCAATTCGATCACCTTCTTGGCCCTAGGCGTCAAGCCGATCTCGCCACTAGCTGCAGTATCTCCCTTGCCTATGATGAATTCAACCGCAGACCTAATTTTATTTAACTCTATACCGAGACCTCCGAGAACTTTGGCCGCTGTTCCCTCGTTCTCTCTTACTAGTCCAAGAAGAATATGCTCAGTACCAATATAGTTATGGTTGAACCGCTGAGCTTCTTCCTGAGCCAATGACAAAACCCTGCGGGCTCTTTCTGAAAATTTCTCGAATCTACTTGCCATATATATCGGCTCCTACATAGCTATTCTTTTTCAGTATCTTGGGTAGGTTCTACCACATCATCTTTTTCTTCTTCTGAATTATTGGTCTCAGCAGCATCAGGTTCAGT
>DLRJ01000038.1 GCA_002500485.1 Dehalococcoidia bacterium UBA7891
GACTCCGACTCTGACACCCACCCCAACTCCGACTCTGACACCGACTCCTACTCAGACCCCTACTCCAGCCCCACCTCCTATAGAGCAAATTAAAGATGGTTCATTGGCCGGATTAGGTATCAAGAATGAGGCTTATATAGAATATTCGGGAGACATAGATGAATGGATATTTGTTCCAAGTTCGGGAATGATAAATACCCCAATAAGCATTTCCGTGAGCACGGATAACCCCGATGCAGACGGGTACCTGGAATTCATTTCACCTTCTGGTGATGTGATAGGAGCGGATGACGATAGCGGATATAACATGATGCCGTTCGTTAGCAATGTACTGCTACCCGAAAGTGGCGTATACACTGTTATATTTATGCTATTAGATGGAAGCTACGGTGGATATACACTACTAGTGGATACGTTCGATCCAGAGTCTCCTTCACAGCCACTAACACCTGAAGCCACATCTACACCAGTGGCAACCACATCCTCAAATACGACAGAAATCGTTGATCCTTTAAGCAGTAGAAATGGTAGTGATGCAATTAATCCCCTTATCAAATATTCTGCTGAAGCCGGGGATAAAATTGTTGACCAGAGTTCACTGTCTCGGTATGACCAAAACAACTATCTTAACTATGATTCATTTGATTTTTTCGGGAAATACCAGGGCAACAATGCTCAAGATTTAATACCTAAACCTGATCCTACCGACACTGTTTCTCTTCCTAGCAATTTTCCAATCCTCGGAAATGTCTTCACCATAGAAGTTCAAGTCTACTCAGCTGCCCACCCAAATATGGGTCATAGAACAATCATTGGCAATGGTGCCAATCCTGCTAAAAGCGAGCGGGACAGGCCTCCAACTATCACATTTAACAAGGTAAATGGGGTAAACCAAGTTAGGTATGGCTTTGGTGTCGGGCCCGACCAAAAGGGAAAACGAAGAATTGTTAATACCGATATGGCTGAAGATCAGTGGTATCACATCGCTTTTACCTTTGATGGCACCACGACCAAATTATTCATTGATGGCGTAGAAATTGACAGCTCTGATTTTATATCAGGTTTAATTCCTCACCCTGTACCCATTTCAGTGATCGGGCGAAAATTTTTAGGAAAAATGGATGAGGTACGCATTTGGAACATAGCCAGAACACAGGAGGCTATTCAATCCACATTGACAAGTAAACTTATTGGTGATGAACCAGGATTGATTGCTTATTATCCGATGGACGTTGATCAAAATTGGGAGTTAATTGATAAAGGTCCAAATAATCATCACGCCACTATTACAAATGTTGAAATTTTACATCGCCATAGCTCATTAGAATGCCCTAACGCCAATGGCACCCTGGCCTGTCCTTATCCAACAATAAGAGAAGCATTGGATAGTGCGCAGCCAGGAGATACCATATTTATAAAAGAAGGTAGATACCCAGAGGTAATCTTCAAAGAATTATTCAATCAATCATACGAGACAAATGGTCCAAAAATTACACTCAGGGGTGAAAGTGCAAATGTCATATTGGACGGCACAGTCCCGCTAATAGCAAACTGGGAACTCGTGAACGGTAGATATGAGGCTTCAGTTGACATGAACCAACTGTCAACTGCCGCCGGCGCAAAAGTCGAAAACATTTACGCTTTGTGGGTAGATAACAGGTATATGATTCCGGCAATGCCTGTTAATTTCACAAACCCTACAGATGTTTCAACAAGCACTCAAAACAATCGGGAAATTGGCACTGTATTTGGTTTAAATCTAACTTCTCCTTATTACCTGCCAGGAGAACATACTTTAGAAGTGCAAGATGAGTATATCGTTGGCGATATAGATAACCTGGATGCTAAAGAGGAATGGTCATATGATGAAGTAAATAAGAAATTGCATCTTATTCCCGGGGATAAGATTCCGGATTCAGTAAATGTGCGAGTGAGGGTTCGTACAAAAATTGTTAATATGGAATTTTCGGATAATTTGGAGTTCCATAATTTACATTTTTTTGCAGGCTCATTTGATTTTTTAAGGGCTAGCTATATCCTCTTTGAAGGTTCTAAGTTCTCCCATAGTTGGGAAGCCGGAATCAGTTACCTTCGGCCAGGATACGATGCAGACTGGCAGCGAGGGAATGCTTTTAAGGGTGGGACAAATAACACCGTAAGAAATTCTATTTTTCAATATATAAATGATGCAAGACCTCTTAAGTTCAGCGGGTCGATGTATCCATTAGTTGAGAACGTTTTATTTCAATACAACGACTGGTTTAAGAACACAGTATGGACTCCTAGCTCGAATGATAATTTCAGAGGAGGCAACAAATGGTATGACATAATAAGTACTGTCGGTGGGAGTACTTGGCGATATGTCACGAGCCAACAAAATCATACCGGCGGCATTAGTCCAGGATTAAACTCACTGGTCGAGTATGCAAGAGTACAAGATCAATACATCAATATCGATGGGAGTGGAATTCAGAGAACCAGAGGCAATGCAACGAATTCAACGACTCGATATAGCTGGCTTTTAAATA
>DLRJ01000044.1 GCA_002500485.1 Dehalococcoidia bacterium UBA7891
TTCTTTGCTTCTGAAAGAACCTCTTTGGTAACTTGAGTTGAAGAACGCACGATGAGCGCTTCAACATCCCTGATTTCATTTTTCAAATCCTCCGGTTCCAGATTAGTTTTGTAAATTATCTGAATTCCATCGACATCATTAAGAACATCAATACCTTCTTGAGACAGTTTATCTGATATAAGGACCTTCAATTATTTCTCCTTTAAATAAAAAGCTAAAAGTGCCTAGAGTTGGAAGTGAGCTAAAGTTGTGGAAAAATATTTTTTTAACTTTAGGCACTTTAGTTAACTTCCCTCCTAGCAAACTGGCGGACATGAAGGCACTTCAAACTTAGTTGCCATACATCTCTTCCAGGTATTGTTCTCTGCCTGATCCGGATTTATACATCTTATACTTTAGAGGGCATTTCTCGTAATATTTCTGATGGTAATCTTCAGCCTTGTAAAACGCAGAGGCCGGGGTAATTTCAGTAACGATTGGGTCATTATAATTGCCAGAGCTTACCATTTCTTGTTTTGATGATTCGGCTGATTGCTTCTGTTCCTCGTTATGATAAAAAATGGCTGTTCTATATTGTGTACCTGCATCGGCAAATTGCCTGTTGAGTGTAGTAGGATCGATATTCCTCCAGAAAACATTGAGCAATTCTGTATAAGAAATTTGTAAGGGATCATACAATACTTCAATGGCCTCAGCATGTCCTGTGTTACCGGCACACACCTCCTCATAAGTAGGGTTATCTTTATTGCCGCCGGTATAACCAACGGCGGTTGATACAACTCCCTTTAATTCGTCATAGGGATTCTGCATACACCAGAAACAACCTCCCGCAAAGACAGCCTTCTCTATTTCTTTGTTATCTATGTTTGCACCTTTGCTTTCGTTGTCAGCATACACTATATCCGCTTGAGTTAAAGTGATCAGGCTTAGAAGAATAATTACGATAAATCTCATAAGGGAAATTACCATATTTTCCCGTGAATTGTAAGACAAATTGCAGCTTATACATGATGGTGGCTGTTTTTATATTCTTTCATCATTCTCAATAACGCCGTCACGGAGTCGAATGATACGATTGGTCCGTTTAGCAATATATTCTTCATGAGTTACTAAAATAATAGTGTTGCCCTGTTCGTGTAGCTTCTGCATGATTTCTATGATCTCTTCACCGGTCTTACTGTCAAGATTTCCGGTAGGTTCATCGGCCAGAATCAAGGATGGTTTGTTTACCAGCGCTCTGGCAATGGCAACTCTTTGACGCTCCCCTCCGGATAACTCATTTGATTTGTGCATCATGCGGTCATTCAGGCCAACCCGCTCCAGTACATCCATGGCGAATTGTTTTCTTTTGAGGGAAGGCATACCAGAATAGACCAATGGCAGTTCAACGTTACGCAGGGCGGATGAGCGAGGCAGCAAGTTAAATGTCTGAAAAACAAATCCGATTGCTGTGTTCCTGATATCGGACAACTGATTGTCGTTTAAACTGCCAACATCTTTTCTTCCAAGATAATATGTGCCCGTAGTCGGTGTGTCCAGACATCCCATAATATTCATCAATGTCGATTTTCCGGACCCGGACGGCCCCATGATTGCCACAAATTCGTTGTCTTCTATCTTCAAGCTGATAGCATGCAGTGCAGGCACCTTTACTTCTCCCAGCACATACGTCTTGAACACATTATTCATTTCGATAAGCATTGTTCTTATGTTTTCTGACATTAAAAAATTCTACTGCCCTATTCATATCTGAGGGCGTCAATAACATTCTTGTTGGCGGCTTGAAATGCAGGATACAGGCCTGCGATACTGCCGATTCCTGAACAGATGATAAAACTATAACCGATCCAGTCTAATGGAACGTTCAAGCCGTTACCTGTAAAGAAATAATTAAATCCCATACATCCGACTGTTCCCAATATACCGCCAATAATTCCCAGAATTACTGCTTCAACAAGGAATTGAGTGAGAATGTGAAGCTTTTTTGCCCCAATCGCTCTCCTGAGACCTATCTCACGAGTGCGCTCTGTAACTGTTACAAGCATCACGTTGGCAATGCCTATTCCGCCGACTATCAGAGACACGAGTGCAATAATAATGATAAAGTTTGCTATTTCCTGATTTGTTTCCTGAACTGCCGAAAGAAATAGATCCTGTCTTCGAACACGGAAATCATTCTCCTCATCAGGGCGTAAGCGGTGGTTACGTCTCAGGATCGTTTCGATATCAAAGAGTGATTCATCGTAATCATTAGCAGAGCGCATTTGTGCAAGGATGCTTGAAAGATAGTCAACTCCATACAGGCGCTCTTGTGCAGTGGTAAGGGGAACAAAGACAACGTCATCAGGATTTGACCAGCTTTCCCCTTTTGCACCCAGCAATCCTATTACTGTGAATCTCTTTGAATTTATTAAGATTGATTCACCTATTGGTGAAAGATTTCCAAACAGCTCTTCGTGTACCGTGGCACCCAGCAGGCATACACGCGCTCTTCTATTCAGCTCGTCTTCAGAAAAGAACCTCCCTGCAATGGGGTGATCGTTGTTTACTGTCTCATATTCCGGAGTTGTTCCCGTTACCCGGGTGTTCCAATTCTGGTCTTTGAATTCAGCAGCCCCCTGATCTGAATATCTAGGTACGGCAGCAATTATAACATTCGATGTCGTTTCAATATCATTTGCTTCATCCCATTTTAGATTGACTACATTCTCAGCGGTGCGAACTCCTCTCATGTGGGAATAGCCGGGACGTATTAACAGGACGTTTGATCCTAATGATTCCAGGCGTTCATTTATCCTTTGTTGAGTTATATCCCCGAGAATAACGACGTAGAGTACCGCACCAATTCCCACTGCAATGCCGGTGAGTGTTAAT
>DLRJ01000058.1 GCA_002500485.1 Dehalococcoidia bacterium UBA7891
TAGCGGCAAGGAATATACAGCAAGCTGCCTCAAACCCATTACTCTTCCTCTCAAATCATCTGGGGTCAGTGACAAAAGCATCATCGCAATGGCAACCACACACAGCGACTGTCCGAGCCCTGCCAAAAATAAAACGGGCAGTGAGGAAACAAAATTGGGAACCAATGCTAATAAAATGATGGCACCACTCCATAGAGCAGCTCCTCCAATGGAGAATCTACCTATTTTTCCTGACCCATCTCTACCTCCGGCAATGAGGGAGCCTAAAACCGCTCCACAAGAATAGCTCCCCATCATAAACCCCAAACCTGTCGAGGTGGAATCGAAAACCTCTTTCGCCAATACAGAAATGAGCCCAAAATAGATAGGGAAAGTAGCTAAATTGATAATCACTGCCAAAACCAGAAGTCCCGCAACAACTGGAGTCTGCTGAATAAATTTCATCCCGATCTTGAAATTATTAATCACATTTAAAGTACCTGCAGAAGATTTCACAGATATCTCTCCTATGCTGATAGCGCAAAAAAGGGATATAAAATAAAGCCCTACTATAATTCCGTAGCTGACTCTTACACTCAGGAAAGCTAGGACAACACCGCCTACTATAGGTCCTATCATTTGAGTTACATCACCCCCCGCCCTTGATAAGGCTACAGCATTATTCAAATTCTTATCCCCTACGACAGCAGGTAGGATTGACTGACGAATAACCATATCAAACGTTTTTGAAAGTCCAAGAAACCCGGCCATGATTAATATGGCTGTAGTGGTCAGAACACCTGCAAATGCAATGCACAAGATAACTATTCCATTTAAAGCAAATGATCCTCTGATCAACACTAAGAGAATTTTCCGGTCAAACTTATCCACAACGACTCCAAAAATGGGGGACATAATAGTACCCATAAATCTCAAGGCGCCGTAAAGTCCTACAAGAAGTGGCGAGCTGGATATTTCTAATATCAGCCAGGACAGAACTATGAGTTCCATATATTCCGCCCAGGCCTGTAAACAATCGGACGCCCAAAGGTAACGGTATTTTTTTATTTTGAAGCTACTGAAAATTCTGGTTATATATAGTCTTGTTATGCTTATCATCTTTAAAACGGTACCAATATCTGGAAATACAGCCAGCAAATATATACCCTTACCCACATGAATGCACCTGTCACGACAACATAACCTCTTAAAGGTAATTCAAGAATGGGCAAAAGCATAAATCCCGATGACACAAGACTGAAATGGAAAGAGGCAGTTTCAACAGAGACTACCACGGAAGGAGTCATGCCTTGGAGAATCCCTTTCGCTCAAAAAGATCTATTCGCATGGCAACTTGTGGACCGTGCTGCAATGCCCGCTGGTGTACGACTTGAATTTAGGAGCAACACCTCGTATTTAGAAATGTTTTTTGATTCCATATTTTTTGATTCCATACCGGATAGAAGTCCAGTAGATATATTTTGTGACGGAGAATTACTGGCTACATTACCGACAGCCAATCTGAATTTTCTGAGAGTAGAGAATTTAGGTTCAAAAAATAAAGCAATTCAGATTTGGTTACCACAGTGGGGAGAACTAAGAATTAAAAAATTGGTAATAGAGGACAATGCAATATTGACTGAACCCGAGGCGCGGAAACACCCGGAATGGGTCACCTATGGAAGCTCTATTACTCAATGTAGAGCTGCTGATTCACCTAGTCAGACATGGCCGGCGTTAGTTGCTCGGAAAAACCATCTGGAATTGACATGTATGGGATATGGGGGACAATGCCATCTAGATCCAATGATTGCCCGTACAATCCGAGATCTCCCCGCAGATATAATCTCTCTTTGTTTAGGCATAAATATATATAGTGCATCTTCATTGAATCAACGTACATTTCAACCAGGTATTTTGGGATTTGTTCAAATTTTGCGAGAAAAACATATAGACGCTCCTATCATAGTAATGTCGCCAATTTATTCGCCTGGTAGAGAAGAAACCTTTAATGAGGTGGGAATGACCCTTCAGCTAATGAGAAGTGAGATAGCAAACTCTGTTGATATTTTAAAAGGGCTGGGAGATATGCATATCCACTATGTAGACGGTTTGGATATATTCGATAACCAATATGAGAATTTGCTTCCTGACAACCTGCATCCAAATAACGAAGGCTATTCGATTATGGCCAGCAATATTTCGAATTTCCTGGCTCCATATTTATGCCTTGAATGATTAGTTAGTAATAAAAAGCAACTTATATGAAGAAAATAAGTCGAAAGGGGTAAATCATATGCGGCTAAAAAACAAAGTTGCGTTAATAAGTGGCGGGGCCAATGGTGTGAAAAATGAATTAATGGGATTCGGTGGAGCCTGTGCGTGGAAATTTGTCCAAGAAGGGGCAAAAGTCGTGATTGCGGACATCGATACAGCCAATGGACAGAAAACCGTAGACCAAATAAAAGCGGAAAAAGGTCAGGTTGAATTTATAAAATTGGACGTGACGAAAGATTCGGACTGGAAAACAGCAGTAGACTTCGCAGTGCATACCTTTAACCAAATAGACATTTTGGTTAACTGTGCTGGTACCGCATCAGTTGAGCGGGTAGAAGAAACCACCGAAGATATCTGGGATGCCCAAATGGATATCCATGCAAAAGGAGCATTCTTAGGTACACAAGCTGTCATTCCGATAATGATCAAACAAGGTCAAGGGTCAATAATTCACTTATCGTCAATAAATGGCCTGATTGGTAGCCAGAGCTCTACGGCATACCATGCCGCTAAGGGAGCAGTGAGACTGCTGGCAAAAAATACGGCTATACAGTATGCAAAAGACGGAATAAGAGTGAACTCAGTTCATCCTGGATATGCCGATACTCCATTAACGAAGCCTCTGTTCGCTGATGAAGATGCATTAGCCCTGAGGCTTAATAAGGTTCCATTAGGTAGGATTGGAACGGCGGGTGAAATTGCCAACGGAATAATTTATTTAGCATCTGATGAGTCTTCTTTCGTTACTGGTTCAGAATTAGTCATAGATGGCGGAATAACTGCTCAGTGAAATGAGCACCCCAGAAGTCGCATTTGATAGTTTTTTGATATGTTTTCATGGTCATTGTAATCTGTGTAATTCATGGGTTGATTTTCTGATCAAACGAGACAGAAAAGATGTTTTTACCTTCACTTCCCTCCAGTCAAATGGAGGTAGAAATGTATTACTCAGTCATGGGTATAGTGAAAGCAACCTTGAATCCTTGGATAACATAGTAGCCCTCAACGCAGGCCAAGTATCTATGAGATCGGATGCTGTGATAGAAATCTTGGTTGCCTTAGGTGGAATTTATAAGCTAGCAAGATTCCTTAAATTGATACCATCATCCTTCCGAAACTTTGTCTATGACACAGTAGCAAAAAGACGATATCGATGGTTCGGGAGAAAAGATATCTGTCGCATACCCTCCACAGAGGAGTCGCAAAAGTTTCTTGAGTAGATCGAATACCAAAAAAAGACCAGTTTTCCTTCGGGCCAAATGGAATGGCAACACCTTCTTAAGCCTGGTAGCTTTCCGTTTTTCCAACACTCGTATGTTAGGAATACCCACCTTCGGGTGGAGAAATTTTGACGAGGTTAATCTAAGATTTTATGTACGGGGAACAGAAAATCAAAAAAACAAAAACGGTGTCGTATTCATTAAAGAAATTGTCCCACGCTGGTTAGTGAGCACTATAGCTAGATTACTTTACCGTGAAAATTACCAAAACAAAGACATGAATAATTCTATTGAATCGAGGCCAGATTCGAGTAAAATCATCAGCTACGAAATAAGGGAATCAGATTTAAGCAATAAATTTTCTGCATTTGTGACTACCCCGGAGAAAATGCCAACTCCTGATAGTTTAGAGGCATACATAACAGAACATTATTGGGGATTCTCTAGTAGGAACTCTGAAAAAACAATGGAATACGAAGTAGAACATCCGCAATGGACAGTCTCAAAAGTCGAGGACTATTCAATCACATTTGACTTTGAAAAAGTCTATGGGCATAGATTTTCATTCCTTTCTGACCAAAACCCGCATTCTGTATTCTATTGTGAAGGGTCTGACATAATTGTGAGAATGGGAAAAACACTCAATTTTTAAGTGCCATTAAAGTATTTTCTGCCTTGCTAATGAGATCTTCCACCGAACCTCCTAGAAACATAACATGTCCCATTTTTCTTCTAGGGCGCACCGATTGTTTACCATACATATATAACCTTGCAGAACTGTCAGAATACAATTCGAATTTATGATCAGTATCGCTCAATATATCCGCTTCTTCTCCTAGAATATTAAGTAAAACCGAAGCATTCAAAAAGTCTGGTTCTATAACTGGTAATCCCACTAAAGCTCTTACCTGGCTCTCATATTGTGAAATACTGAAGGCATCTATAGTGTGGTGACCTGAATTATGTGGCCTTGGTGCTATCTCATTCACAAGTATTTCATCTGTTGCGGTTAAGAACATCTCAACACAGAAAACTCCTGCATCATCTAAACATCCAATTACTTCTTTCGCGAGATCTATGGCCTTATTTTGTATCTCAGTTTTTAGTCTTGGAGGAGAGATACTCATCCGAAGGATACCTCCCTGGTGTGTATTTTCCGTTGGAGGGTATGCAACCAAATTTCCTTTGCCATTCGAAACAATTATCACAGACATCTCAAGTCGATAATCAACAACCGATTCAATAACCCAAGATTCACCATGAATTGCCTTTAACAACTCTCTCTCTTGAGTGTCATTTTCAATTTTCCACTGTCCGTGACCATCGTAGCCCAGTGTTGCTGTCTTTACGATCCACGGCTTAGGAATTTTTATACCCTTGAATTCTTGCGCATTCAACACAAATTCGTGAGGAGTCACAGGAAATTTATTCGACGACAAGAAGGTTTTCTCTTCAATCCTGTTTTGAGCCAGTTTTAAACTTTTACTACCTGGTTTGACCAAATGAGTTTGTTCTAATTTCGTTACAAGCCGGCTAGGGACATTTTCCCATTCCAAAGAAATGGCATCCACAGTATTGGAAAAGAATATTATTTGTTCCTCATCATCAAAAGGTGCATCAATTGAATAGGTGGAATACCGTTTAGCAGGGGCCAGCGGATCTGGGTCCCAAACAGCCACCTTATAACCCATCCTCAAGGCAGCTTCAGTAAAAAATCCTCCTAACTGACCTCCACCCAGCATCCCTAATGTTGAGCCAGGAGGAAGTATCGAAACTGATGACATTAACTAATCACCCTTGGCTTCAGGGTTTTTTAGCACGGTTTCAGTCAGATTTTCCCGCCAGGATCTTAATTTATCTCTTACTTTAGAATCGGAAACCGCTATTATCTCTGCCGCCAAAATAGCGGCATTTTCTGCACCCCCTATAGCCACCGTTGCAACAGGAACACCTCGGGGCATTTGCACAATAGACATCAAAGAATCCATTCCTTTCAAATATTCCAATGGCACTGGTACTCCTATAACCGGAATTATAGTTTTTGCTGCAAGCATTCCTGGTAAATGAGCCGCCCCTCCGGCACCCGCGATGATAACTTTAATCCCGCGATTTTCGGCTGTTTCGGCATATTCATAAAGCCAGTCAGGGGTTCTATGAGCGGAAACTACTCGCAGCTCATTATCAATGGCTAACTGATCTAAAATTTCCGTTGCTTGCCTCAAAAGTGGGAAATCTGATGTACTTCCTCCAACAACAGAAACTGTTGGGCCAGAACTATTTTGTAACTCTGTCATTTCCGCCTCCATTTTCGATATATTTTATATCTATTTATAGTTTCATGATCCGATTTAACCTTTTAATAGAACCCTAGTGTCCATAAGTCAATTCTTTGAATTTAATATAATCTTTGAAACTTTGTTCAGAATTTCCAAGCATCTGGTTAAGTATGCTGCGATGTTTGTATGACGCCCAATGTCCAGGATCTAGTGAGATCGCTCGGTTCAAATCATCCATTGCTGAATCTAATTCACCGACATCTGACTAGGCCAGGGCCGTGTTATGCAACGCGTCTCGGTAGTCTGGATCTATTTCCAAAGCCTTCTCGAAAGCAATGACAGCCTCGTCTGGCTTAGACAAACAAAGTTTCGCCACTCCTATGTTGTTCCAGGCCATAGCATGCTCAGGATTGTGTCTGATAGTTACTAGAAAACACTTTATAGTCTCAACATGATCTCCTCGGTTGGCGAGGCAGTTACCTTTCCTAAATTGCTCCTGCCAACTACAAGATTTCAATATTAATTCCTCTTTTGGGGACTGAAAAATCACTTACCTGGTGAGACAGCTGCATTTGAAGCCATGATTTCACCATACTAAAATTAACATGCCTATTGTAGTATTTATGGACAATGGATTCAGCAAACCAAGATCTAAATCTTAGTACATCAATCCTCCCTGGCATGGTAGATGCATCGCCAGAGATGCATCATGCCAAATTAAACTTAACTGCGAAGATTAATACGATTCTCACAAAATATGGCTACGATATATTTGATTGCCCAATAATGGAATCAACTGAACTGTATGCAATGAAGTCCGGAGGTGAGCTTACTAGTCGGTTATATTCCTTCGTAGAACCAGGCGGTATAAGTGTCAGCCTGAGACCTGAATTTACATCTTCAGTGATAAGATTCTATGTCTCAAACGAGGCCGTTCACAAAAAAACCGTCAAAAAGCAATATCTCGGTCCGGTTTTCAGGTATTTTGATTCCAACCAAGGGTTGAATCAGAGACAATTTACCCAGCAAGGCTGCGAAATAATTGGTGATTCCAGTATAGGGTCCGATGTAGAAATTCTTAAGCTTAGCCTGCTCGCTTTGGCTGAATCTGGTTTAGAGAAAGTTACAATCAAACTAGGTCATATGGGTTACATAAGATCAATACTTGAAGATTTCGAACTAAGTGAAGCCTTGATAGGATTCACACTCTCAAATTTGCAAGTTTTAAACGAAAGTGAGAGTGGGATAGCTGGTTTGGTCGATATGGCTTCAGGGATAGGGCTAATAAATCCCGGAGAAAACCATGATGAAACAACGAATATCAAGACTGCCGAAACTCCGATGAGTAGTCTGGGTAGACGAACGTTTGAACAAATAACTAACCGATCCTTGAAAAAAAAATCACATTTGTTCTCAGTTGAAAAATATTCAAAAGCACTGACAAGACTTTCCTTATTTTTGAGTACTTTCTCAGGGGATATCAACAACGTTTCCAATAACATGACCACTGATCCTATTCACAAAGATGCTGCAAAATATTTTAAGCGTGTGATAAAAGAGTCAGCTAACGTGTCTGACATGGCAGTCGATTTCATTGTCGATTGTGCTGCACAACGTGGATTTACATACTACACAGGCATCATTTTTGATATCGAACATGTGTCAGACAACAAATCAATTCCGCTGGGAGGAGGTGGGAGGTACGATGGCCTGGTTAAACTTTTAGGGGGTCCGGAAGAAATACCAGCTACAGGTTTTGCAGTAAACGTGGATTCCATACTTTCAATAATCACGGTGGATGAATAAAAATGCTGTCAGAAGCCACTGAACTGAAATTAATTATTCCGAGTGATGGGGCAATGTATGAATCAACTTTGGAATTTATGGAAAAGGTTGGGCTATCCGTCACAAGGGAAAGCAAAAGAAGATATATAGCTCATATCCCAAATTTATCGGGAGTTACTGTCCTGCTACTTAGAAGCGCCGACATAACCTCCACGATAGAAGACGGTAGTGCTGATGTAGGCTTACTGGGTAAAGATCGTTATCTAGAACTTAGACAGGAGA
>DLRJ01000086.1 GCA_002500485.1 Dehalococcoidia bacterium UBA7891
CCAGCCCAGCCAGCGCACATCATCCTGTATAGAGTTAACATACCTGTCTTCTTCTGTGACAGGATTGGTATCATCAAATCTCAAATTACATTGTCCACCGCTGTTCTCAGCCGCTATCCCAAAATTCAGACAGATGGATTTGGCATGGCCAATATGTAAGAATCCGTTTGGCTCAGGGGGAAATCTTGTGATTACCTTTCCGTCCCACTTATTTGCACTTACATCTTCGGCGACAATTGCCCTGATAAAGTCTGCCGAGGGCTGTTTGCTTCCCTCAATTTCCCTGTTTTGATCGTTATCTTGCTGTCCCAATTGGTTTACCCCAATTTACTATTATCGGCTATTTTGTAACTGACTTGAATATATTATCAACAAAAGCTGATTATTTACAGTTTAAAGTTCTAGGATGCTATTTTCTGATGCAAGTTCTTGACATGCACGTATTTGTCATATAGATTATGAGTTGAAAGTGCCTAAAGTGAGCTAAAGTTTGAAGTGAGCTAAAGTAGTGATAAAATAAATTCTTTAATTTTAGGTATTTTAGTAGGGAGACGTTACATGAAGAATGTGTTGATAGTTGGTCATTGTGACCTGGACAATCCTCAAATTACTTCGCTAATTGAGAAAAACTTTTCTGCAAAGGTAACAAGGGTGAAACTATTAAAGAAGACAATAGGTTACTTAGAAAAGCAGGAATACGATCTGGTAATAATTAACAGGGTAGGGGCGTTTGATCAGGAAGGCGGCCTGGAATTGATAAAGGGAATAAAAAAGGACGGCCGTTTTGATACGCCATTGATGATGATTACCAATTACAAAGATCAAATGGACATGGCCATAGAAAGCGGTGCTGTACAGGGATACGGTAAAGACAAACTGTATGATGAAGAAACGGTTGAACTGCTGAGTAAGTATTTAGATTGAATCAGAAAAGGAAAGTTCACCGCAGTGGGCGCAGAGAAAAGATATAATGTAGGTTAATAGGCAAATCCAAATGTCAAAGCCTAAATGCCAAATCAATGCTTAAGGATCAAATGAGCTAAACAGTAGATGTTTTTTTCTTAGATTTGAGCTTTTGATTTTGGATTTCATTTGAACTTTGAGCTTGGTCATTTGAACTTACACGGCTAAATTCTTTAATTCCAAAATTACTTATCATAATTCAATGTCTCACCTTCGGATTTGGCTATTACTACTGCACCGCAGCTATCACTCCATACGTTGACTGATGTCCTGAACATGTCGAGTATCCTGTCAACAGCCAGTATCAATCCTACACCCTCCAACGGCAATCCGACAGCGGATAGAATTATAGAGATCATTACAAAGCCTGCCATTGGGATTCCTGCCGCACCGATAGAGGCGAGCAGTGCGGTTGCTACCACAATTGCCTGCTGAACGAAAGTCAGTTCTATCCCATATGCCTGAGCTATGAACATGGCCGCCACACATTCATACAATGCTGTACCATCCATATTTATAGTGGCTCCAAGAGGTAAAACAAGACTGCTTACCCTGTTGGAAACTCCTGATTTCTCTTCTACTGTTTCCAGTGTTAATGGCAGGGTTGCGGACGATGATGAAGTCGAGAATGCCGTGATAAGGGGAGTCCTGAGGGCTTTAAAATGGGTATATGGGTTTATCTTCCCAAACAGTCTCAGGATTAATGGAAGGACTATAATCGCGTGTATGCCTAAGCCGGACATTACGGCTATCATGTAGAGGCCCAATCTACTGGCGATGTTCAGTAATGCCGCGGTATCACTTGCCTGTCGTGATACAGTCAATGCAACTATTCCAAAAACACCAAGTGGGGTAAACTTAATAATTAAGTGTGTTATCTTCATCATCAACTCAAAGCCGGCATTAAGAGCAGTGACGCAGAAGTCCTTATGTTTTCCTGATATTTTTGTAATAAAAATACCTGCCAGGATAGAGAAGAAAATAATAGGCAGCATCGTGCTGTTAACAAATGCTACGAAGATATTTTCCGGAATTATACTTATTAAAGTACTCCCGAATGACTCTTTAGCACTTGCCAGTCCCTCTATGGGTTCTGTAAATCCCATATCCGCACCCACACCCGGTCTTAAGATATTTACCATTAACAATCCGGCAAGTATTGCGAATATACTCGTGATTATATAATATGAGATTGTCTTCAGGCCCAGTTTCCCCAGGCTGCCTGAGCCTATATTTGCAATGCCGGATGCTATTGAAGTGACTATTAATGGTATGATCAGCATCTTGAGTGCACGCATGAATATCACACCCATCCAGCTGATATAGCTAACATATTCAGTCAGATAAAGGCCGTATAATATGCCTAATATTAATGCTGTTAAGATTTGCCAGTGTAATGGAAACTTTTTCATTGGATCAATCCCTGAAACCCTTTGCCACTAAGGCACTAAGACACTCCCCGGACTGAAAAGCGCCGAGGACAAGAAGAGTAAAAACAGAAAAAGTTTAAAGTTAAATGTGAACTAAAGTGTCTAAAGTTAATGGAATTAGAATTTTCACTTTCACAACTTTAGTTACTTCAAACTTTAGGTACTATTCCTTTCATTTCCTTCAATTATATACTGTGTTCTAGCAGGATTTTTTCGATTGTCTGGCGGATAGCCGTATCTGTGTCAGGTACAATTACATTGTTTATAGTAATTGTCGGATAGGAATCAACGCCGCGTTCCATTGCGTGTTGCTGGTCTTTAGCGATCTGTTGATCGATCGTAATACTGTTAATAAAGTCATTAATTTTCTTTGGTATCTGATCGTATTTGGCTACAAGATCAATGAGAGTACGCCATTCCCATGGCCCATTATGATTGATCAGGGCCTCCTGGATTATGCTGAATTTTCCAATAAAGCGCGCATACTCTGCGATCTTAATAGCGCGTTGAGCCTCCATTGTCAACCCCGGTGGTCGTAGTACAACCCTTCTCTGATGAAGTTCAGTAGAGACAGTTTTGGCCAGCTTCCATAATTTTGGTGTATTTGGATTTGTGTAGTCAGCAAAGATGTCTATTATGATGGGGCTATCAAGGTTCAATAAGATTTCATCGGAATTCTTTCCGGATTCAAGACTTTCCAG
>DLRJ01000139.1 GCA_002500485.1 Dehalococcoidia bacterium UBA7891
CCTAGATCACTAAGGACATCAAGCACTGCATCAAGATCAGAATCCTCCAGAACTCGTTTGAAATACACGTCGCCTAATTTTCTTTTCTGAGAAGGGGTAGCTTTT
Organism: Dehalococcoidia bacterium UBA7891; assembly: GCA_002500485.1. Lineage (GTDB taxonomy): Bacteria > Chloroflexota > Dehalococcoidia > Lucifugimonadales > UBA826 > UBA11996. The sequence continues at coordinate 106 of DLRJ01000139.1, forward strand.
TCCAGAGCAACAATCACAGGAAACAACTTTTTCTTGTTTAAAAAATCTATTTTCTGGTTGGAATCAGAGCCCCATATTTGATTCATATCTAATTTTATTTGCTTCGCTTGGCCAATTAAGTGGCCTGATTGGAACAAACCTTCACTTGCTTCGGAAGTGAGTCCAGATAACTCTGCCGCCATTGAGAGAGCAGAGCCGTACAAAGCTCCTGTTTTTTGGCCAGCCATCTCGAGATAAGCTGCTACAGAAGTATCAATTCTTTCTTGCATTTCCAAGTCTCTATATCGGCCCTCAAAAGTCACCAAGGCTCCTTTGTCTAGAAAAGACAAGGCTGCATGAGAGGTGCGATCTGAAAAATGTTGCTTATCTAAGTTCAAAAGGGCTATTCGAGCTATGGAATGCATCCCATCTCCAGCATTAATAGCTTGTGCTGGACCCCAAACCCACCAAAGGGAATCTTGCCCATTCCGAGTAGGGTTTCCAGATTGCACGTCGTCATGGATCTCACAAAACGCGTTAAGCATCTCTATAGACATAGCGGCAGGTAGGGTTAACAAAGGATTTCCCCCCAGGTTTTCAACAGCGATTTGTAGCAACATTCCGTGTACTCTTTTGGGGATGGTGAGACCAGGATCTAAACCGTGGATTCCGAGATGATATGAAAGCATATCGTAGAGCGGTAAAGACTTCGAATCCAGATAATCTTTCATCAAGCGATTAACTTCCGCTTGTATTTGATCTTTTGGTTCCATATCGGTCTAATCCCTCTTTTGATCTAACAGTTTTTGTATGTCAGACATAGATATAACACCTTGTCTTATCAGTTTAACCTCATTGTTTTCAAAATGGACAATAGTGGAAGGATCTGACGAGGTAGATTCGCCACCATCGATAATCAGATCTAGAGAGGAATCTTTAAATTGGCGTAGAGCCTCATCTACTGTAGTGGCTGCCTTTTGGCCACTGATGTTTGCACTGGTCCCAGTGATGGGATTTCCTGTTTTTTCACATAGTTTTACTGCTATCTCATGGTTAGGTATACGGAAACCAGCTGTTTTTAATCCTCCTGTGGCCACATCGGGTATGCAATCTGCTTTTTCCAATACCATAGTCAACGGTCCAGGCCAGAAATTAGAAGCTAAAATTTTGGCTAGAGGAGGGACAAATTCCGAGAAATTGTCCAGAGAAGAGATATCCTGGATGAAAATTGGGAGTGGTGTGGTAGGGTCTCTTTGTTTCACTTCAAACACTTTTGAGACTGCTATGGAATTTGTAGCTATACCTGCAATTCCATATACGGTATCAGTGGGTATGCAGACAACACCACCTTCCAATAGTATATTAGCAGCATGTTCCAAAGAATCTTTATTTGCGGGTAATACGGTGGTTATGGCTTGGCACCTGTGAGCTGATTTTGGGCGAGTATAACATAGGCGTTTAGGACACAATTATGAACGAAGAGCAAGGATTAGATAGTACTCGTCGCATAACTTCTAGCGACGACCTTGAAGTTTCAGCCTACCTTGAAATATCTCAAGAAAAAGTAGGGAATGGACCAGCCATTGAAGGCGAGATGTCACCCCAGAGAGAATCTATTTTAATTGTAGATTTTGGATCCCAATACAGCCGCTTAATTGCTAGAAGAGTCAGGGAAAGTAGTGTTTATTGTGAAATCATTTCCTTTAACACTAGCTGGAGTGAAGTCGAGGGTTTGAACCCAAAAGGGATCATACTCTCAGGTGGACCTGCTAGTGTTTATGAGGAGACTTCTCCGCTAGCCCCTCTATGGGTTTTTGAGTCAGAGTTACCTATTTTGGGAATTTGCTATGGGATGCAGGTTTTGGTTCATCAATTGGGTGGTAAAGTGGCGGCATCAACCAAGAAAGAATATGGACATGCCGTACTGCATCAAAACAAACCAAATGAACCTCTTTTTACGGGGCTACCTCAATCATTACCTGTCTGGATGAGTCATGCCGATCGGGTTACTGAATTACCTCCCGGATTTGTATCTATGGCTCATACCGACAATTCTCCAATTGCTGTAGTTGGTAACGACAAAGGCATTCTAGGGATACAGTTTCATCCAGAAGTCGCTCACACACCGGAAGGTTCAAATATTATTGAAAATTTCCTTACAAAAACCTGCAATATGGGGCAGACATGGACTCCTGATAATTTTGTAGCAGATTCAGTCAATAGGATCAGAGAACAAGTTGGGAAAGGTAAAGTGATATGTGCCCTTTCAGGTGGAGTGGATTCTGCAGTAGCTGCAACTTTGGTTCACAAGGCGGTCGGAGACCAATTAACTTGCATATTTGTAAATAACGGTTTAATGAGGAGAGGTGAGCCAGACCGTGTAAGGGAAACCTTTGAAAAGTATATGGATATCAATCTCATTTTCAGTGAATCGACAGAAAGGTTTCTTACCGGTTTGGCCGGGGTAATCGACCCCGAGAGGAAGAGAAAGATAATAGGAGAAGAGTTCATTAATGTTTTTGATGAAGAAGCCTCAAAATTGGGCGTAGTCGATTTTTTGACTCAGGGGACCTTATATCCAGACGTAATTGAGAGTAAGACGAGTGACAACTCCGTTTCTGCGACCATTAAAACGCATCACAATGTTGGTGGGCTTCCTGACCACATGAAAATGGAGCTTGTAGAGCCGCTAAGATACTTATTCAAAGATGAAGTTCGACAGGTTGGCTTGGAATTAGGACTGCCTGAGGAAATGGTTTTTAGGCAACCTTTTCCGGGCCCAGGATTGGCCATTCGGATTATGGGGGAGGTGACATCAGAGAAGTTGGAAATTTTGAG
>DLRJ01000121.1:0-5347 GCA_002500485.1 Dehalococcoidia bacterium UBA7891
GGAAGGTGTGGCAGATGCCTACCTAGCAGTTCTACACAAAATATGTGTTGCTGCCGAACCTACAGTGGTTCTCACTTCAAAAACCCCAATTGGACGGGCAGTCGGGCCAAGATTGGCATATAGGCTTGGATCCGGAATCGCCCAAGACTGTACGGATGTTTCAGCAGACAGTGAATCGGGAAGAGTTACTGCCACTAGACCGGTCTATGGTGGAAATGCCATGGCTAAGTTTACTTTTGCAGACAATGATCCCCAAGTGGTCATTATGAGACTAAAGGCGTTTGAAGCCGCTGCGCCCGACTCTTCGAGGACCGGAGAGGTGATCGAATTTGAAGTTTCGCTTGATGAATCTGATATTAAATCTAAACTGGTCGAAACTGTGAAGGAAGAATCTGAAGGGGTTCGCCTTGAAGATGCATCAGTGATAATAGGAATGGGACGTGGGCTAGGTGGTCCAGAACCGTTCTCGCAACTTGAAGAACTAGCGAAAGTTTTCAACGGAGCCGTGGGAGCGTCTAGGGCAGTATGCGATGCGGGTTGGTTAGACCACTCCTTCCAAATCGGACTAACAGGAAAAACGGTTACCCCCGACGTCTACATAACAGTTGGCATATCTGGAGCTAGTCAGCATATGGCCGGTTGCTCCTCGTCCAAAAATATAGTTGCAATAAATAAAGACGGTGATGCAAATATTTTTAAAGAAGCAAGCTTTGGAGTGGTGGGAGATTGGGAAAAAGTATTACCAGCTTTTACTGCAACGGCAAGAGAACTACTTGAGTCTTAGCAACAATGGGCAGTTGAGTCTATTTGAATCTTAAACTTGGCAAAAACTTGTGAATGGAAATAATTTTCAAGACGATATCGAAGAAATAAAAAACACCCTCCTTGAGGCTGATGTAGTGTCGCTATTTTTTCCTTACTTCGGGAAAACTGTCCTTATCGATATCCGTTCAAATGAAACCGACGGACCAGCCCTAATTTTGACGGAAATGGTCAGAAACCCAAGGGAAAGGATTCGAAGCATGGGACAGCTAAGACCAGGATTTAACGATCCTGAAAAAATGGTTTTAATTCCATGGGTAAGATACCTAGAAACACTGATCGATAGTGGAATCTGGAGCATAGTTATTAAGAAATTAGAAGAGGCAAGCTTCATTGATCCAAAAGCTTCAGCTGATGAGATCTTAAAAAAACTCCGAAATCTGGAACACAGCGAACTTGCAGACGCAGTAAATGGCCCATCGTACAAAACAATATGGTCCAAACCCGGATAAAGATAAACCTCAAATATGTTGGTCATTTTGATAAATTTCATAGAGACAGGTGACTAGATGCTAGGATTTATAGGAGGAACGGGACCGGAAGGAAAAGGTCTAGCATTACGTTTCGCCATTAGTGGGCTCAGTGTTTTCATAGGATCAAGAGAAAAACAAAGAGGTATTGAGGCTGCACAGGAAATTCGTTCACAATTCACGGAAATAGGCAGTGACATGGTGGCAGGTGGCACCAATGAAGAAGCTGCAATTGCTTCAGATATAGCAGTTATATGTACTCCATATGCTGGCCACAAAGCTACATTGGAAAACTTGAAACATGTCCTGAATGGAAAAATTGTAGTGGACGTAGTGGCCCCGTTGTCATTTGAAAAAGGATCTGCTTCAGCAATAACTGTAGAAGAAGGATCAGCGGCAGAACAAGCTCAGTCGCTATTACCCGACTCCTTAGTTGTTGGAGCTTTCCAAAACGCGAGTGCTGAAGATCTTCTAATGCCTTCTCAAGATATGGAATGTGACGTTATCGTATGTTCAAACGATCAGTCTGCAAAAGAACAAGTCATGCTTCTTGGAGAACGCATTCCAGGTGTCAGAAGTATAGATGGCGGCAACTTACAAAATGCTAAATACGTCGAACAACTTACCGCATTATTAATTAATATAAATAAAATTTATAAAGCCCATTCCTCGATAAAAATTGTTGGTATATAGGAATAAAAAACTTCGTTAACCTCACTAGGAATTTTTTGAGATTAATTACTTGTGTAATGCTAACGGGTTTGTGCTGCTTCTTTTGGTTCAACCTAACCGTATTACTTGCCTCAACACCTGATGACTGGTTTATCGAACCCAGCATATACCACCAAATAGAATATCCTGATAACGTTCAATTTAACCTAACTGGTTTTTCTAATGAGGACCTTTTAGAAGTTCGATTGAAGTATTCTTACGGTAATTCAAAAATAATATCTTATAAATATATTGACCCTCCTTCAAAAGGGGAAATCCGGTCAGAAGTTACTTTGAATACCAGTGGACCTAATTACATCCCTGCGGGAACGCAAATTACATATTTTTTTGACTTGACTTCAGTTAAAGGCAAAAAGTACCAATCTCCTCAAATCAAATTTCACTATCTAGATCCATCAATCAAATGGAAATCCACTGAACTGAATCATTTGACTTTAATTTGGCATGACAGAAACGAAAGTGATATCAACTCTGTAATTGAAGATGTGAACAAGTCGAATTTACGTTTCACTAAACTCTTAGATATACCTAATCCACGTCCAGTCACCGGTGTTATTTTAAATAACAGAAAGGAAGCCGATGAAGCATTTCCTAAAATAAGTGCAGCGGCAAGTAGGGAAGACCTTTACGGAGGGTTTGCATTCTCAAATTACGACACTTTCATCGTCACTGGTTTGTCAAAAGATGGAATAGTTCATGAAAGCACTCATCTATTGCTAGATCAATCATTGAAGTCTCCGACAACAAGATTACCGGCTTGGCTCAATGAAGGTATTGCTATGTATTTTGAAAGTAACCATCAGCCAACTGGGGAGGTACTGCAAGCGTATTCATCTGGCCAACTCTTCGACATTCGTTACATGGATACCGTCCCAGGAAGACCTTCTGAAGTTAGACTTTTTTATTTAATTTCTGAATCTTTTGTAGCCTATTTGTTTTCTGAGTATGGCGAAAACAAAATAAAGCACCTAATCAAGAATTTAGATTCAGGGATACCAATAGAAGATGCGTTTTTCACCACCTATAATGTGAATTTACAAAAAACTCAATCTGATTGGTTAGATAGTATTTCTAACCGGTTTGAAAATAAATTGAATGTTGACATCGGTAGTTTTGGAACTTCATTAATATTATCGGTGGCCTTTTTACTAGGTCTTTTGTTTTCAGGAATAGGATGGTTGAGATATAAAGTTAACACCAATGATTCTGACGATCATTTAAGACCGGATGAATATGAGGAAGGATATTGGGACAGGAAATAAGTTTTGATTTATTATATGGGTTCTAACTGATCGAACACGACCTATAAATTGAGTCAGAAGGTTGGAGGAAAATTCTTGCCAATATTACCGATTTTAGAGATTCCCCACCCGATACTAAGAAAGAAAGCAAAGAAGGTAAGGTCTATATCAAAAAAAGAACTTACCCTTGCCTATAACATGGTTGACACCATGAGGGAAGCTGGCGGTGTAGGGCTTGCGGCAAATCAGATTGGAGAACTCTGGAGAATCATAGTATTGCAGATGCCTGATGAAGAAGAATCAAGAATATATTTCAACCCACAGATAATAAAAACATACGGTTCAAGGGAAGTTGAAGAAGGATGCCTGAGTCTTCCTGGTTATAGAGGCCTTGTCAATCGTTCCATGTGGATAAAATTTCAGGGTTTGGACCACACGGATCAAATAGTTAAGTTTGAAGCAGAAAATCTACTGTCACAAGCTCTTGAACATGAGATAGATCATCTCAATGGCATTTTATACACAGACCACCTAGCAGAACATCAACAGCTGTATACCGTCACCCACGAGGGCGAAGAGTTTGATGAACAAAGTGTCGGGACCGCGGAAAGTCCAGCTTCCATCAAAATAGATTAGGTCATTTACGATGAAACCTCCAACAGCCGGTTATTATCGTTTGCCTACTCAAATCATCCACATTGGTTCAGCACTAAGCCAAATCCCTGTGAAATCTTATTTGGTTGGAGGTGTATTAAGGGACTCAATTCTTGGTACAACCAATCCAGATGTAGATATAGTTGTGGTTGGAAGCGCTTTAGATGTCTCCAAAAAAGTAGCCACTATTATGAATGGCAAAAGTTTTCCCTTAGATACATCCAGAGATATTTACAGGGTTCTTGCAAAAGTTTCAGAAACCGAAATACAAATCGATATAGCCTCGGCTCAAAATGGTATATCCTCTGACATTGAAAAGCGTGATTTCACTATTAATTCCCTAGCATTAGATGTAAATGATGTTAACTGTAATGATGGTGTACCACGATTTGAAATATCAAAAATCATCGATGAACATAGGGGTATGGAGGACATCCTCAATGGTTCATTAAGAATGACAAGCAGTCAAGTATTCAAAGAGGATCCTTTAAGGATTTTACGAGGTGCCAGGCTCACAGCTCAATATAATTTAGACATCGATAAGTACACAGAAACTCAAATTAAAGAAAGTAGCTCTCTTATTTCCAGGGTATCCTCGGAACGTATAAGAGACGAATTTTTAAAACTTCTTTCTTTGCAGCAATCTACTAGAAATTTAACAAAAATGGATGAGTTAGGCATTTTAACCAATATCATTCCAGAACTAGAAGCCTCCAGGGAGACCTCACAACCTCCCAGTCATCACTGGAAAGTTCTAGAACATATGGTACAAACAGTGGGGCAAGCGGAGAATATAGTGACTGGTAAACAAATCAATACCGGCCCCTACCCAAAATTCACCTTGAAATACATTCCAAGCACCGATGCCCACCTAACTTATTTTGAACAAAATTATTCCGACAGCCAAAGTAGACTCACTTTCCTGAAACTTGCCTGTCTTTTGCATGACGTGGGAAAACCAAAAACGAAGACTGTAGATCCTGATGGAAAAACACGATTTCTGGGGCACGACAAAGTAGGAGAAGAAATAGCCCGTTCAATACTAAAACGAATGAAATTCAGTAATTCTGGAATCGAATTGGTAACCAACCAAATATCAAACCATTTAAGACCTAGCCAGATATCCAATCAAGGTCAAGACCCAACACCTAAAGCCATACGTAAATACTACAATGACACCTCAGGAGCCTCCATAGACATACTTTATTTAAATTTAGCTGATTACATATCCGCAAAGGGACCTAAGCTGACTCAGACTGAATGGATTGATCATTGCAGGAAAATAAATTTCATAGCGAAAAGTGAATCTTCCTATAAAAGGGATAAAAATCAGGCTAAGCTTGTATCAGGACACGATATAATGGTTGGGTTGTGTCTTAACCCTGGGCCTTTTATCGGCACTTTAATAAAGGATGTCGAAGAAGCTCG
>DLRJ01000121.1:5706-8413 GCA_002500485.1 Dehalococcoidia bacterium UBA7891
TTAGAAGGGTTAGTTTCTAACAAGAAAGAAGCACTAGAACTAATAAGGCATCGAATCAATTCTGGAGAATATATTGCGTAGGAATGCTCGGATACTTATAACAATTGCGATAATTACAGCAATTTGCGGAACAATTTTGGGTGTCCAAAAAGTAAGCTTAAATAATTTAGAACGAGGTTCTGATGATTTGCTAGGGCTCACCCTTGGCCTGGACTTACAAGGTGGAAGTCATCTCATATATCAGGCTATCAATCCTGAAACTGAAATGCCCGGAGGGGTCACCGAAGATCAAATGAAGTCCCTTTCCCGCACGATTGAACGTAGAGTAAATGCTTCTGGTCTTGGAGAGCCGATTATCCAAATATTAGGGGAAGACAGGTTACTTATACAGTTGCCTGGAATAAGAGATCCAGGTAGAGCAAAAGCATTAATTGGAGAAACAGCCAGACTAGAATTTAAGCACCGCACAACTGATGTGCCCCCCAAACCACTAACGAATATATTGAAGGAAGACGTGATTTCCATCAGTGCAGACGGATTATCGCTAGACAAGACTCTGAAGAGCGACGATGATCCTGATTCTGAAAACACAACTGACTATTCAGAAGCTATTGTCTTTGAATTTAGTGAAAGCGGAACTCTTAAATTTGATGAAATAGTCGGCAGTCTTCAAACCTCGATGATTACCGCTATCAATGCTGCAGAGCTTGGTTCCAACCCTCCCGCCCCCGCAAGATTGGGAGTGAATATTGAAGGGGCAGAACCTCTACGATTCCAGACTAATGGTCTACAAATAATTCGATTAGAACAAAAAGAAAAAAAAGGATACAAATTTGCAATAGCATTACCAAGTTCAGACACGGAAGGTACAAGTGTTCTAAGCATTGAAGAAGCTAATGCGAAGCTAGGGACATCCCCCACTGTCAACTTCGAACTAAGTGAAGGCCACATTGATGAAGATATAGGACTTTCAGGAGACGATTTGGAAAACGCCTACCCAAGCCAGCATCAAAGCTCTGGCGCTCCGATAGTAAACATTGAATTTAATGAGAGAGGAACAAAAGCGTTTGGAGAGCTCACAACAGAAATCTATGCCAAACAACAATCCTCCGGAATCAGAGACCAGATAGCTATAATCCTAGATGGACAAGAATTGATCGCCCCTGTAGTGAATTCTCCAATTACTGCAGGTACAGCAATAATACAAGGCGGAGATTTCACGTTAGAAAGAGTTAAGGACTTGGCCCTATTGTTGGAATCGGGTCGTTTGCCTGTACCTATTCAATTAATCCAAGAAAGGGATGTTGATGCCATGCTGGGAGCTGATTCTTTAAAGAAAAGTGTCATAGCAGGTACAGCAGGTTTGTCTCTGGTGCTACTTTTCATGATTCTGTATTACCGGGTGCCAGGCCTAATAGCGTCATTGTCCTTACTAATTTACGCAATGATCGTTTTAACGATATTTAAAATGTTACCAATCACCTTAACCCTATCGGGAGTGGCGGCTGCAATTCTGTCTATTGGAATGGCAGTTGACGCGAACATATTAATTTTCGAGAGGATGAAAGATGAATTAAGAACGGGACGCACGATGCTGTCATCAATAAACATAGGATTTAACAGGGCTTGGCCGGCGATAAGAGATGGAAATGTGTCTACATTGATTACCTGTGCAATTCTGTACTGGTTTTCAGATCAGTTAGGTGCGACTATTGTCCAAGGTTTCGCCATAACTTTAGCGGTTGGTGTTGCGGTTAGCATGTTTACTGCCATTACAGTAAGCAGAACCTTCATGAGAGTGGTAACACTAACGCCAATTTCTAGAAATGTGCGTTTGTTCCTCCCTACCGGTGGCGGAGAAATTAAAGATAATGCTCAGAATTGATCATTTTCCAGGAGAATAAATTGAATTTTTCAGAACGAAGGCCATGGTTTTTTCTAATATCGTTGTTAGTCATACTACCAGGAATAGTCTTTTTGATTTTAGCTCCAGGGCTGAATCCAGGCATTGATTTCACAGGTGGATCTAGTATTACAATTCAATTCCCGGAAGGCTCAGGGGCCAACCAAAAGGCGATTAGGGAAAGGTTACAAGCTATCGGATATCCAGAATCTACGGTACAAAATTTAGGTAATTCAGTTATCGACGAGGAAAGATACGATCTTTTTTTCTTACGCACCAAAACGCTTGATGAGACAAAAAAAGATCTCCTAGTGACTACCTTAAACAATCAATTTTCCCCTGAGCAAACAAATACGCTACTTAGTTTTGATTTGGTTTCCGCGGTGATAGCACAGGAAACAGTAATCAATGCCTGTTGGGCGGTTTTAGCAGCAGCGTTAGGAATATTTTTCTACGTATGGTGGGCATTCAGAAAAGTCCCACGCCCTATTAGGTATGGCCTTGCAGCGATTGTTGCTTTGGTCCACGACACATTAATCGTGGTAGGCATTTTTGCAATATTAGGATATTTCCTAGATACAGAAGTCAATACTATGTTCCTAATAGCTCTCCTGACAGTAATAGGATATAGCGTCAATGACACGATCGTAGTATTTGACAAAATCAGAGAAAATGTATTGACCTATACCAACAGGCCCTTCCCTGAAGTGGTGAATCTCAGCATATCAGAAACGATGGGCAGATCACTCAATACAAGTTTCACGCTCTTGGTCACATTAATGGCCCTTTTGCTATTCGGTGGAG
>DLRJ01000097.1:0-2672 GCA_002500485.1 Dehalococcoidia bacterium UBA7891
CGGAGAGGGCGGGATTCGAACCCGCAGTACGCGTGAACGAACACACGCTTTCCAAGCGTACCCATTTAAGCTATTTTACCGAGAAGCGATCTCCGTTTCCACTGACTCTGTGGGAACATAATCTGTGGGCACATCGCCATTTTTTACTTGTTTTGCGTATCATGGAAAGTCGTCTTCCAAACGCTTGAGTGGAATATTACAGTACCGCTCATTTGCGTTATCATTTCAGCTTGATAAAACCAAAACTGTTGTTCTTCATCGTCCCGTAAGTATCTGAATCAGAGAATATAATAAATCCACCGTCATCGGTAACGTCCATATACTCCCCGGCATTGTGTCCGGAGCGTTCCCCATAGACACTCTCCCATTCCTTGTTGCCGAGAGAATCCGTCTTCACGAGATAGGCCAGCCAGAGATCAGAGGGACCCATCGCATGACCAGCGGCGGAATACGGATGTTCGTCCCCAGAACCTCCAATGATGGCAAAACCGCCATCCGATGTCTCTTTGACACCATATGCTTCGTCATGGATATAGCGTGGATCGTAGCCTCTGGGCTGACCAAAGATGCTGTGCCACGCCTCGTTCCCCTCAGCATCTACCTTCATCAATAGATAGTCCCAATTGATCACACCATAGGAGCGGGTGTGCCCTGCGAAGACATAGCCACCGTTTGATGTGCGGGCGAAATCATAACAATGCTCGGATTTTGGTCCCCCAAAGTTACGCGACCAGAGCTCCTTACCGTTCGGATCTGTGACGACCATGCAGTAGTCATGGTTCTCAGCCCACTCGTCTTCAGCGTTCAGATTCTTTAGTATCGTCCCACCGACGGCGTAACCCTCAGGGTGCTCATAGGCCATCATGCCCTGGGGAATGGATTCGAGAATCGTTTCCCAGATAACGTTTCCGGCGAGATCCAGCTTCATGAGCAAACCCTTGCCGTCCATGGCCAGGAAAACTGCGCCGTGGTCAGCACTGTTTGAGTAGCCAGTCGCCAGCAAATGGCCATCACCGGTCAATGTGATCCCCTCGATAGCGTCCGCCCTGGGATGCGGGTAAATGCGCTTCCAGATTATTTCACCTTCGGCTGACAGTTTGATGATAGCACTTTCCTGTTCTCCCTTTACCTGCATGGAGCCCCCGATATAAAAATGGCCTTGGGCGTCCTCACAAACGGTTGCGACTGTTTCATCGCTGCGTTTGCCCCCGATGAATTTTTGCCACTCCAGTTGTCCCTGCGCATCTGTTTTGACGATGAGCATGTTGGAGTTGTTGGTATTCACGGAACTGTTTCCAACCCCGATATAGCCCCCATCGCTTGTCTGCATACCCTGATGGACATGGTTGCCAATATCGTTGCCGAAACCATTGGCCCATTCCATCTTTGGCGCATCTTGCACTACAATTGAATCAACGACTATTTTCCCCAAATGCTTCATCTGACTCTTCGCACTCACAAATATAAAGAAGCAAAGGATGAGTGAAGCTCCTGATAAAATTCCTTTGGTATAGTCATTCATAGCCTGTCTCCTTTTTCAAAATTTCAAAAAATTATATCACACGATGCGTGCTTCTTTCATCCCGACCGTCCCCCCGTCATTTTCAAGGCTGGGATTGGAAAAGTTGTTGAGAAAGATGATCTAAAATTGTATCCATAATGTGATTAGATATGACTTTGGGGTATAGATGCCTTCATTTGACACCTTATGTCTAACCTACATACAAACTGAGTATCTATCTAGAAGCGTTAGAAGGATTATTAATTGAGTCATTCAACAGATTTAAAGATACTATAGTACTTATATTAGTTGAAGGATTTACCGAAAAAAGCTTATCATTCCCAATCAGATCCAGGTGTTGCATGAATTATGCCCCAACTACCGTTAGGACCCCCAAATGCACCCATGTCATTTCTTTCTGTTAAAGTATCTGGAACAGCAATCATTTGATATCCTGGATTTCCATTATTCCAAATGGACACAGCTTCCGTTGCCCAGACATAATGACACCAAAGGTTTTCCTCATCGTTGTATTGTGATGATGGATCTCCTTTATCATTTCCTCCGGCCCCAAAACTGAACGCATCTGGTTCAAATACAAGGAACCATCGTGGGCAATTATGACAATAATTCCCACCTCCGAGAATCTCACTTGTTTCATCGGCGTTAACACCACCACCTCCACTAAGATTACCTTCACCCCAATCAACAGTACCATTAGAATTATTTTCAATACCCTCCAATCCTCCCTGAACACTACTATAATGAACTATCATTGAACTTGAAACACCACTTTTACTAAACCATATAGCATCTGAACCGCCACCAGTTATGATACTGTTGCGAGTCTTAACTGTACCTCCCTTCATGAACATCGATCCCCCATAAGTGAACGCACTATCGTCCGCAACCGTTACATTTACAAGATCAGTTTGTGCATTGTTGAGGTATATACCTCCTCCTTCATTAGACGCAATATTATTACCCACAACCGTGTTTACAAGGTTAGGACTGGCAAAGGCACTAAGATATAAACCGCCACCGTCTTTAGCTTCATTATACTCTACAACAACCCTACTAAGAGTAGGACCGGAGTTGCCAAAGTAAATGCCGCCGCCAAAAGTTGATGCGGTGTTACTGCGAACCTTCACAAGATCCATACTGGGATCAG
>DLRJ01000097.1:2984-3191 GCA_002500485.1 Dehalococcoidia bacterium UBA7891
AGATCCATACTGGGATCAGCACTATTCATGTAAATACCGCCACCCTCAGCTTCCGAACTGTTCCCACTTATCCTGACTTTGCTTATAAAAGAATTGCCACCCTCCATATAAATACCACCGCCCGAAGCAGCCTTGAAATAATCTCCCACCTCACAACTGTATGCTTTGTTACCCGTTATGAGCAGATGACTTAATGTGGGAGAAGCA
>DLRJ01000007.1:0-463 GCA_002500485.1 Dehalococcoidia bacterium UBA7891
AAGAAATCGTGCCCGTGCTTATGCCATTCCATACTCAGCAATGGTGTGTATGGAAAATTGGTTGCTGGCCATGGAATTGTTAAGGCAAGGGGAAACCAAGATAAGTACACCGTTTGAAATCCCAAAAAAAGGGACTCAAATGGGTGTAGGATTTTGGGGAGCCGGCCGAGGATTTCTCAGCCACCATCTGGTCATTGATGATGGAGTCATTGGAAATTATCAAATCAGTACGCCTTCTACTCTAAATGCCGCACCTAGAACACCATGGGGGGAGCCGGGACCGTATGAAGAAGCTGTGAAGAATACCCCAATTTTAGAGGAGTTCAATTCTGCTGACGACTACAAAGGAATTGATATTTTGCGTTCGATTCGCAGTTTTGACCCCTGTATGCCATGCACCACTCATATCATGATGGATGGAACAGACAAAATGGTTACTCGGGAAGTTACCACCTGTGCTTGC
>DLRJ01000007.1:800-2689 GCA_002500485.1 Dehalococcoidia bacterium UBA7891
GTAGAATAAATCAATGCGCCGGGTACTAATTGGGACCATTGGTTATTTCAATTTGCGAGATTATTCTATAGGACCTCATTTACTGGTACAACTAAAAAATACGCAATGGCCCCCTGGTATAGAGGTGGATGAGATGAATTGGGGTCCGATTGCTATTGTGCAACAATTTCAGTCACTCCCTGAACCTTTTGATCGAGTCATCTTTTTAACCGCCAGAGCGTGCGGGCGCCTTGTTGGAACCATTACCCTTAGACACTGGGTTGGTGGTTTACCTGACGAAGAAAATATTCAATCCCGGATTTCTGAGGCTGTGACAGGTGTTATTAGTACCGACAATCTCTTAATCATTGGAGAGCATTTCAAAATTTGGCCGGAAGAGGTGTTCTTAGTGGATGTTGAACCGGGAAAAGAAGAGATGGGAGAAACTTTTACTCCGGAAGTTGAAGCTGTTTTAGACGATGTCTTGGAAATTATACATGAACTTGCTGTTAATAATAGCAGTGCTTTACCAGATTTCGAGGAAATGAAAGGTAATGAATTGCTGATATAATAGTTTGAGCCTACGCCTCCAAAATTTAACTATCCTCTATTAGTTGAATATCAACCCATCTCGACCTTCCTCCAGATTTATTCTGATTTCAAATCATAAAAGTTACAATCTCAACTGACAACTAAACTGAACTGAACATGTCAGGTAAAAAGCATATTCTGATCTCTGGTGTTGGCAACGTGTTACATCAAGACGATGGTTTCGGAGTTGAGGTTGTTCGGCAATTAGAAAAAAAGAACGGTTTGCCTGACTCAGTGGAAATAATGGAGACTGGGATTGGGGGTATTCATCTAGTACAAGAGCTTTACAATGGCTATGAGGTTTTAATTATAGTTGATGCAGTGTTACGAGATAGAGAAGCAGGTCAAGTTTATCTGTTAGAAGCAGATGTGCCTGATATAAATGAGTTCTCATTTGATGAAAAAAGTGATTTTTTGGCAGATATGCATTTTACCAATCCCTCACGAGCATTGATGCTTGCTAAAGCCTTGAAAATTCTTCCAGAAAAAGTATATATCCTAGGATGTCAACCTGCAGCCTATCAAGATTTTGATTTAGGCTTGAGCGAAGAAGTATTTAAAGCAGTTCCTTATGCGATTGAACGCCTTGAGTCTTGGGTGGAACAGTATTACAAAAACAAAGAAAACTCAGATCAATAACTCATGGAAATTGAAAACGCACAGATCCAACGTCGTCGAATTTTGTTACAGGGTGTTATACAAGGTGTGGGATTGCGGCCTTTTGTCTATCGAGAAGCTAAACAGAATGGGCTGTCGGGACTGGTTTTAAACAACAGTACCGGTGTGAAAATTGAGGTTGAAGGAATTCCGCAGAAGATAGAAGATTTTATTCGGTCGTTACAAGATTCCCCTCCGGTTTTAGCCAGAATTGACGAAATTGTTATTGAACCGATTCCCCCTCAAGGGGGCAAGGAATTTATTATTGAAACCAGCCAACAGGGGGAAGAGCAGCAGGTCATGATTTCCCCTGATACGGCAACTTGTTCTGAGTGTCTGCAGGAATTGTTTGATCCCAATGATCGTCGTTATCATTACCCGTTCATCAATTGCACAAATTGTGGCCCTCGTTTTTCCATCGTTCAAGATGCCCCTTATGATCGATCCAAGACTACCATGGCTTCTTTTATTATGTGCTCAGCCTGTGCTGCCGAGTATTCTAATCCTCTGGATCGCCGATTTCATGCCCAGCCCATTGCCTGCCTGAGATGTGGACCAGAAATTTATCTATTGAATCGAGAAGGCAAACAGAGTAAACAAACAAATTTTGATGCGATTATAACTGCCGCTCAAAAACTAGCCAAAGGAGAGATACTGGCTAT
>DLRJ01000124.1 GCA_002500485.1 Dehalococcoidia bacterium UBA7891
AGTTCCGTAAGTTCTTTCCATCGAGCCAATCATTCTGAGGCTTGCAGTTGCTACAAATCTTCTCAAATTCATCGACCGCTGTTCCACATGCTTGGCAGTATGCACAATTAACCATCAGGCTTCCTGCTTTATTTTAGCGTGTATGTCGTCAATTTGTTGGTCAGTCATTGAAAGATACATTTCCAGTAGCCAATCGCTAAATACCTCAGACCTAGCCTTTTTGCAATAATCGTTGACTATCTCTGTTATCTTGTCATATTTGTTCAATTTACTTTTCTCCAAGAATAAAAAAAATGGGGGTGATGCAGCGGTTTACCGTTGTGTCGTGCCAGCTTATCGCGTCAGACTCCGACTGAATACACACAAATACGAGTAGCTAATTCGTTTTACCACAATCAATCCGCAGATACCTATAAAGGAGCAAACTTGCTCACCCACGCATGTTCAATTATAGCAGATGGTCAGATATTGTCAAGCTCATTTAATTTTTCTTTTAAGATGCTTAACTCTATATTAGTTATCGTCACTTCTCCCCCATCATCATCAGTAATTCTCGCCTCTTTTTCAGAAATACTTATAATAGGGCAACAGCTATTTCCTCCACGGCATAGCGTGATTTCTACTGGTTTCATTTTTTTCTCCCCTTTTTCTTATTTTTTCTATTGTATCGTCTACGAGATATAACTTAATAAGTATGATAGTCTCTACTATCTTAGCCAGTAAGGACATAGGTAATCTTCCTGTATTCAGGCTATTATATGATACACTATAAATGTGTAGGCGAGGCAGGAGCGAATGAAAGTATATGATAAAACATGCTCCAACCTCGGCACTACACAACAAGGTTATATATGGGCCAAAAACCCACAAACTCACCTCATATTGTGTCAAATAGGGTCCAAAACCCACAATTCCGAATAAAGAACCCCTTATTTCTCCTAATTCATACTACATTATAGCAGGAAAATGGGGATTGTCAACTATTTTTTCCATTTACAAACCATTTCTTTATGATATAATACAATAACTAAAGAATATAGCACCATAATTGTGCAAAGGTACAGTACCTCTACCTATGCGGGCTTTCGAGTGCCTATAAATGAGGAAATTTGGCTACCGTTAGTTCGTTGAGCCTTAAATCCTGTGATATGGGACGACTTTACTGGTCACAGGCATCTATTCTGTCTTATTTGAGTGGATGAAGTCGGTTTCGTTTCTTTTTGTATCGAAAATCGCCAGGGGGATTATCTATCTATACAGTTTGACCTCAACCTTATGATTCTCACGATAAATCTTTATAGCAGGAGGTATTAGATTGTTGTTCTGTAGTGTATACCCCATTATACCTCACCTGCTATTGTGGTTCCCTTATTCTCTCTATTAGACCAATGGGAAGGTACGCACATTTTTAATTTCCTGTTTTTCTTCCAAAAGTTGACAAAACGGCGATTTGGGTTATAATATAATAGAATCACATTCTATGGCAAGGAAGTGGAGAGTTATCATACGATGACTTGGGGGCTTGTCCTAGTCTTACCACTAACCTTTCCACGCCCCCATTTTTTTCGCTGGCTATACCATAAATACCACTTTAGCATGTTTGGGAGAGACGAAGGGAGATTTTGGCTTGGGGAACATTTGGTATGAAGACGACCCCGAGGGCGTTGTATCCGAGAACGATGAGGTTATGTTCGGCGACAGTGCTGACGATTGCTGCTGTGACGACGACGATGATGAGGGTCCTTGTACTTGCTGCGTGAAGATATGGGTGGGTGGGACTGAAGATGAGTTTTGCAGCACCGCTGGCGAATGCAATCAGAATTTCTGCGGCCGCAAACCGATGTTCTTAGGCCCGGACTTTGACGCGGACCTCGGGTGGACGTGGGGTGACGGACTGTTCGCCCATGGGGATATATGGCTTCCTCTCTTTGGGACCGTTAATTACAATGGGGAGAACAGGTGCGAGTATAAAGGGATATTTGGGTGTCCCCCTGGGGGTGGTGAGCCACCCGGGTCATGCGGGCACTGGGACCCCATGGTCGACTATTGGTACGGATTCACACACTATATTGTTTATATGCCTTTTGATGTAAACACTGGATGTTGGAAACTTCATATTGAGAAGCAAATGAATTTCGTGGTTCCGTGTTATTCGGGGACGCCAGGGCAGCCTGCTGAGGCAGTCGGCCTCATTACAATGATGTGGTCGCTTGGCTATAACTGTATTCCAAACGAGCGTTGCCCTTGCATGCCAAACGAAAACTCGTGGCAGGGGCTCCCAGGTTGCTACTGCGAAGGATGCCCGCCCCAGGGAGTTATGTGTATGCAAAATCCGTGCAGGAGTATGGGAGGACAACCAAAGGCCTGCGGCGATGTGGTTCAGATAGAAAATTGCACTGTGCTACAACAATGGGCCGGTTGTTGCTGTACGGAACAGCGATTTGCCCCACCCGCTGGCGCCAAACCCATCATGACGCCCTATTGGTTTAGCTGTTACTGGTGGCCTCCGACTGGCCCTGGCCAATGCTTATTAGCTGGTGACACGGACGAGCCAGACCCGCCTTAGAAAAAAGAGGCCCAGCAGGGCTTATTTAGTATAATAAATCCCCGTGGGCCAGTCAATTAGACAGGATGACCAATCCTCGACGTAACAACCTCCTTTCTTACCAGGAAGTAAATTACCAATAGAGGTATCTGGAATCGAACCAGACTATTAGTACCTTATAAGAGTACCGGATGCAACCAGCTTACCTTTACCTCCTTATTGAACAGCATGAGGATTTTTTTCGCTTTTCGCCGGTCCTCCGCTCGCTTCTTCAGCGCTGCTTTGTTTCGCTCGTAACTCTCCACCCATGTCTCTCCTCCATAGTCCGGGTGGTTTTTATTCCAGTGATTTGGATTGACTCTATCTCCATTCCAATAATCGGGTTCCGTTTCGCTGTGTTGGATGACGAGTTCGGTTTCAAGGCCATGGCGAGGCTTGACTTCAACGGACGCACTCTTACGAAAGAACCTTCCGGTCTTGCTTCTTCTCAGACCAAATAAACCAAATCCTTCCTGACGAGCGGTAACTCTCCATGCTCTACCACCAAAAATAGCGTGCGCATTATCTGCTGCCACGCCAACACTCATCACACTTAGCAGGACGAGTAAAACCATCTTCTTCATAATATCTCCTCATAATAAAATAAGGACACAGCACCCACGTTAGACCTGAACAGTCACCGGTAGGCGCCATGTCCGATGGAGCGACAGACTACTCTCCGACTATCAGCTGACAGTCTCTCCGTAATCTGCGCCCGCGAGGCTCACTACTTATTATACCCTACCTCCCTGCTTTTGTCAACCCGCATGTTATCAAATTACGCTGACTATCACTATGACCGCGAGCTGGGTGGGTTGCGTGAGACACGCACTCATGCGCATTTCCTTACCCCACTTCTTATTCTGTCTAATGGGCAATACTGGACTCGAACCAGTGACCTTCTCGATGTCAACGAGACACTCTAACCAACTGAGCTAAATGCCCGCACATGTTTCAGACTTACGCTGACTACCAACGATTGCCGATGCGGTAGCATGGGGAGATACACAATCACCCATTAAATAAATGAGACTCGGTTCGTTTCAGCAGAGAAGCAATTTCCACCATGACCAGACTTCTTCAGAGTGAGTTCCGAAAAAAATAAAATCTGTAAGACGGACAAGACACAACAGACTCGGTACCATCAGCGGAAATATCAGTATTGGCAAAAGCATTTCTTTACCACGTAAAGTTGATGTCATTGCAGTAAGCAAAGTTCCTAATGAACTGAATCCCACTGTCCCAAAAAACAAAACCATGAGCAACTCTAACCAGTTTCTCACCTCAATTTCAAAAAAAAACAAACATAAAGGGATAAACAAAAGCTGCGTGAACAAAAGAAACAAGGTATTGGCCAGCATCTTACCTAAAAACAAAACACTGCGATCCACTGGTGCTAATAACAAACCTCCCATGCAACCAGTTTCCATTTCCTGCATAAAANNCCATTAAATAAATGAGACTCGGTTTGTTTCAGCAGAGAAGCCAACTCTTTCCCATCCATCTTTTCCAAATCTTTTCTTTCACCATATCTACCATCTCTGTCAAGCAAATCAATAGCAGCACGTCTTAAATGCCCCATATCTTCCTCGACTATTGACGCATATTTGTGCCAATCAAAACAACTTCTAGA
>DLRJ01000088.1 GCA_002500485.1 Dehalococcoidia bacterium UBA7891
TCGAGCACCATTCTCTCTTTATCAAGCGCCATCCTCTTCTCATGCAGAGGCCTCTGTTGATCTTCCAGTTCTCGCATGAAATTATGCATGCCTTCCATCTGCTCTTCTATCTCTCGCACTTCACTTCTAGCATTTTCAAGCGCCTGGTTTTGGGCCTGATGCCCTTGATCCTTCGAGTTGTGAAGGTCGCTAATATAGTTTTCAATATTCTCTATCTCGTCACGTATCTCTTCTGCCCTACCTCCAGAGTCATCTACGTTCGTGACTGCAGTGACTGTGAATTCAGCATCTAGGGCTGCCAGTGCATTGTCTCTATCAGCCTCTGCATTTGCCATCAGATCCTGGATTTCTGCATCGAGTTGACCCTGATCAGGTGCTCCTCCAGACCCGGCGTCGATAATGTTCTGCTTGGCCGCAACCTCAGCATCCCACTGCTCTCGTGTCTCGTGGATCAGGCTGTCCAATGAATTCTTCTCTGCTAAAGCCGCCGTGTAGGCAGGGTCTGCAGTGGTGGGTTGATCTGAAAGGGTGTTCAGCTCTGCCTCAAGAATGCTTATTTCCTGGTTAAGTGAACCAATTGATATAGTACGCTCAAGATGGGACGGATTAGCGTAAGGCTCACCGAGTATGAATTCTGGAATGTTAGCTAGCTGAGCTTTCAGGTTTTCAACCGACGCTAAAGCACCTGCATAAACCGGATTCTCTACCGTTTGAGCCGTAGTAGTACCGTCGGCATTCGTCGTGTCAACCGTATTAGTCTCAGGCGTATTTGCTAAGGCCGATTCCGCATCTGCCAACTGACCCGATATATTATGGTATTCAGGGTTTCCCAGTTCGTCCTGAAGATTTGCCGGCAAGGAATCCATTACATTCTGATGTTCATTAACCTCGCTTCGCATTCCCTCAATATTTGCAATCAACTGGCTTCTTAGAGCCGAACCATCATTGGCTGCAGCCC
The DNA here is from genome assembly GCA_002500485.1 of Dehalococcoidia bacterium UBA7891. GTDB lineage: Bacteria > Chloroflexota > Dehalococcoidia > Lucifugimonadales > UBA826 > UBA11996. The sequence goes on from DLRJ01000088.1 coordinate 959, forward strand.
CTGTCTCAAAAGCTTGTAAACTCTCCATAGCCTGAAGCAATTTAGCTTCTTGGAATGCTAACTGGTCTTGAAAATTGATATTGATTTCATCCAAAGCAGCTTGAGCCATACTGGCATCTCCAGCCGCTCCGGTGGTATCTGAAGCCTGAGCTCTTTTAAGAGCTATTTCTTCTGTCCGTGCTTCATAGTCAGCCCAAATCTCCTCAGTCTTCCTACCATGGTCATCCCAATTTAGTTGCCTTGGAGCAGTTTGTGCCTGCTGTTGTTCATCGGTTGCTTCACGTAATTGGCGCCGAAGATCTTCCAATTTATCATGCTGTTCTCTAATCATCTGATTTGCATCTTGGCCAGAGTTTGCAGAGCTACCGAATTGATTTGGATCTTGTTCCTGTATGTCGCGTTCCTCCCTTCTGAGCTGGTGCGCCTGCTCTTCCAGAGGTCTCATCATGTCGTGCAATTCCATACGGGCTTCTTCGATTTGCATTTGCTCGACATCTATCTCGAAATAAAGATCATCAATATCTTTCCAGGCTTGATGTATGGCTTCCATTTCCATGTTGAAAGGATTATTTTCCTCGAATTCCCTTCTCAAATTCTCCACCTGCTGCTGAGCCTCATCCCTTTCATCGTCCCAGGCCCTCCACATAGATTTTGATACCTTCTGGGCCTCCTCTTCTTTAGCTCTCATCTCAAATTCAAGAGCTTCCCAGGTATCTTGGCCAGCATCTTCTATAGCCTGCCTCTTCTCCTGATTAGCCTCCTCTAATTCATCATGAAGTCTCTGTTGCTCTTCATGTAAGGATCTTTCCTTTTCCTCCAGCTCTCTATGTCTTTCTTGAATCTCGTTTTCAAATTCTTGCCTGGCCTGGTCACCTTCCATGTAGGTAGTGTCAAACCGCTCTCGCATTTCATCATCAAATTGCTGACCTATCCCTTCCGCCTCTCTGTAAAGTTCTTCTTTTTGTCTTTCTAGAGCCTCAATTTCCGCTTCAATAGGGGCTACTTGCTCTTCTATTGCATTTATCTGTTCCACGAGTGGATCAACTTGTTTAGTTTGGATTTCGAGTATTCTGGCTCGTAGATCCACGACGCCTTGAGCCTGTTCCACATCAACAACACCACAAGCCACAAACGCGGCTCCGATAATCCCTATAACTGACATTTTCATCAGGGCTTTTTTGAACATGTTATAAAGTCCCCCAGTAATTTCTCTCATTTTTGAAAAAGATCTCGTTTATTTTACTACTTTATAATGATTTCTTGAACGGGGTCGCAGGAAATATCCAGACAATTACCCAAACTAAAACCGTTACATGGGAATTAGACCACAAGTATAGACTTAATTCATGCGTGTTGACACCCTACTAAATTAGGTGATTTCACCTAATTTCTTTTGTGGTATTGAATTAAAATAGCAAATATCCATTTGCCCAGTACCAACAAACATATATTTCTAAAGGATAAATACAATTGAGCAAATTAGATTTCAACTTCAAACACACATTACGAGTGCGGTGGAAAGAATGTGATATTCAAGGAATCGCATATTACGGCAGCTATATAGATTTCATAGATGTCGCACAAGCAGAATATTTCAGAAACTTAGGAATTCTTACCCATCAAGCAGATACCCGTAAAAATTTTGATCTTGCCGCTGTCAAGGTAACTTTAGAATACAAAAGCCCAGCAAAAATTGATGAACTTATAGATATTTTTTTGCGCGTGGATAAAATTGGGAGAACAAGTATTGACAAAAGATCAGAAATTTACAGAAGTGACACAGACGAATTACTCTGCTCTGGTCAATCCATTTCAGTGAATTTTGATTCTGAATTGGGGAAATCTCGTATCGTCTCAACAGAAATTAAGGATATAATCGAACAGTTCGAATCAACAGGGCAAATCAATAAATAAAGGTCGTGGAATGAGCGATAAAACCTACAGTCAACCTCCCGAATTCAACCTAGATCCAGAAAAGAATTACAAAGCCATAATCGAAATGGATAATGGGAATAAAATCACAATCGATTTATTATCCAAAGAGGCTCCGAAAACAGTAAATAATTTCGTTTCCTTGGCGAAAGACGGGTATTACGATGGAATCATGTTCCATAGGGTAATACCTGGATTTATGGCACAGTCAGGGGATCCGACTGGAACCGGCTCTGGCGGGCCTGGATATAACTTTGATGATGAATTCCATGATGATGCCAAACATGATTCTCCCGGAATATTGTCCATGGCAAACCGTGGAGTTATAAACGGAATGGGAACCAATGGAAGCCAATTTTTCATAACGTTCGCACCGACCCCTCACCTCGACGGCCTCCACAGCGTATTTGGCAGGGTTTCAGATGGGATGGAGACAGTTCTCTCCATAAGCGAAAGAGATCCTGGAAGCGCTACTACTGCTGGGGACGCTATGAAATCCGTAACTATAATTGAAGAATAGACGGTCTAATTTAAGCGCTAAGTACCAATAATGAGACGATTGGTCCGTTAAACAAAGATATAAAAACAGCGGCTAAGGTAAGATCTTTCAATTTGAATTATCAAATTCAGTCAAGCTTAAGTCAGTCCATTTCAAATTGGCACCTAGAAGAATCGCCCCTCTAAGGTTGGACTCGCTAAGATCCGCTAAGGTAAGATCGGCCTCCTGAAAATCAGTGAAGATCAGGTTCGTTTTGGCAAGCTTCGCCATTTGCAGGCTGGCGCCTCTGAGGATGCATCTTCTCAAACTGGCTTGAGTCAGGTTGGCGTTATCCAATCGCGCAAATTCTAGCTTGGATGAATTTAAAACAGCATTAACTAATTTAGCACCAGAGAGATTTGTCTTAGTCATATCGGCCCCATTCAAAGCCGCTGACGTAAAATCGGAGAAACTGGCATCAGCACCTATCAACTTCACACTCCTAAGCGTGGCCATAGTTAGGTCGGCTTGCCTAATTATTGCACCAGACAAATCAGCTCCCCTTAAATTGGCGCTAACTAGGGATGAATTACATAGGTTCACACCTCCTGTCATAAAGGCTCCACTCAGGTTCGAACCCGTCAAATCACAGTGAGATAAGTCCGAAGCATACAACCGAGCTTCCATCAGATACGTATCACTAAGATCTGAACCACTTAAATCAGAGTCCCTGAGGTTGGCTTCAGCGAGGATGCCCTCTGAAGATTTCACATTTGATAGATTAGACCCACTTAAATTGGCACCCCTAAAATTAATACCTCGAATGTCAGCACCTGACAAATCAACACCGCTTAGCACGGATCTGTGCAAGTTCAATCCGGTTAAATCTTTTCCAGCAAGACTCCCTCCCGCAGAGAAAATCTCTAATACTTCCTTTTCGGTAAGCGCAGACATTATTAAGTTTGTACCTATTCTTTTTCTAAATATGTAGCGGTTCGCAAATGATAATTCAATTTGTTAAAAACTTATAATAGGCTGTAAATAATCTCGAAAAATATTAATGCGTCAAAAAACAGGGAGTAAATATGTTGATCGTACAGAGAACATACACACCAAAACCTGGTGCGGGAGGATTGATTGGCCTTCTGAAAACTGTAAGTCAAAAGACCATCGAAGTCGGATTGCCAGAAGTAAAAGTTTACCGGAAATTTTTGGGATCACATGGAATTATTGTGACCACACAAGAATGGGAATCTATTGAGGTTTACAATAACTCCAGAACTATGGTTAGGCAAACTACAGAAATAACTTCTATCTTTGAGCAAATATACCCGCTTTTAGATTCAACACACGTAACTGAGATATTAGAATCAGTGTAATTGAGCAACCCAAACAATCACCGAGTGGTCGGAAGGAGAGTTGGATTGAGCATTAACAATAAAAAGGTAGACGTATTGGTAATTGGCGCAGGAGCCTCGGGAGCAGCCTTTACCTGGAGACTGGCCAAATCAGGAATGAAAGTGATGTGCCTGGAACAGGGTGATTGGATAGACCCCTCAACTGACTATTAAACATCCAGTCAAGATTGGGAAATACACAGGCAAACGGATTTTAATCCGAACCCAAATTTTAGATCGTTGGATGTAGATTACCCAATAAATGATATGGAAAGCCCGATAGCTCCTCTGATGTACAACGCTGTCAGGGGTAGTACTATCCACTGGTCTGCCCACTTTCCTAGACTAAAACCCTCTGATTTCCGAGTTAAAACATTGGATAATATTGCGGACGATTGGCCATTATCATATTTTGATCTTGAACCGTACTTTGATTTGAATGACAAAATGATGGGGGTTGCGGGACTCGATGGTGATCCTGCATATCCTCCAAAATCACCCCGGCAAACACCTCCCGTGGGCTTAGGGAAACTAGGTGATAAAATCGCTGCCGGATTCGACGAACTGGGCTGGCACTGGTGTCCTTCAGATTCAGCAATAAATACGGTTGAGTATGATGGTCGGCCAGGTTGCAACAACCGCGGACCTTGCGACCTTGGATGTTCGATAAAGGCCAAATCGAGTACAGATGTTACCTACTGGCCTAAAGCTTTGGAGCTCGGCGCCGAATTGGTTACTAACGCCCGTGTTAGAGAGATTACTGTTGATCGATCTGGAAAGGCAACAAGTGCCATATATTATGATTGTAATGGTGAAGTAAGAGAACAATATGCTTCAATCATTGTACTCGCCTCAAATGGTGTTGGTACGCCTAGGATTCTATTAAATTCAACATCATCCAGATTCCCTAATGGCCTAGCCAATTCAAGTGGCCTGGCGGGGAAGAACTTGATGTTCCTTCCTTATTCAATAGTCACAGGTCTATTTGATGAGGATTTAGAGGGACACAAGGGACCAACCCCTTTGAATATAATTTGTTCAGAATTCTACGAAACAGATCCTGGTAGAAATTTTGTGAGAGGGTATGCTTATCAAGTCGTTCGTTCGTTAGCTCCTTTGGCAACAGCTCTTAGTGGTCACATCCCTTGGGGTGAAAATCACCATGATGCTTTCAAGAATCGATTCAATCGAACTATAACATTTGCCGTAATAGGTGAAG
>DLRJ01000126.1 GCA_002500485.1 Dehalococcoidia bacterium UBA7891
CCCAGATGATGCGGCAATATTGTACCACATATGAGCACGGATATAATCCTGAAGGACACCGTATCCGTTTTCGTACATAAAACCCAGATTGGACTGTATCTATTCGCGTCACGGCAAAGACCTTGTTCTCATCCGCGAGAGTAGATACTCTTCACACTAATTGAATTTGGAAGTATGTAAAAAAATACATATAAGTGAGAGAAACCAGAGTAAAGGAGGAAAAAGTGAATTCCATCAAGAAAATAAATAAGTTAGGTAAAATCTCTGTAGCCGCGGTTGCCGCGTTAATTGGATTGGTTGCGGAAGCATCTGCACAAGATAATATTAATATTGGTGTTCTACGTTTTACTTCCCATTCGGCAGCCTTCATAGCCTATGAAAAAGGTTATTTCAAAGAAGCCGGCTTGTCAGCAAAGCTCATCCCATTTCAAGCCGCTGCACCTATGGCTGTCGCTATCGCATCTGGAGACATTGATTACGGTGTTACAGCAATCAGCGGAGCATTAGTAAATCTAGCAGAAAAAGGAGCTGTTAGAATAATCGGAGGTGCACTCACCGAAGAGAAAGGTGTAGACGGCCAGAAAATTCTTGTATCCAATAAAGCTTACGCCTCTGGAGTGCGCAAAGCCTCACACCTTAAAGGTCGTTCATTTGGCCTAACCCAAACAGGCTCCTCTTTCCATTATATGGCTTCGCAAATAGCTAAAAAAGAGGGATTTTCAGGTAAAGAAATGAGTTTGAAACCCTTGCAAAAGGTTGGAGTTATCATCGGGGCACTAAAATCAGGTCAAATAGACGCCTGGTCAATCGTGCCACATATTGCCAAAGCCCTCCATAAATCAGGTGGAGCAAAAATCATTGGTGATGTCGCAGATTATATTGATGGCTATCAAATAACGACTATTTTCACCTCTAAGAATAATGCCGATAACAAGCGTGCTTTAACCAAGAGGTTCTTATCTTCCTACTCTAAAGGTATAAAAGAATTTAACGATGTAATGGTGGATAAAAAGAAGGGTGCCAAAGCTATTGAAGCTACGACACGTTTAATACACAAGTATGTCTATACTAGTCGACCATACAAAAAAGCAGCGGGTTCCATCCAAGCTGGATCAATGCGATTACAACCGGATGGAAGGCTAAATTTAACTTCGGTCAAACATCAGCTTGATTGGTTTAAGGCAGAGAAGTTAGTGCCTGGTTCTGCCTCAATTAAGAATTTGGTTGATACCAGTTATGTGAAAACCTACTGATCGTTAATTTTATTTTTTGACATGGAATTAGCCGTAAAAAACGTATCTAAAACTTATGGCAATTTACTTGTATTAAATAAGATTAATTTGAAAATAGACGAAGGGCAGATCGTTTGTGTCATTGGCCCTTCGGGTTGCGGAAAATCTACCCTTCTAAGACTAATAGGAGGTTTGGAAAATCCAGATACAGGCAGTATTGAGGCGAGGGGAATACCACCATCAGACTGCCTGAACCCTTTGACGTTTATTTTTCAAGACTTTTCTCTTTTACCTTGGCGGACCGTGGAAAAAAATATTTCCCTAGTCTTGGAAGATCACGGTCTATCTACTTCAAATCGGAATGAAATTATTAGGTCTGTTTTACGTCGCACAAAATTGACGGAATTCAGTGACCGCTGGCCAAGGGAACTCTCGGGTGGGATGAAACAGCGGGTGGGTATTGCGCGAGCTCTTGCAGTAAATCCATCCGTTTTATTAATGGATGAACCTTTATCGGCACTAGACTCTCAAACCTCTGAAATACTTTTGGTTGATCTAATTGAATTGTGGGAGAAGCAGCGTTTTACCTCCGTCTACATAACCCACAACCTATCTGAGGCCATTCGGATTGGCCACAAGATTGTTGTAATGTCACGACGGCCAGGAGAAATAAGAGAGACCGTAAATATCGATTCAGAAATTATGGATAGAGAGATCAGAAATATCGAATTAGAAGAACATCTTTGGAATCTATTGCGAGACGAAGCAATGGCAGCGGAATGGGAGTTAGAAAATGAGTGATAAAAAAAATAACTATACAACAATCTCATTTCGGGGCGGTGGTTTCCAATTCAAGAACAACTACTGGATCAGCCCCACCGTCTTCATTGTTTTGCTACTTCTATGGCATTTTGGTAGTACTCTAGGTTTTATTTCCAACCTTGTGTTACCTAAGCCTACCGAAGTTTTAATTGCATTTCACGACCTCTATGTAACAGGCGATTTATACCTACATGTAGGGGCAAGCTTAAAGCGGCTCATCCTAGGATGGACCCTTGGAACTATTATTGGAATAATTATAGGATTTGCCATAGGCCTATTTGCTCTCGTCCGAGCGGGGCTTGCTCCGATTGTTGCCGCTATATTCCCTATTCCCAAAATTGCTCTCTTGCCATTGTTTATTATTTGGTTCGGAATTGGTGAGCTCTCAAAAATAAACCTGATTTTATTTGGGACACTATTCCCAACTATAATCGCCACCTATGGTGCTATCGATAATGTCGATCGTAGCTTGATACGCCTAGGACAATCTTTCAATTTATCATGGTTCTCAATAACAAGAAAAATAGTATTTACAGCATCGCTCCCCGCTATTTTATCCAACATGCGCATTACTGCAGCGATCGCGATTATTCTGATAGTTGCCGCAGAGCTAATAGCTGCTGAAAAAGGAATCGGAGCCTACATTCAAATGGCTGGATCTCTTTTCGCTATTGATCGCCTTCTAGCTGGCATAATTATATTATCATGCATGGGACTTATCGCTAATTGGTTAATCGGCTTGACCGAAAGAAAACTGCTCAAATGGCGAAACCTCTAAAATGCGAAAAAAATTAAACACCAAACGGGATATAAATGACTAGAGCTGCGGATGTCTTGGTTAAAACTTTAACCAAACATGGTGTTGATCGTGTATTCTGTGTGCCTGGTGAGAGCTGCCTGGCTATCATTGATGCCATGTACGATACTCCTGAAATCGACGTTGTGACGAACCGGCATGAAGGCGAGAAGCGATTATTCAGTGGCGCCAACGATTGAATGCGGCTGAATATGGTGTTTGCGGAATCACCTGACAGTTGCTGACTGATGATTAGTCTTGCCAACTCTTCATAAGCGGATCTTTGTTCTTCGGTGCATCGGCGGCTAGAGAGCGCATATAAATCCTAATAATCCAAATTGAATCGTAAAGTGTTATATATCATTATGTTAATGGAAATTATATCCTAACTTTTTACTCCCACTCAATCGTTCCAGGCGGCTTGCTTGTCGTATCGTACACGACCCGGTTGATGCCGCGGACTTCATTGATAAGGCGGTTGGTAAGGCGGCTGAAGAATTCCATCTCAAACGGATAAAAGTCTGCTGTCATGCCATCCGTTGAGGTGACGGCGCGGAGTGCCAGGACATAATCATAGGTGCGGGCGTCACCCATCACACCGACCGTCTGCACCGGCAGTAACACAGCAAAAGCTTGCCAAATCTTGTCATAAAGGCCGGCATTGCGGATTTCCTCAAGATAGACGGCATCAGCGCGCTGTAAAATATCAATTTTTTCCGGCGTGATGTTACCGGGTAGCCGGATCGCCAGACCGGGACCAGGGAAAGGGTGGCGGCCAACAAACGCCTCGGGCAGGCCAAGCTCCCGGCCTAGTTCGCGCACTTCATCTTTAAACAGTTCACGCAGAGGCTCGACCAAATCCATATTCATGCGCTCTGGCAGACCGCCGACATTATGATGCGACTTGATGGTGGCACTCGGTCCGCCGTGAAAGGAAACGCTTTCGATGACG
>DLRJ01000021.1 GCA_002500485.1 Dehalococcoidia bacterium UBA7891
GGCGTGGAATCACCCACTGTCTACTCAGGGCGGGAAAAGGATATTGTCAACTCAGGACTTTCAAAAGCATACCGTCTCCCGGGGCTTAGGCTAGGGTGGTCCGTCACCGATCCCGATACCATCTGGGAACTGTGGAAGCTTCATGATTATACTACTATCTCACTGGGGCTCGTGAGCGATACCGTGGCAAGCAAGGTGCTCCAGCCGGACAGGAGGAAGGAACTTCTGGCCGGGACACACCAGTTTCTTAAGATCAACCTTGCCATGCTCACGGAGTGGATAGAGAGCCAGAATGGCCTGTTTTCATTTACACAGCCGGAAGCGGCGGCTATTGCCTTTCCCAAGTATCACCTGGACATTTCTTCAATTGAACTGATCGAGAAGATCCGAGATGAGAAAAGCGTCCTTATCATGCCGGGGAAATGGTTTGGAGTAGAGCAACATGTTCGCATTGGCTACGGTACGCCGCCGGATCTTCTTAAGAAAGGTCTCTCCCTCATGGAGGAGACACTGAACAGCATACGGGAACTTGACCAGGCTTGAATGTTCAGTAACTTTCCCCTAAATACTGCTGAGAATTATCTGAAAAGCGGATAAAACGACAGAAATAATTTCGATAGAATTTTCAAGAAGAGTTTTTCAAGAGGTTCAAGAAGTTTATAATTTTATTAACTTAACGCAACTTACATATTTGAAATAAGGAGTTTTATCAATGCCACAAAAGATTAGTTGGGATGAAGTAGAAGAAGAACAGGTAAATCCATCGATGAAGCGAAAAATGATCTTTGGTGATCAGGTAATGATTGCTAAAATGAAATTCACAGATGGCTTTTTGGTCCCTTTGCATAATCATGAAAATGAACAAATCACCCAAGTTCTTTCTGGCACCATTAGATTTTGGTTTGGTAACAATAAAGAAGAAACAATCGATGTTCATGCTGGAGAAGCACTTATTATTCCTAGCGACCTTCCCCATGAGGCTTTGATGATAGGTCAAGTGGAAGAAATTGACACATTTTCTCCTCCTCGGAAAGATTGGATAAATGGTTCAGATGATTATTTAAGACAATAATAATGGATCTAGGGATAAAAGACAAAGTTGCGTTAGTGTTGGCTTCAAGTAAAGGCTTGGGAAAAAGTGTTGCTCTTGGATTGGCAAGAGAAGGTGCAAAAGTCATTATCTGTGGAAGAGATAGAAATGTATTGGGTGAAACGGAAAATGAAATAAAGAACAGCACTGGAGCAAAGGTTTTTTCTATTCCCTGTGATCTTACTCAAGAAGATCAGCGGAGAAATTTAACCAAGCTTTCTAAAGATAAATGGGGAAGTGTTGATATTTTAGTTACTAATACAGGAGGACCGCCACCAGGTTCTTTTGAAGAATTTGAACTCGATGATTGGGATGGTTTATTTAATCATCTTTTCCTAAGTGCGGTGGATGTGATAAAGAAAGTATTGCCGGATATGAAGGAAAACAACTACGGGAGGATTCTAACTATTACTTCTATTTCAGTTAAACAGCCAGTGGATAACTTAATATCTTCAAATGCTGTTAGATCTGCAATATTAGGTTTTATGAAAAGTCTTTCTAATGAAGTGGCAACTTATGGGATTACAGTAAACAATATAATGCCAGGCTTTACCTTAACAGGAAGACTGAAAAAATTGATGGATGAAAACCCGAAGTTTGGAGAGGTTGAAGATTTAATACCTATGAAACGGCTAGGAACCCCAGAGGAGTTTGCGTCCGCCGCAGTTTTTCTTGTCAGTGAATCCGCAAGTTATATCACGGGTGCCTCTTTACCGGTTGATGGTGGTTGGATAAAAGGTTTTTAGAGTACTATGCAGATCCGTGAGGGTTGCAATAAAATATTTCAGATCAAGTTAAACGCCTGTCTTTGAAAATCGTGCAGAGTAAGTCATGTGTGATTTCTTAAAGAAGGCGATGGCTCAGATTATCTAGTCAAGGAGAGATATCATGGTGAATACCGAGAAAGTCAACGTCGCTATCATCGGGCTTGGATTTGGTGCTGAGTTCATTCCGATCTATCAAAAACATCCCAATGTAGATGTATATGCGGTTTGCCGTCGAAACGAAGAAGAACTGAATAGAATTTGTGATGCGTTTGGAATTAAGGTGTGTTATACCAGTTACGACGATTTGTTGAAAGATCCTTTGATTGATTTTGTTCATATTAATTCACCTATTCCAGATCATGGCTGGATGTCAATAGCAGCTCTTAAGGCTGGTAAGCACGTTATGTGTACTGTGCCAATGGCAACTACAATTCAGGAGTGCAAAGAGATTGTAAGGTTGGTGAAGGAAACGGGCTTGAAGTATATGATGGCCGAAACAGTAGTATACAGCCGAGAATTTTTATTTATAAAGCAGATGTATGAAAAAGGTGAACTAGGTGACGTTCAGTATTTGGCAGCATCTCATCCACAAGATATGGAAGGATGGCCTTCTTACTGGGAAGAGATGATCCCAATGCATTATGCAACACATGTTGTTTCTCCGGTTCTGGGCTTAGTAGATGGACGTGCTGAGTATGTATCATGTTTTGGATCTGGAAAGATTAATGAATCAATTGCTCAGAAATCAGGAAACTCTAGTGCCGTAGAGTCCTGCCACATTAAAATAAAGGATTCAGATATTGCTGCTCACATTTGGCGATTCCTATTTGACACTGCACGTCAGTATCGTGAATCTTTCGATGTGTATGGTACTAAGAAATCATTCGAATGGTCTCTTGTTGAAGGCGGAGATCATATAATTCATACTGCAAAAAAACCTGAAACGGAAATTCCTGAGACCGTCAAAGTTCCAGACTTCGCTCATCTTCTTCCGGAAGAGATCAGGTCCTTTACGGGTGAGATTCATGATGCTGATCATCTTTCTTTTGTACAGGGTGGCGGTCATGGTGGATCACATCCACACATGGCCAACGAATTTGTATCTGCATTAATTCAAGACCGAGATCCATGGCCCAACGCTATAACCAGTGCGAACTGGACATGTGTCGGCCTTTGCGCTCATGAATCAACAATAAGTGGTGGAAAAATTGTTCATTTACCCTCATTTACTTTAGGATAATAAAAATGAATATAATTTCTAAAATAGATTTAAAAGTCCTTTCATCTATAGCATTAGTATATATTTTATTAAGCTGTAATGCATCTAATTCCATTGACGTCAGGTCTGAAGCGTCTTTACCTAAATCAAACAAAACTCCAGATTTAGTTGCTAAAATCAATAGTGATGGAAATACCATAACTGTTTACAGAAGTGATTCAGAAAGGCCCCTTTTAACACAGAATGCTGGCCTTAATTTCCGTCCATACATTCATCCTATAATATCACCTGATGGAAATGGTGTAATAACGGAGTATAGCCCATCTCACCATAAGCATCAAACTGGACTTTATTGGGGGTTTAAAGGAATCAAGGCAAAACTATACTTAACAGAAGAACAAGAACAAAAATACAAATCAATTACAGCGGATTTCAGTGCTCAAGTCAATAAACTTTATGAAGAATTTGAATCAGGTGATTTATCCAAAAATGATGCAGAATCTAAATACAAAGAATTAGAAAAAGATCGTGATTCATCCTTAATTGGATTCGGTATAGATCCAAAAAAGGGTAGAGATTATTTTCATCATCCCACAAAGAATTTTTATGGTGATTCAACTGATTACTGGAAAAGAAAAAATCTTATTGTCTTAAGACCAAAATCCTCAAAATCTGACAAAAGTGTTAAGTGGAGGACAGTTTATGATTTACTCGATGAACATGGCGAAACTTTAATAACTGAAACACTTACATGGATATTTAGAGATGAAAACAATTCTTATTTTATAGACTTACAATGGGAAGGTTTAGCTTCAAAAGATGTTACTATTGAAGAACATGAATATAGCCCATTATTCTTAAGAATGCCTTGGAGAGAGGGTGTTAATACAAAAGTTATTAACGGTGTTCGAAATAAAGATCAAACAGCAGAGGGCAAACGTGCTGTTTGGTTGGATATAGGTATGCAACTTGATGGTAGAGAAGATATGGTCCATGTTGCAATGTTTGATCACGGTGAAAATATTAATCATCCACAACCCTGGAGAGTTGATAATGAATTCGGTATTGGTCCTGCACCCTCTAGAATGGGAAGTTGGGATATAAAACAGAACGAAACTGCGAAATTAAAGTATCAACTTGTAGTATATACAGATGAATTCGATGACATTAAACTTACAGAGCAGTGGTCCGATTTTGCTCAAGGGGAATTTTGGAGAAAAAGAAACTCAACAGCTTCTGGAGAGCGTTCAGCCATTCCTTATTCCCAGTGGGGGTTAGCTTCAGCTGAAGGTAGAAAAGCAAAATTTTTAAAACCTGATGAGGCTGTGAACGCAATGACAGTTAATGAAGATTTTATAGTAAATGTTTTTGCCTCTGAACCCATGATTCGTCAACCTATGGCATTTTGTTGGGATGATAAAGGTAGGTTATGGATTGCTGAAAATATGGATATGTTTGGTTCAGGGAATGGTATTCACGTTACAAAAGAAAGTAGAATCCTTATTTTGGAAGATACGGATATGGATGGAAAAGCTGACTCAAAAAAAGTTTTTGTTGATGGACTAGTTTTTCCTTCAGCTATTGCTGTTGGTTTCGATGGTTTGTGGGTTGGAGCTCCTCCCAATTTATTATTTATTCCTGATAGAAATAAAGACGATAAAGCTGATATTGATGATATTGAGATTAGACTTACAGGATGGGGTGATACTGATTTGCATGAAACTCTGAATAGTTTCAATTGGGGTCCAGATGGATGGCTTTACGGAGACCAGGGAGTTTTTACTCCATCAAATATTGGAAAGCCTTCAGGAAAAAGTAAAATCTTTAGATTTAACCAACCTTATCCGGGTAAAGATGAATTCGGTAAGGAAAAGTTATACTTAACAAAAGATCAACAAGAGAAATATGATTCTTTAATGCAAGATTACAAATCTAAAATGGAAATTTTTGTAGCGGAATATGAATCAGGTAATTTATCAGGCAATGAAGGTAAGCTAAAATATGCGGAATTGGAAAAAGCTCATGCTGAATCCATAAAATCTCTTGGTATAGATAAACTACCTACTGATTGGTGGGATAATGTGAATATTCTTCATGATAGATTGAATCCTTTTATAGAATATGCTGATAATCCAGTCCCTTTTAATGCGGGTGTATGGCGCTATCATCCTATAAAAGATCGGTTTGAGGTAGTTGCACATGGCACAAGTAATCCATGGGGCTTAGATTTTAATGCTAAAGGTCAAATATTCGCTACTGCTTGCGTAATACCTCATCTATGGCATATAGTTCCAGGTGGTCTTTATCATCGGCAGGCCTCTAGCCATTTTAACGAAAATGCATATGATGATATCAGAACCATAGCTGACCACAGACATCGTTCAGCTCACGGTGGAGCAAGGGTTTATCAGTCAGATGCTTTTCCTGAGGAATATCGTGGGCAGGTATTTATGGGTAATATTCATGAACATGCTGTATTAACTGACAAATTAATTCCCAAAGGTTCAAGCTATGTTGGAGAGCACGGCGAAGAATTCTTATTAGCAAACAATGCTCAATTTGTTGGGTTTAGTACTGAGATTGGTCCTGAGGGTGGAGTTTATATGCTCGATTGGCATGATGCTGATATTTGCGGAGATAAAGTTTTGACAAGAGATACAGGTAGGGTGTACAGAATTACTCCAAAAGAATCTAAGGCTGAATTATGGGAAGGTAGATTTGATGACTTAGAATCTTTCAGTGATTTATATCTTATAAACCTTCAAACGAAAAATAGCTCCTGGCACTCACGAAGAGCCCGTTTAATTTTACAAAACAGAGCATCAAAGGGTCAAATAGATCAAAAGGCTGTAGATAAATTATTTGAAATTTTCAATTCTTCTACCAATGCTGATTATCGATTAAGAGCTTTATGGTCTCTACATGTTGTAAATGAGCTGAATTCTGAAATTTTATGTAAGAACTTGTCAGACAAGGATGAATACATCAGAGCATGGTCTATTCAACTTCTTACTGAAGATTTCAATGTGCCAGAATCAATAATTAAAAAGTTTATTACAATGAGTAAAAGTGAAAAATCCCCTGTTGTAAGGCTCTATCTAGCCTCTGCTTTACAAAGATTGGATATTAATGAACGTTGGGATATCGCTTCTAATCTAGTAACTCACGCTGTGGATTCTTCTGATGCAAATATTCCATTATTACTTTGGTACGGTATTGAACCTATTGTATCAACTGATCCAGTTAAGGCAATGTATTTGTCATCAATATCAAATATTAAAAAATTAAAACGTTACATTGCTAGAAGGTTGACTGTTGAAAACAAACTTCAACCAATTGTTGAAGAAATTAATAATAATACTAGAGATCGAACTCTTTTGTTGCTAGGCATACGTGATGGGTTGGAGAGTTACCCAGAAGTCACAACGCCAGATAACTGGTCGCCAACCTACAAAAAATTAAGGAAAATAAAAGGAAAGGAATCCCAACTTGCATTAGATATATCAATACTATTTGGAGACAAGTTAGCTGCAGAAACATTAGTTAGCTTTTTAAAAGATAAAAACAGCCCAATTAATGATAAGAAAAAAGCTATTCTAGGTTTAGCTACACAAAAAAGATCAGAGCTAAAAAATGAAATAAGTAGCCTTATCAATGATGACCAACTAAGAATTGAAACAATCAGGTCTGTAGCATATTTTGATGATGATGAGTTGGCTTATCTCCTTTTAGACAATTATCCATCTTACAATCAAGATGAGAAATTAGAAATTTTACATGTTTTAGCTTCAAGGCCTAACTTTGGAACTATACTATTAAGTTCCATTGAAAATGAAGAAATTCCTAAAAAAGATGTGCCAACATATCTTGCACGTTTGTTACTTAAAACAGTAGGTAATAGGTTTTTAGCTGTTTGGGGACCGGTTGAGGGTATATCACCAGACATTGAAAAATCCTTTATAAAATATAGAGATTTATTGTCGCCTAAAAATCTAGCAAAAGCAGATATATATGAAGGAAAAGACCTTTATGCATCTTCATGTGGTTCTTGTCATATGATGTATGGTGAAGGAGGAAATGTTGGTCCAGATCTAACGGGAGCTAATAGGGGCGACATAGATTATTTACTTGGAAACATACTGACTCCAAGTGCTGTGGTTAAAGACAATTATAAAATGACAATGATTTCAACTGAAGATGGCCAATTTTTTTCTGGAGTAATTGAGGGTGAAAACGATCGCCAAGTGCTTTTGAAAATTCCTAATGTTGATGAACCAGTATCAATTCCTAAATCCATTATTTGGGACCGAGAAACAGCCAATATGTCAATGATGCCAGAGGGATTGTTAGAATTTTTATCTAATGATGAAGTCATCAATATAATTGCATATCTTCACACTTTTGAGGATTTGTCATCAAGGTAACTACAAATTATATATTGAAGGATTCCTAATGAGAAATTTTCCTTTTTTAATTATTTTTTTAATATTCGTGTCTTGTAACACTTCACCTTCAATTGATTCAAAATTAAATAGTGTTTCTCTTTATGGTGATTTACATAACTCGACACTCACAGCTAAGTTTGATAATAAAAATTCTCTCTCTATATATAGGAATAATGCTGAAAAGCCTATTCTTATACAAAATGCCAGTATGGATCATCGGCCTTATCTCCACCCAATTGTCTCTCCAGATGGTAAGGGCATCTTGACTGAATACAGCCCTGGTCACCACAAACATCAGACTGGACTCTATTGGGGCTTTACAAGAGTTAATGGTTCTGGTGCAGATGAAGAAACTCTAAAGAAGTGGTTTTATAAACCGGATAAGACTGATGAAATAAAGACTCAGATTGGAAGAGACTTTTTTCATCATCCTACTAAGGATATGTATGGAGATTCTACTGATTATTGGAAAAAAGATAATGTTCGAATAATCCAATCCAGTGGTGAAGAGGTAAAATGGGAAACGGTTTACCATATGCTTGATGATAAAGGTTCGACCATAATGGTTGAAACTCAAAAATGGACCATGCGGGCACTGGAAGATAAATATATCCTAGATCTGGAGTGGGTTGGGGATGCACAAACTAATATTACTATTGGGGAATTTGAATATGGTGGTCTCTTCCTACGAATGCCTTGGTTTAAAGGTATTAATGGAGAAGTGGTAAATGCTGCTCGAAACAAAAATACTGCTGGTGAAGGAAAACGTGCCCACTGGGTTGATGTTGGCATGGAAATCAAGGGTGTGGACAAATGGGGACATATAGCAATATTTGATCACCCTGCAAACGGTGGGTTTCCTCAACCTTGGAGAATAGATGGCAATATGGGTGTCGGACCTTCTCGAGCCATCCTTGGTGATTGGGACATACCTGAAGGTTCTATGGAGATTATTCGACATCGTTTCATTATTTATATTGGAGATTTGAATGATAAGGAACTTATGGAAGAGTGGATTGAGTATGGTGGCGAAAAAGCATCCTGGGCACTTTGGGATCTTGCCCAAGAAGAAGGCCGAAAGGAAAAATTTCTGAACCCACAGGAGGCCGTTGATAATATGACCATAATGGACGGTTTTAATGTAAATGCCTGGGCTTCAGAGCCAATGATTACACAACCCATGGCATTTTGTTGGGATGATAAGGGCAGGCTCTGGATTGCAGAAAACCGCGATTATGAAACAAGAGGAAAAGGTTTTTCAAATGATGGAGATAGCAGAATACTGATCCTGGAAGATACGGATAGGGATGGTAAGGCAGACGATATTAAGGTTTTTTTGGAAGGTATTCCGTTTCCATCGGCTATTGCGTTAGGCTTTGATGGTCTATTCCTTGGTGCTCCACCTCACCTTTTGTTTGTGCCAGATAAGGATCAGGATGATGTTGGTGAAATGGATGATATTGAGATCCTTTTGACTGGTTGGGGAATTCGTGATAGGCATGAAACTATTAACAGTCTTCATTGGGGGCCAGATGGTTGGATCTATGGTTTAGAAGGTTTTGCAACGCCTTCTAAAATCAGGAAACCCAATTCTGAGACCAAGCTGTACAGTCATAAAGATGAGTTTCCTGCTGACTTACTTGATGCTGATGGTGTTGATATAAACGGAGGCGTTTGGAGATATCACCCAACAAAAAAAGAATTCGAAGTGGTTGCACATGGTTTCAGTAATCCATGGGGCATTGATTATGATGCAAAGGGTCAAATCTTCATAAGCGCGTGCGTGATCCCCCACCTTTTTCATGTAGTCCCGGGTGGTATATTCCATCGTCAGGGAGGTAAACATTTCAATCCATATGTTTACAGTGATATTCGTACTATTGTAAATCATAGGCACCGATCAGCTCATGGTGGTGCCAGGGTCTATTTGTCCGACGCTTTTTCCCAAGAACAACAAGGTCGCTTATTCATGGCGAATATCCATGAACATGCGGTGCTTTCAGATGTTCTTGAGCCTAAAGGGTCTGGTTTTGTAGCACATCATGGTGATGATTTCCTAATGGCTAATAACGCACAGTGGATAGGTTTTAGTATGGAGTTAGGTCCTGACGGTTCACTATACGTGTTGGACTGGCATGACGCTGACATCTGTGGGAATGAGGTAGTTCATAAAGAGACAGGTCGAATTTTTCGCATCTCTCCTGAGACAAGCCTAGCGAATGAATGGGAGGGGCGCTATAAAGATGTGAGGTTATTATCTGATCTCGAGCTAGTTAAGCTTCAGGAGAATAAAAGTTCATGGCATGCTCGTCGTGCTAGAATCATACTCCAGCACAGAGCGACTAAAGGCAAGATTGATGGTGATGCTACTTTACTAATTAAGAATATGGTTAAGAGCCATGCCAACTCAGATTATCGACTTAGAGGATTATGGACTGGTCATGTGACAAATACATTTTCAAATGAAGATTTGCTCAGTTTTTTAGATGATAGAGATGAGTATATAAGAGCATGGTCTATTCAATTGCTTAGTGAAGATAAGAACCTAAGCAGAAACGCATTGGGAAAATTTGCAGCTATGGCAAAGCTGGAGGATTCACCGGTTGTTAGACTATATCTTGCAGGAGCTCTTCAAAGAATGACCTTAGATGAGAGGTGGGAGATTGCTGAGGAACTTATTAGACATGGTGAAGATATAGCCGATCATAATATTCCTCATATGCTCTGGTTTGCGGTTGAGCCTATGGTCACTCATAATCCTGAAAAGGCTCTTGATCTTGCCAGTGTCAGTAAGATCCCTATGTTAACAGAATATATTGCATGGCGTCTCTCTGATGCTAATCAACTCGAATTGTTGGTATCTTCCTTGAAAGCCTCAAATCCGGTATCAGAATATTTGATGAAAGGTATGCTGTCGGCATTGGAAGGGCTTTTCGATGTTAAGGCTCCAGATAACTGGGATTCTGTTCTTCTAGAACTTGAGTCAGATCCTGAGCTCGCGAAATCAGCGGTAGCAATCGATCGAAAATTCGGTAGTATTCAAGCCATTAAAGAAGCTCTTTCAAATTTGAAAGATAAAAACCTACCAGTAGAAAAAAGACGTGAAGCTTTAAACAGTCTTGCAAATCAAAAAAGGCAAGAGCTTGAAGATATCCTACCAATACTTATTGATGAACCCGAATTGCGGATTGATGCAATACGAGCCCTCTCCTCAATCCAGATCAGCAAAGCTTCTTGGGGAAGTGAAAGAGATTTGGCATGGACCTTAATGAGACGTTATAATGAGTTTTCTCCTATTGAAAAACTGGAAATTGTTCAAACATTGGCTTCCCGTTCCGGCTATGGCTGGCGTCTGACAATTGCTATAAGGGATGGAATGGTTCCAAAGCGTGATGTTCCGGCTTATGTTGCACGTCAGCTTCACAGGGTTGTAGGTAGTGGATTTCTTGAAACCTGGGGTCCGATTTCAAAAGTTTCTGATGAAAAGGTAGCTTCAAATAAAAAATATCGCGATTTATTATCTGCTGATGCAATCAGCAGGGCAAATATTCAGGCGGGAAAAACTACTTATGACGGACTATGCGGTGCTTGCCATACTATGTATGGACAGGGTGGTAAAGTTGGACCAGATTTAACTGGTTCTAATCGAACGAATATTGAATACCTTTTGAATAATATTGTTGACCCGAACGCGGACCTTCAGGACGACTATAGAATGGTTCTTGTTACAACAAGAGATGGCAGAACTTATGCTGGTAATGTAACATCGGAAAGTGATAGGACCCTTACGCTTCGAGTAGTTGGTCAGGACCAAATAATAATTAGCAAGTCAGATATTCAATCAAGGGAAGTACAAACCGTTTCCATGATGCCTGAAGGTTTGCTGGATTTCCTCACTAACAAAGAGATAATTGATTTGGTGGGCTTCTTGCAAACAGACGACGGAATTGACCTCGAATAAGGTATATAGACAATAAACCGCCAGGATCTTGGCTATTATTAACAGGTGGGTCGAGAAGGAAACGTTAGTATAAGGGACGACGGGGTGAGATAAATATATTTTTCGGATTCTGAGGGTCATTGGATTGAGGTCAACGAACACAAATCATTTTTCTTCTTGCAGGGGTAGTCCGTAGCCTAATTGTTTTTTTCAGATAAATTACAGCATTTCCCCGATAGCTCAGTTGGATAGAGTGGAAAGTTAACAGAATCAGGTACTGAACATTGTTGGAGCCCAAACACAGATGCAACTAACGAGAGTGGTTTTACAGTCCTTCCGGGTTGTGACCGGAGCGGACATGGCACAAGATTACGCAGACATGATTGCGATGGAGTTCAGTGGGCGGGTTGACCTCGTCATCGGCGGTTCTTACGGAGGCCTAATTGTACAATACCTCGCGGCCGGGTACGATGGTTGCTTTAATAAAATAGTGATCGTGGTCGCTGCTTGTGACATCAGCCCGGAAAAAGAGATCAACTACGCGTTTGCAGAGACGCTTGCTGCTAGACATTTCAAAGGGTTGGTCTTTGTAAAGGGTCTCCCGATTTATTTCACTGACCGTTCGTTATGAGCTCCTCAGCCACACGCAAAGGTATCCTTGCCGGGGGAAACTGGATTGTCGATCAGGTGAAGATGGTCGATTGCTGGCCGGCGAGGGAGACGTTGGCGACCATTTCGTCACAGTCCGAAGGCGCGGGCGGATCACCATACAATGTGGTGCTAAACCTGAGGAAGATGGGGGCGAAATTTCCATTGGGTGGCGCGGGGATGGTGGGCAGGGACGCGTTTGGGAATTACATCCTAGCCGACCTAAAAAAGCACAAGGTCGATGCGCGGGGAATCAAAGTGACACCGAAGGCGCCAACCTCCTACACCGACGTGATGACGGAGGAAGAAACGGGCCGGCGCACGTTTTTTCACTGTCGCGGCGCCAATGCGTTGTGGGATGGCAAGGGGCTGGACATCAAGAAATCAAAGGCACGAATTTTTCACCTGGGCTAC
>DLRJ01000083.1 GCA_002500485.1 Dehalococcoidia bacterium UBA7891
AACGCCTCTGGGTGATATAAAGAAGAATGAAATGAAGAATATACTTGCAAGAGGAGGAATTGAGTTTTTGGCTGTCTTATCAAAATGGGATTCGTATTTTCAACGAATAACTTTATTTATTTACACCTTATTTGTTTTTGTAATTGTGAGTGCACCATTAGCCTCTCAGCAAAAACAAATTTCTTTTTCTACTACTGAAGGCACATGGGTCTCTCTTGATGTGGCTCCAAACGGCAAGTTTTTAGCATTCGAACTAATTGGAGATATATATACCTTACCAATAAAGGGTGGCCTTGCTCGTCCAATATTAAAGGGAAATGCGTTTCAATCTCAGCCTCGCTTTTCACCTAATGGAAAACTTATCGTTTATATCAGTGATGAGAGTGGGTCCGATAATATTTGGATTTCAAAATTCAATGGTTTAAATCCAAGGAAGATCTCTAATCGGACTACTTCTGCAATGCTCTCACCAGCTTGGTCCTCTGATGGTTCAGCAATATTTGTGACTATAATCTCGTACGAAGGGTTTAGTTCGTTCGCAGAAATTTGGAGGTTTGATATTAAATCTGGTGAAAGCACTTTAATAGTTGAAAATCAGAATGGATCTTCACAGCCGCTCGTTTCTTCTCCAGCGCCAGGACCTTATGGTCCTGTGTTGCATCCAAACGGATCTACATTGTACTATACCTCTCTAACGCCTCGTCCTTACAATAGTAGGAAAGGGGCAAGTAGTCAAGTGTTTAAGATGTCATTAGAAAATAATCGGACTGAACCCTTAGTCTTAGAAAATCAAATCACGATGAAGCCTGCATTTACTCCTGATGGTAAAAACATAATATACGGTGCCGTTAGAGATGGTAGAACTGGATTGAAGATTAAAGAATTAGAAAGCGGTGAAGAACGTTGGCTTGCATATCCTATTCAACGAAATCAGCTAGAAAGTAAAGCTACGCGTGATGTATTACCTAATTTTGGTATCACATCTGATAGTCGAGAACTTTTTGCTACTTGGGATGGTAAAATTCATAGAATCAATTTAGAGGATGGTGGTGACGTTGTTGTTCCTTTTGAAGCTAAGGTATCGCTTAAGGTAAACTCACGTCTTGATTTTCCTAGAAGAATAGAACAGGGGGCAGTAGAGTCGCGCCGCGTGCAGCAATTGGCTATTTCAAATGATGGTAGGGTTGCATTTTCTTCTCTGGGTCGAATCTGGATAAAAGATGTGAAAGGTGAGAAAATTAGACGTTTAACTGCTGCTGAGCGTCCAAGGGAATTTATGCCAGCTTGGTCCTCTGATGGAAATTGGATAAGCTTTATCACCTGGGATGAATCTGGAGGTCATCTCTGGAAGGCTCGATCTGATGGTAATGGAAAGCCGATAAGACTATCAAAAAAAGCAGCTTTGTGGCTCGATCCTGCGTGGTCGCCCGATGGGGCTTCGATCGTAGCACTTCGGGCTCCTTTGAAATCTACTTTGGCTTCTCCCAATTTGAAGAATGGGGTTGTTCCTAATGATTCAGAACTAATGTTGATTTCATCTGAAAGTGGTGATATTCGTTTCATTACAAAATCTGAGGGACGTAGAAGGCCACACTTCGGCCCATCTTCTCAAAGAGTATATTTATCAGGAAATACGCTGACTTCCATTACTCTTGATGGAAGAGAAACTCGAACTGAGGCTAAATTAGTTTCAAATAGTGGTCCTACGGAATTGAGATTGAACTCCAAAGGAACTCATGTATTAGCTATCAATCGTTCAGTGATAGAATTATATCAAATTTCTCAAAATAACTCAAACGATATTAAGCTGGCTTCTCCACTAACCATTAAAGTTAATAGTGATAGCCCTAATCACGTAGTGTGGTCTGGAGACGGCGAATATATAATGGCTACCTCTGGTGTCGAGCTCCAGATAATAAGCGTTGATAGTCCAAGTGAATCACCAAAGATTCAACAATTGAATGTTGCTGTTCCTGGGTCAGCTACAGATGGAATTGTAGCTCTACGTAATGCAAAGGTTATTACTATGAATGGGTACGAGATTATTGATAAGGCTGACGTAGTAATAAAAGGAAACAGGATTTTACGTGTTGGAAAAACCGGTTCGGTTAAGATTCCAAGGAAAGCCGTAGAATTTGATATGAGCGATAAATTTATTGTTCCTGGATTTATAGATATTCATTCACATTTTATGATCAATAATGAACTACCAGAGCCGGCGTCGACGGTTTCTTTTGCTAATTTAGCGTACGGTTTTACTTCACTTAGAAATCCTCAATCCAGTGCGGATATATTTGGTTTTTCAGACATGATTGAGATCGATGGTGTGCCTGCGCCTCGAATATTTTCTACCGGGCCAGGTTTATTCTCAAGCGCGAGCTTTTCTTCACCTACTGTAGCAAAAGGTGTGGTTGAACCGTATAGAGAAAAGTACAAGACTCATTTACTCAAGTGGTACCTTGCCGGTCCGAGATCTGAGCGTCTAGCATTTATAAAAGCTTCAAGAGAGTTAAGGATGATGCCAACTACTGAAGGGGGAGCTGACACTAAAGCTAATATTACCTATGGCATTGATGGATTTAGTGGAATTGAACATGCTTTTCCAGTTGCTCCGATTTATGATGATCTCATTCAATTTGTAGCTCGCACGGGAATTACCTATACTCCCACTTTGGTGGTTGCTTTTGGCGCTGCCTTACCGATTTATCGATTATTAGCGGAAGAAAGACCACATGAAAACGCTAAGCTAAATCGCTGGTATCCTGATGGTAAGTTATACTCAAAGACTTCATCTAGATTGTTGTGGTTTCCTGATGAAGATTACAACGATCTTGAGGTTGCTGCTGGTGCCAATGAGATCCTAAAAGCTGGTGGACGTGTGGCATTGGGTGGACATGGCGAGATACAAGGGTTATCCAACCATTGGGAGATGGAATTGTTAGCACGCGGCGGTATGAGCAATCATGATGTTTTAAGGGTTGCAACTGTATTTGGTGCAGAAGCGATAGGGTACGAAAAGGACCTCGGAAGTGTAGAGCCAGGCAAGCTTGCTGACCTTGTTATTCTTGATCGAAATCCTCTGAATGATATTGCAGCAACTCAGGCCATAGCATATGTCATGAAAAACGGAGTTCTCTATAAAGGTGAGACACTTGATGAAGTTTGGCCTAAGCAAAAACCTCTGCCTATACCTTGGTCTATGCAACGTGCCAAAGAGCCAGCTGCTGTTGTTTCAAATATTGAAGATCTTGTACGAGATACGATGAACAGTGGAAAAATTCCAGGTGTTGCTTTTGCTGTAATTAAGGAAGGGGAGGTTCTTCTCGCAAAGGGATTTGGTGTCGCAAACCTCGAGACGAATGCGCCTGTCACAATTAAGTCTATGTTCCAAACTGGGTCGCTAGGCAAACAATTCACTTCAGCTGGAATCATGGCACTAGTTGAAGATGGTCTCATTGATTTGGATGGTTCTGTAACTAAATACATTTCGGAAGCTCCAATAGCATGGCGGCCTATAACAATTCGTCATCTTTTAACACATTCCTCTGGCATCCCAGATTATACAAGCGAACAATTTGATTACTCAAAGAATTACACAGAGGAAGATTTGGTGAAGATGGCATCAGAACTAGAGCTTGAGTTTGCAGCTGGAAAACGATGGAACTATTCAAATACAGGGTACGTCATGCTTGGTGTAGTGATGAGCCGCATAACTGGAATGCCCTACTGGGATTTTCTGCGAAAACGAATTTTTAACCCAGCGGGAATGTCAACAATCCGGATTAATACTGAAAGTGATATTGTACCTCATAGAGCACGGGGATACCTGCCAACTAATAAGGGCTGGCAACACGCGGGTTACGTTGCTCCTATGACGAACACTACAGCCGATGGCTCAATGCTCTTAAACTTAGAGGATATGATCGCTTGGAACGGTGTTGTTGCGAATCGTCGCATTCTGAGTGAAAAAAGTTGGGATCTGATCTTAAAACCGATGAAATTGAACAGTGGTCAAAGCTATCCATACGGTTTCGGATGGTTTATTGACGAGGTTGGTGGTCAGATCGTTCATCAGCATGGAGGTTCATGGCAAGGGTTTACTTCCCAGTTCTATCGGTTTACTGGTGATAATCTTGTAGTGATCTTATTAACGAACGCTCGCAGCATTCCTGTATATGGGCTACCAAGGAGAATTGGAGCTTTGTTGAAGCCATCTCTTGCGCCAGAACCTCCTCCATCGACTCCAATAACGGATCCTGACCCAGTAGCGACTCAATACATTCGAGACAAATTGATTAAAATATCAAAAGGGGACCTTACCATTGAGGATTTTGCATTCGTTCGCCAAACTGTTTTTCCTCGAATGCGTAGATCACTCACTGCTCAGCTAAAGGACCTTGATGCACCGGACCGAATGGAGTTATTGGACAGAAAATTAGTAGGAGATGATGTTTCACTTCAATATTGGGCATGGTATGGAGATACTTGTTTTAGGGTGTTCGTTTCTTTAGGGCCAAATAGAGGACTGACTGCTCTCCGCCTTATTCCTGAGAGTACAAAGTGAGGTTTGGCTGGTCTTTTGAATATTTTCGGTTAGTTTACTTTATATTTACGTTTATCAATATATTGATCTTAGGCGTAAGCTGTAAGGGGACCGTAGATTACGACTTAATTCTTAAGGGGGGGACTGTTGTCGATGGTACAGGAGCTATACGCTATGTGGCTGATGTTGCTATACGTGGAGATCGGATAATTGCAGTCAGGGCGGATATTCCTATCTCTCGAGCAAGTCGTGTTTTGGATGTTACCGGGCTTGTAGTTGCTCCAGGTTTTTGGGATAATCATGCACATTTGGTGAAGCTAGAAGAGTACCCAAATGCAGAGAACTTTATCCGACAGGGTATCACTACGATTCTTGCATCTCTTCACAGTCAGGATCAACCATTTCCTTTGGATGATTATATGGGTCGTGTCAGTATGGCCCCTAATGTAGGATTGTTTGCAGGACATACTTGGATAAGAAAGCGGGTCATGGGACTTGAGAATCGCCCACCTACTAATGAGGAGTTGGCATGGATGTCTGCATTGGTTGATTCTTCCATGCAGCAAGGTGCCCTTGGGTTTTCTACTGGGCTAGAATATGTGCCCGCAGTCTTTGCAAATACTGATGAGATTGTTACTTTGGCTGAAATTGCAGCGTCATATGGTGGAATCTATGTTACGCATATGCGAGATGAGGGTGCTCGCGTGCTTGATTCGATTCGTGAGACCCTTGAAATTGGTAAGCGAGCAGGTATCCCAATTCAGATTAATCACCATAAGGTGACTGGAGCCGCTCATTGGGGGCTTACAAAGAAGACATTAGCCATATTGGATTCAGCGGATGCTGTAGGTCAAGAGGTAGCACATGATGTCTATCCGTATACTGCATTCAGTACTTACTCCGATATTTTGTTTCCGGGATGGGCCCTTGCTGGTGGCCCAGATGAATTTCAGAATCGTGTTAATGATCCAGTAACTCGTCGACGGTTAGTTTCTGAAATGAGTACAATTTTTTTACAGCAGACTGGATCAGGTCCAGAGAGCATTAAGTTTAGAAGTGTTAATTCACACCCAAAAATGCAGGGAAGGACTTTAGCAGATTTTCTTACAGTGCTTGGTCGTCCAAATACTATAGTTGAAGCTGTTGATGCTATAATTGAATTACAGCTTAGCGGCGGATTTATAGGTATTTTTGAAGGAATGGCGGAGGATGATGTAATCCGAATAATTAGTCATCCGACATCAATGTTTGAGACTGATGGAGACCTTGTTGAGTTGGGTATGGGATTTCCCCATCCACGAAGTTACGGTTCGTTTCCACGCATACTTTCTAAGTATGTGCGTGATAAAGAAGTGCTCACTTTAGAAGAGGCTATACATAAGATGACACTTTTACCAGCATTGTGGATTGGTCAAAGTGATCGGGGATTAATTAGAAAAGGTGCAATCGCTGATATGACAGTGTTTGATTTTGAAACGATTCAGGATAAAGCAACCTATAATGATCCCCACCACTTTTCAACAGGTATATTGCATGTTTTCGTTGGCGGTGTTGCTGTTCTTAATAATAACAAAATAACTGGTAAGCGGCCTGGAAGATTTATCGAGCGATCTAGAAATTGAGAATTAACAAATCATCATCAATCAAAACATTGCTGGGTGAATTTTGTGTAATTTTCTGCTGAATTTTAATCCAAGGAGTTCATTATGAAGAAAGTCGCTATTCTTTTATTTTTCACATCATCATTTGCTTATGGCCAAGACTGGCCAGAGCTTGGTAGATATTCTGAAAATAATAAGAAATATGCTCAGTCCTCTGATAATGAAGATAGAGTTGTTTTTATGGGGAATTCAATTACTGAAGGATGGTCCACTATTCTACCAGAATTTTTTAAAGGGAAATCATATATCAATAGAGGAATTAGTGGTCAAACTACTCCTCAAATGTTAATTCGATTTCGACCAGATGTCATTGACCTTAATCCAAAAGTAGTTATAATTCTAGCAGGAATCAATGATATTGCAGAAAATACAGGCCCATCTACAGTAAAAATGATTTCCGATAATATTATTTCTATGGCAGATTTGGCAAAAATTAATGGAATCAATGTAATCATTTCATCTATTCTACCAGCAAAGGGTTTTCCTTGGAACCCGGGCATCAACCCGCCACCAAAGATATCTGCAGTTAATAAAATAATAGAACAATATGCTAAAGAAAATGGAATGATATATCTTGATTATTATTCTTCAATGGTTGATAAAAATAATGCCTTAATAGAGAGTTATGGCTCTGATAGTGTACATCCAAACAAAAAAGGTTACAAAGTAATGTCAGTGCTCGCAGAAAAGGCGATTTTTAAGATACTAAATCAGAATTAAACTATATTTTTTCTACAGGTTCTATAATAAATAGCCTCCCCACAGAATACGGGAGGCTTTTTATTTTATATTATTATTTATTTTTGGTAATCAAATACCCATAGTTTGATTATTTTAGTCCTGCATAAAACAGGAGG
>DLRJ01000128.1 GCA_002500485.1 Dehalococcoidia bacterium UBA7891
CTGAGGCAGCCGCTTTTGCAAAGAGTGTGGATTTTGGAAGGTCTGAAGTGTCATTCGATTCTTCTTTCAAGGAATAGTCGGAATCTTTACAGCCTTTGATGTCTTATAAGGCCATAGGTGTTCACTATCTGATTCTTCTTTTTTGGGGGTTTGCAGCAAGCTGTTATCAGACACCGACACCTGAGGTTTCTGCCCAGCCACCGGTGGTGGCCAGCGCCGATCAGAGTCATGGCCTTGGAAGAATCCCGGAAGTTCTTATCGATGGTTCAGAGTTAACCCTTATCGCGAGGGAGCCGGACATTGTAACCCCCACGGGAATTGCAGTAGACGAAATGGATCGGATTTGGGTAATCGAAAATCACACCCATCTAAGACAAGATAATTACCTTGGCCCGACTGTAGATCGTCTACTTGTTCTGGATGGCTATATTAACGACAGTGGGCAAAAACGGATTGTTGAATTTGCGACTGACTTTACCGATGGCATGTCACTGGCCCTTAGGGAGCCCGGACGGGCATTGATTGCGACTCGGGCGTCCATCATCGAATTTGCTGATTTGGATGGTGATCTGCTCGCGGACAGCCAAGATACGCTTATCTCTCTGGAAACAGAAGAACAGTTTCCTCATAATGGTATGTCAGGCCTAGTTATTGGACCGGACAGGAAAATATATTTTCAATGTGGTGAAAACTTTGGTTCTGAATACACTATTTCAGGAAGTGATGGAATCTCTATACTAGGTAAAGAGCGTGAAGGAGGCAGCCTTTACCGTTGTGATTTAGATGGTTCGAATCTTGAAAGAATTGGAACAGCTATCTGGAACTGTTTTTCAATGACATTTGATGATTTTGGTAATCTTTTTGCTGTCGAAAATGATCCAGATGGTATGCCTCCTTGCCGTCTCCTGCATATTGTTAATGGCGGAAACTATGGTTTTCAATTTCAGCATGGACGAGATGGATTAAGTCCTCTTACATCATGGTTTGGTCAAATTCCTGGTACACTCCCAATGGTAGCAGGTACAGGAGAGGCACCCAGTGGACTTCTTCATTATGGTTTAGGTCATTTTGGAAATTCATTAAAAGGTACGTTATTGGCCACAGCTTGGGGAGATAGTGTGGTGCAAAGTTTTCAATTGAATTCACGGGGAAGTTCCTTTATTTCTGAAGCCAAAACTTTTATAAAGGGCCCCAGGAATTTCTTCCCTGTGGGCCTTGCTATTGATTCTAAAGGCGGTATCCTTTTGACGGACTGGGCCAGCATATCTTACGCTGTCCATGGAAAAGGTAGAATATGGAGAATTACAGGGCCTGGATTTGACAATAAACAGAATATAAAACCGCTCAATTCAGGCGACCGTCGTATTAGAGCTCAGGCGGCTGAAAAAATGATTAAAAACTCTAGCTCTAAACCACTATCACAGTTCTCATCTAAAGACATTACTGATGAAGGAAAAATGAGCCTTCTAATGGCTGCTCTCAATTATGACCACGTTGAACTTGATGGCTTGCTGGATCTTGCTCTTAAGGAAAAAAATGAGCTTGTTCGCTCAGCAGCAGTACGCATACTAGTTGACAATTCTCTGGAAAATAAAGAGGAGTTTTATGTCAATATTATTGAGAGTGATGAGTCCCCTTATGTTATTAGAGAAGCTATCTATGGGTTGTTTTCAGAGTCCTCATTCAATAAGGTAGTAAAATTTTTTGAGCAAGATGATCCCTTTATTAATACCGCTATCATCAAAACTTTTGGTAAGCCCAATAATTATAGCTTTCTGATTGAGAATTCGAAAAGCAACAATCCTGATATACGTTTAGCATCACTGTTGTGCCTGCGTCAGTCTGGTGTTAAGGATGCAACAATTATCCTCAAAGAATTTTTGGAGGATCCTGTTCAAGAAAATCGTATTACCGCTCTAAAATGGATTTCTGAAGAGCACTTAGTTGAATTAAAAAATAACGTTGAGTCATCATTTGCTAATCTTTCTGATGTTTCACAAGAACTATTTGATACTTACATGGCTGCTTTTCAGTATATGGACGGAGCTTTTAATATGGAAAGCCATTTTATGGAAGGAGACGATCACATAACACGAACTTTCTATAAAAGACAGCCACAATTACTAAGAGCTTCTTTCAATAAGAACCTTAGCTTTGAAATTAGAGCTCGTGTTTTGTCTTCAGTAAATCCTAATTATCCTGATCTTAAAACTGGCATGCTGAAGGATTTAATAGATGCCTCAGAGCCAGTTCTCCAAATTGAAGCAATTAGGTCTCTCGGTGCTCGAATCAATGATAGTGCAGCTATAGAAATTTTATCAGATATCTCAAAAGAGTCTTCTTTTGCTGAGAATGTTAGGCTAGAGGCTATTGTTGGTTTAGGTAATAGTCTAAATATTAACCAGTCAGCTCAAATTTCCCTTTCAGAGATTATAGATGATCAGGGTCAACCATCAATTATAAAGAATGAAGCACAGCATAGCTTGGAGTTGGCGGGTATATCCGAGACAAGTTTAGAAAATAATAAACTTCGTACCAATTCTGAGTTGAGAAATTTGGGTTTAGATAAGGGAGATGGATCCTCAGGTGCGAGAGTTTTCTTCAGTAATCGTTATCAATGTGCTAGTTGCCACCGAATTAATGGTAGAGGTGGGATATATGGTACGGATCTTTCACGGGTAGGAAGCAATCAGGGGAAAGAAAGAATAATTGAAAGTATTTTAAACCCTGATGCAATTGTTGCTCCGTATTATGTAGGGTATGAGGTTACTACAGAAGATGGAGATTTATTTGTAGGCAGGTGGGATAAGCTTATAGATTCAAAGCGCCACCTGCAGATGATTCTCGCAAACGGCGAGCGAGTGGCCATAGCTTATGACGAGATCGCTGATCAGACTATGCTCCAATATTCGTTGATGCCAGCTAATCTTCATGAGACCATGGCATCTGCCGAATTCCGGGATCTAGTTCAGTTTCTGTCAGAGCGGAAGTAAGCAGAAAAGTTTACCAGTGATTGGTGGGCGATACGTCCC
The DNA here is from genome assembly GCA_002500485.1 of Dehalococcoidia bacterium UBA7891. Taxonomy (GTDB): domain Bacteria; phylum Chloroflexota; class Dehalococcoidia; order Lucifugimonadales; family UBA826; genus UBA11996. The sequence goes on from DLRJ01000128.1 coordinate 3,033, forward strand.
ACGCTCTTAACAGGCTTACCCTTGAGTCTCCCCCTTTAGAAAAAAGCTCCACCCCACGGCTGTCCGGTCTCGTTGGGTATACACGTTGTGTAACGCACTGGCGACCGTTTGCAAATACTTCAATAATGGATCTGTCTATGAAGATCTGAATCTTAAGCTCTTCGTCTCTCCCCAATTTAAAGGGAGCAATCTGATTGGTGGCTATGGGGTTTGCCTCTTCTGTCATGAAATTCATAGTTCTTTTGTAATGCTTAATTGAAGTGTCTTGGGAAGACTTAGCGAAATCGATAGTGATATTTTCTTCCGTCCGGTTGAACTCGATTGTCGTCTCTTCTTCCCCACCTGGCGATGCCATTACTTTGAGCCCGAAAGTGGTTGCTCCGCTCATGTCCACAGTCGCGGCTATCTCCAGTTCGGTCCCTTCAATATCATTAAGTCGAAATCCCTCACCGTCGTTGACTTCGATGTTTCTTGCAACTCTTGGGTTTGTCCTCAATTCTTTCAATTCCTCCACCGGTTGAATCAGAAGCGTCCCGTCAGAAGCGAGGGAAAGTACACGTGGTAAAGTCATGGTGCCGGTCCACCCGTAAGGAGGCGGTTCTTGATCTCGAGGGTACCGGATGTGAAGCCTTTCCCGCCGATCAAGAACCCATGCCCACATGATCCTTCGCTTCTTGTCATCGAGGAGTGTTTCAGGTGCAAAAGTGGTCCCGCCAAGCCAGTTCATCCTCTGATGAGATTCTGGATGAAACTGGCTCCCGTCCCACTGACCGAGGTAAATCCTTGTTCCATGGGAGTGGCTGATACTCAGCAGAGCATGTTTATTACCAAGAGTGAAAAAATCCGGACATGAGAGGTCTTCAATGGCTTCGTCCACATCAGGCATGTTGGATGCGAGCAAGGGACCAACATAATGCCATCTATCCAGATCGGATGCTTTGAAAAGCGATGGTTTCTTCCCCCCGAAAATCGCGTAATATTCGTTATTTTCAACCCATCCGTGAGGATCCCAGGAACTGTAGAGTTTTTCTTCCGGACTGCCTTCTTCAGGGATGGGTATGATGGGGTTCGAGGTAAGTTTCGTCCAGGTATTGAGGTCCTGATCGCTGCTCAGGGCAATGCAGTTGCCGGCACGGACCCCGTGATAGAGGATGGCTACATCGCCATCCAGAGTAACGAACGCATTGCCACTGAATATTCCTCTGTCAGGATCATTTTCTTCCGGAAAAAGCGCCGCGGGATGAAACCGCCAATGGAGCAAATCCCTGCTTGAGGCGTGCCCCCACCCGTCACCCCTGTGATCTTGAAAAATGTAGAAAAGGTGGTAGCGACCGTTCCAGAAAATGGCGCCGTTCGGATCAAACGGCATTCCCCTGCCTTCGGGATTTACAAAATGGTAGGTGGGACGGTGAGGATCGCTGAGCTGAAGCTCACGCAGTTGACGCTGGGCGCCGATCATATCAGTTGTACTCATCGAAACATCTTTCTTCTTGTCTCTATCTTCTGAGCATCCGTACATAATTAGCTGACTCACGGCCACCACAATCACAAAAGTCATTCGAATAATAATCTTCATTGATTCTCCTTTTATGATATCTATCTTCACCGCATTAGACAACGGGCTTAATCTTACCTAATGGTCATTGATTGACAGGATGCTCTTTCAACAATTCTGCTGGTGAATAGTATACTTTCCTATTCTTAGAGGCTTGCCGTACTTTTTCAACTTTCTTTTTTGTAATAACTGAAGCCTGATTCCCGAAAGAGTTTCGGATGTACGTGAGAACAGATGCGATTTCCTCATTGGTCAGTAACTGGCCGAAGGGTGCCATAACACCCTGATACTTCTTTCCACTCACTTCCATAGGCCCATAGATGCCCTTCAATAAAATCTTGATCAAACGTTCCTCATTCCCAACCACCCAATCGGTGTCTACCAAGGGTGGATATCCCGATGCTGAAAGCCCTTTGCCATTGGTCTGATGACAGGTTATGCAGTAACCGTTTTTGTTATAGAGTTCCCATCCTTTCCTGTAGAGGGCCAAATCATCATCTTTTAGATCGGAGACAATCTCTTCTTTAAGATTCTCCTCATAAACTGCACGTCCGTTAAGATGGGCAACAGCAGTCTTGTGGGCATATGCTATCCAATCGTCAAGCGGTTTTTTCTCGGCCTCCAACAAGACGGGAATTCCCTCTTCAATAGTCAACCATGAAGCTGCTGTAATGGCTTCAAGCCTTACTCTTCCATTATCGTCCTGGGCTGCGGCCCTGAGCAAGACATCCTGATTATCAATTTGATGACCGCTGTATCGAATTACCCTCACAGCAGCAGCCCTGATTCGATAATCTTGGGAGATTAGTAACTGCTCAAGCAACGTTTGATCAACCTCATTCATTCCCCAAGTTACCCAAAGGGCTTCCAGAAGGTAGTGACCGTACTCTGGGCTACTCCTGTCTAACTCTCTAATCCACCTCTTCAAATGAGAAAGAACCTCAGTTCTACTGCGCCCCCTGAGTTCTCTGCGTGTCCTGTAACGAGTCCGGTATTCAGGGAGTTTCAGGTTCTCCAGAAGTTCATTAATGGTGGCATCCGCGACTTTTGCTTCTTTTACCAATGGCCGAGCTGGATAGGTAACCCTATAAATTCTGCCGTGTGAATGGTCCCTCAGCGGATCACGGGCATTATGTTGCATATGTCCGATAAGCAGATTATGCCAATCAACAATGTAGAGAGAGCCGTCAGGTGCAAATTCCATATCGACAGGGCGAAAACTTCCGTCGCTCGATTTTATTAGATCCTGGCGAAACTCGAACCTGTAACCTGTACCGTCATCCAGGACCGCGTGCTGTTTCGTCCCATGAAAGCCAATGGTATTATTAACAAGTAGATCACCCTGAACTTCATCAGGAAAGTGCCGGCTTGACACGAACTCTAAACCAGAAGTGGGGCGAACCATATGTTCTTTCTGAACCAGATTTTTCGTCTTTTCCGTACCCACAGCATAAAGGGGCTTGATGGAGCCGGGCATCATCCAGCGAATGGAAGGGTCGGATGTGTCACAAAAGAAATTCTGGCCCCACTTGTCAAAGGCGATCCCCCAAGGGTTGGGCAAGTATTCGTGCTGAACGGTGCGCTCTAAATGCCGGCGCTGAGGATTATACCTGAAAAATCCACCGTTGGTACCTCGCACCGGTCCGTAGGCAGTTTCAATATTACTGTGAAGAAAAACACCCTGACCCATATAGATAGCACCGGATGGATCCGAGCAGAAAGCACTAATGGTATGGTGTGTATCGTGGTCATCAAACCCACTCAAAACTATCTGCTTTTTGTCAGCACGGCTGTCGCCATCCGAGTCCGAAAAAAGGATGAGGTTGGTACCCTGGGATACATAAACACCTTCAGGTGAAAGCTCAAATCCTACGGGCAGATGTAAACCATCTGCAAAAGTTGTCTGTTGATCGGCAACACCATCTGCATCAGTATCTTCCAATATGATGAGTTTATCATTGGGTCTTTCATCCCCTGGCCTGTAATGGGGATAATCTGGCATTGTGGCAACCCAGAGACGCCCTTCATTATCAAATGACAACTGAACAGGATTTGCCAAGTCCTCAAACTCCTGTTCCGATGCAAATAGTTCAATCTTATAGCCAGGAGCTGTTGTGATTGTTCGAACAGCATCATCCCCATACAGGTAGGAAGACCTTTCCTTTCTGGGCGTTGATCCTTTACTTTTCGAGTCAACAATGATAATGCCCGGGGCATCAATATCACCTCGCTTATAGTTAGTCTCCACCGGGGGAAGAGAAGATGTATTATTATCCTTTTTGGCCAAATCCATTTTCTTTCCCCTTAAAGCCATCCAAATAGCTTCATCCCTGATAGATGTCATTTCTCTGATCTTAGCCAGCTCAGCCGGGTAGTTATTTGGCCCATAAGGTTCGTAACGGCGCCCGAAAACATGTACCCCATTGGGTATCTTGAAATCATTGTGCCACATCCAGTTTTTATCCAAAACGGCTGCTCGGACAAGATTTTCATTTTTCGCCGATTTTCTTTTACGCTTTGTAAAAAGTTGATCAGAAATTAGTTCCGACAGCAGTCGATATCCCTTCTCATTGAGTTGGAAGCCATCAATTGTGATTTCCTCTGTGGATTTGAACCACCGTTTTGAAGGGTTATATGTATCAATAAAATTCACATTATGCTTACTTGCAACTCTTTCCATGGCATCAGTATATAATGAAAGGTATTTATTGATTTCTACCCCATCCGGCAGGTCAAACTTATCCGACAAGTCCTGAAATGCGGTTGGAGAAACTAGAGCAAGCTGAGCGGGGGATTTGCCATTGTAGCTCTGACTCAAAGTATGAATTACAAATGCATCAAGTTCAGCCTCATACCTTTTTAGCCCCTTATCTTCGCTAAATGACTCGTTGTATCCGAAAAAGGCAATAATAATATCCGCTTTCAAGCGAAATAGCCATTGGTCAGGGGTTTCAAAATGACCTTGGCTATCAGAGTTTCTTATAAATTCATTATTGAATTGCTCCGCTCCGGGAAAAGCCCAGGGAGATATTCGGCCGGAATGAGGACGGAAACCAGGCGTATTACCACCATCACACATATTCCTGATGAATAGTTTACTCTTTGGATAACGCAGATGCACTTCAGTTTCAAAGTGTCCAAAATTCATCATCCTTGAACAAAGATTATTCCCAATTAATACTATTCTGGATTTGTCAGATATCAGAATTGCTTTATTCTTTTTATTAGCACCAGAAAGTAAAACTGGAAAAACAAAGAATGTGAACAAAGACAAGGAAAATATTAAACGAATCATCATCTTATATGTAAAAATCTGGGTCGATATTTTCATACCAACCCAGATTTAATTCATGTATAATAATTTATTTGAGAGGGATTTTCTCTTTACATAAACTAAAAACTTCCACCTATGGTAATTCTGCTAACTCCATCAAATGCTCCTAATTGAGAATAAGAGTAATCGATCCTCAAACCAATACCCCCAACAGCATATTTAACTCCAAAACCCATACTTAACGCTTCTTCATCATAATTCGTTTTGTACCCAGCTCTAACAGCTAGTAAATCAGCAAAAAGATATTCCGCCCCAACATGAACTCGTTCCGTGTAGTCCCGAGGATGAACAGCATCCACTGCAATCAGCAGGGCGCTACTTGATGGCCCGTTAACAAAATCAAAAAGATTAACGGATGTCCCAATATTAAATGTTAATGGCAACTCAAAAGCTTCTTCTTCATATTTAAATTGGGGAGAAAAATTCCTTATGGACATTCCAAAAGCCAAACTTTTCAAACCAGGGTAAAAAATTGTACCAAAATCATATGCAAGACCAGATACTTCATTATTCTTTGTTTCTCCTTCAGGCATTAGGTTTGCGCCAAGTGCTTGACTTGCAAATTTTACCTGACCTCCAACTCGAAATTTATCTGTAAGGATTCTTGCGTAACTAATACCTATCGCTTGAGAGTTTACATTACCAATATCAGTTTCTACATAACCATCTGCTGTTGAAGCATCTAAGCGTGTACCTTGAATATCACCGTAATCTGACGTCACAAAGGACACACCCACAGTTCCAAGGTTTCCAAAGCTTCTGGCTATTCCTGCAGCAATATAGTTTATATCCGCTATCCAGGATGTATTTGATGTGACCAAATCAAAACCTGATTCAGTTCCACTCATACCAGCTGGATTATAAAACATTGCATTTGCTCCTGTTCCAGCCATGGTGAATGCGCCACCCATTGCTGCAGCACTTGCGAGCATATCAACTTTTAAAAATTGTAGCCCGGTTTGAGCAACTTTCTTTAAATCCTCTCCTTTAGCTGATGACAATAAGAAAAAGGGGAGAACCAAAATAGTTAGGGGCTTTATTATTATTTTCATTTTATTTTCCTTAATTAAGTAAAAAATGCTCTATCGAACTACCAGAAGTTTTCTCAACACAGCATTACCCGACCTCTTACCACTTTCATCTGTTTCTTCAATCCGAGCAATGTAAATCCCACTCACAATTACCTGACTTGATTTGGTAGCTGAAAACTCTTCCGATAAAACACCCCATGACTGATCACCTGAGCCGTCCGTGTGGTTAATAGATTTTACATGATCCCCACTTTCTGAATAAATATCAATAATGCAAAAGGCGGGAACGTTGTAAAACATGATTTTGTCCTGCTCGCCAACAAATTGAAGTGCGGATGCGGCGATATTAAATGGGTTAGGAACAATAATCACCTCATCCAAAGAACCTGGTTCTCTAGTCAGATATGCTGCTTTAGTGGTTCGGTTAATATACCTGCCACTTTCAAGAGACTCTTTAACACCAGATACTCCCACAGCATTTCCGTTACCATCATCATAACCTGCAACAGAGTAAAAATATGCCATTCCTCTTGAAGCTGTGGCATCTTCATGCTTATGAGTGCTTGAACCAGGATAGTCTGCAATCTCAGCCCACGTAGAATCTTGAGTACCAGTGGATCTATAAACTTTATATCCGGCAAAATCGCTCGCTGACTCCGATTCACTACCCCATTCAACCAATATATATCCCGGTCTTGATGAAACATAAATCGATGGAGCTGGTGGTGCAGATGGAACCTCATAATCATTTTCATAAGCCCACAGTGCAGCATTAGCATTCTTGTGCAATGAATCCATACCTGACATTATCCAACGGTCTTTGTTCCTATCATTATCTGTTGGCGCTAAGTCTGGGAAGTCTGTAAATCTTTTTGGAAGGTTGTCTTCTCCTGGGAATGGTACAGTCGACTCTGAATTACCAGCAAGCCATGCTTTACCAACCTCCCACCCTTTTTCAAAGGATATAGAAGCAGCCACATCAGCCCACACGATATTAAAGTCCTCTCCTGGCTCCAAAGTATAGGGACCAGCAGCCCAAACACCCGCAAGTGACCAACCAAAATATTCATAGTCTGTAGTAAACTTGTAACTCCTTTCATCAAATCTCACACCATGATGGGTATTAGGGTAAACTGGATAATCCGCTTCTGTCATTGTTGGCGAGGCATCAAAGAAATTCAGACCTTCCTCCATTGTTTGATACAGGTTGGCCCAGTCTGTACTTGACATGCCCTGAGGATGCCTTACCGCATAGGGAAGGTCGCAGTCCTGAACATCAGTCATGTGAGGCTGAGCTGGATTATTAGTTGGATCATTGGGTGCATTGTCTATATGAAGGACAGTTTCAGCTCTAAATGCTGGTTCTTGAATTTTCCCAGTCTCTTGAACAACTTCTCCAAATTGATCATATGTTTCACCTTCAACGTTTGTGCCATAACCAATACCTGGTAATCTTAGGGTATCCGTTGTGTATTGACCGTAAGAAGTCATCCAGTTGGTATGAAAATCTCCAGCTTCCGTAGGTCTTATTTGACGAAAAAAGTACACATCCTTAAGGGTCTGACTGGGATATTCAACAGCATCATCTAAGTCCGCATTACCTGTGTTGGTAAAAGTCCAGTCATCAACAAGATAATCATCATGATTTTGTTGACTGTAACCGATTACTTTTCGATTAATTGTGAGACCCATATTAGTTCTCATAGTGGACTCGAGCATAGCATCAGCACTGCCTGCATGTTGATTAATATAACTAGGATCAACAGACTCGTCATCCTCTCGTCCAAAGAATGGATCATGTAAGGGGAAACCATCAACATAAATCTCGGGTATGGGATTTCTAAGATATTTTTTAATTGTAAAACCCTTATCATCTGGGACTGGCATTACAATTTTTGCTTCATCAACCTCCCACTGCCCATTTCCTGAAATAAAAACAGAATAATTTGTACCAGTTGTATCTGTAAAATCACTTGTACCTACAAACCAGGCTTTAGATGACCACTGTTGGCGAGTGAAACCGTGGTAGTAGTACAACCCGAGAGTTCCCCACCCTATATTCCCTTCACCTTCATCACCTGAATCAGCAAATGGTTTCCAATAACTACCTTGCCTTATCCATTTTACAACTCCAGCATTTGCTGTGTCTGGTATTAGAATTAGTGATAGACACACAACTGAAAACCATATGATATGATTTGAAAAACGTTTATGCATTTTTAAGCTCCCTTTCATTAGTCAACCTCTTCCCGTTATTCTAAAAATAAAAGCTCAGACCAAATCTGACATATCGAGGATAAAGATATGTAAACAAATCACGATTAGGCATATCAATGTATGGCTTATCATCACTTTTTATATCGCCAGGCTTATCATTGTACTCGATCTCACCCCAGTATTGCTGAGGAGTACCAGAGTAAGATTCTGGAACTGATGGCAGTCCTGAATTGTGCATATCATCATCATCATACATAGGAAGATGCAGGGATGATAGATAATACCTAGAATCATTACCTGGGCCGAAACCTTGTTGGGCAACATGCTGGAGATTAAAGACATTATCGATATCGACAAACGTTATCAGGCTAGAACCACCAATCTGGGTACGTTTCTCTAATCTCATATCAAAATATGTCTCGCCCTTCCACTGGATATTGTCCTGTACTTTTTCATCTAGTGGATCCCAAGTGTCCCACCTTCCAGCTTTGTAACGCATAAGCAAGCTCACACTAACTCCACCCAAAGGGTTAATATTGCCGACAGTTGGACCCCAGTTCGATGGAGACATTACACGTATGTTTCCATGAGCAACCGGACGGGCAAGAGGTCTTTCCTGATAGGGATTCTGAAGACCATATAACAATTGCATCCTAGGATCTTCGTAGTAGACTTCTCGACCAACGAATCCTTCGGTATCAACCCGGTAATCGTAATTAAAAAAGCCGGTTACCCAGGTGCCAAAGTTTTTCTCTACTGTTAGCTCAACACCCCTATTATCAGCATAATTATTGTTTTCGACTGTATTATAGTCCACACTTTGATCATAGCTAATGTATGAGACTTGACCAGTTTGGCTTGAGACATTCTTATAGTAACCGGTTGCACGAACAAGAATGTCACTAAATTCTTTTTCAAACCCCAGTTCATAAGCAATAGTACGTGGCATCTTTACAGAGGGATTACCAATAAAGGATAATCCTTGCGCGCCCCCTCCGGGCTGAATCGAATACATATCAAAGGAGGGAGGCATTGAATAAAAATGACCGTAATTGAAAAACAATTTAGATGTAGCTGAGATAGGATGAGATACACCTAACCGCGGGCTTATATTTATATCTCCTTCAGTATCAGCCAACAAAGTCGTGGCTGAATCTTGAAAGGTCTCTCGGTATTTCGATCTATAGAACTTTGAATATCTCTCATCTGCATTATACCACATTGAATTCGGATTATTCAAATCTACACGAAGACCAAAATTGGCAATCATTCCCTCAAATT
>DLRJ01000094.1 GCA_002500485.1 Dehalococcoidia bacterium UBA7891
GTCATAGTCAGGAATCTTTATTATGCCTCGCAGTAAATATTGTGGTAACATCAAGCAATGAATGATCGTAAAATGCATCTAAGGGATGGCAAGGAAGGGGGATTTGCCCTGGTTGTTTCCATGGTCCTTTTATTGGTCATGACCCTGATGGCCTCCATACTTGTGATGAACGCAGCGGGCCAAAGCAAGGTTGCGGGCGTGAGTGAAAGTGATCAACAAACATTCCTCAGCGCGGAGACAGGAGTTGAATCAGCAAGGCGATGGATTTCCAAAGAAGTTGCGAAGGGAACGTTCCCCAAGAACGGAAATTCCACCATTAAAACATTGTGCAACTATGATCTGGGTGGAACAATTAAGGTTGTCCATAACTCAAGCCAAACCATCATCAATGAAATGGGAATCACCTCTTCCCAAGATAAAAAAATTTACAGCAACCAAAAATACTACTGGGTTGCAACGGAGTACGGACAATCAACGGTCACGAACGTGGGAGCGGGGGGCAGTGTCGGCATGGGCACGAACTACAGCACCTCAGGAGGTCAAATGACCTATTTTTACAAGGTCTTTGCCTGCGGCATGGGTCCGGGGAGTTCCAACACGCAACTGCGCACCATGATTGAAGCCATTATAGAGGTCTCATCGTAGTGATGAAAACCTGCCTTAATCTCATTGTATTTTTTTTCTTATTCACCAATTGCGCATTCGCGTATTGCGATTTTGAAATAATCAAAATGCAAAGAGGAGTCAATGAATTCTTCTCCCAGACGGATGTTATTGGAGATGCTGAAAACACGCCTGATGCTCCAGTTTCTTTTCGCATTCCAACAGAGGAAGTATGCAAGGATTCTAATTTCAAGATGTTTCCCGTTCACTACACCTTCATTAATAAAAACCTACATCAGATCTCCTTTGAGGACAGATTGACCACTATTAATCATTTAGAGAATTTAACTTACTATTACGGAAAGCCAAACGAACTGGCAGAGGATGATGGGGCCAGTGGAATGAAATTCTACCATTGGGAGCTTACCTTCAAACATGTTTTTTTACTCATTCATTTCACCCCTGATGAAACAATTCAAAATATTGAAATCGTATCCAAAAAATATTCCACTCTCATAGATAAATATAATGAAGAACTTGAAAAATAAACATTATCAATTAGTTACGGTAAGTTTTGCATTTATCTTCTTATTTTTTATAAATTTCCCCGTTTTGGCAAAATCACCTCCGCCCGGAACCGGTAAGGCGGATGTCAAGGCTAACATACTGTTAATGCTAGATAATTCCGGAAGTATGGGGTGGTCTACCGGTTCGGTTGTCAGCACGCGTTCCCAGGATGTGGGGGTTGATTCTTCCGGCAATGTGTACGCTGTTGAATATGACGATCATAGAATAAAAAAATACAATTCCTCCGGCACTTACTTAAAAACCATTGGTTCTTACGGAACGGGTAATTATAATTTCAGATACCCAACGCACATGGATATAGACAGCAATGATAACATTTACGTTTTGGACTATTATAATGACCGTTTCATATCTTTTGATTCCAGTGGGACCTTCAGATGTAAGGTGAAACTTCCATATAGCGTCTCAGACTGGGATGACATTGAGATAAACTCCAATAATGTCATTCATGTTACAAGTTATTATTCTTATCCTTCTTCTTCAGGCACTGGCCAGTTAGCAAAGATATTTCAGTATAACACTAGTTGCAATAAAACAGGTGAGATAGTCTATAACGAAAAGATTGGTCCAATGGCGATAGATAGCAGTGACAATATCTGGATTTGGAAAAATCCTGGTTACGGTGGGGATCTAGTTAAACTTGATTCAAGTGGCACATATTTAGGATTTCAAGGCATGACTAACACTTGCTTAACTTCGTCCGGAGGCACTAAAGCCAAACGTGTATATGACATGGAGGCTGACAGTTCAGGGAATGTTTATTTTGTTGATCTTAACTGTCATAATGTAGTTAAATATGACACCAATATCAATTATGTAGATCACTTTGGCAGTTATGGATCAGGCGATACGCAATGGCGATATTCTTTTGGCTTTGACATATACAATGATCAAATCTACCTGGCGGATTATAATGGAAGAAGAGTATTAAAGTATGATGCAAGTGCTTCATTCGGCACATTCGGGCAAAAATTTGGTCAAAGGGAAGACCGCATGACAATTGCCAAGAGAGTGATTAAAAAAATTGTATCAAGTTCCGATCTGACTTCGGGGGCTAATTTTGGACTCATGGAGTGGGGAAGCTCTTATAAAACAAAAATTCGCATCAATATTTCAGATAATGGGGCTAAACAAATATTCACGGACATAGACAACGTTAAAGCCGGCGGAGGAACCTATTTAGGGCAAGCTCTTCAAAAGGCGCACAATTACTATAAAGGATCAAACTCACCAATGGCAACAAATGCCAATTGTCAGAACAACTACAACATTGTCATTAGTGACGGGGATTGGTACGGCTCGCCCAATCCGGACAGTGTTGCCAAAAACATGCTCAACGGGGATGGAATAAAAACATTCGTACTTGGTTTTCAGGGTTACTCCAACACATCAAAATACACAAGCTTGGCGAAGGCCGGGGGGACTGTCACTCCTTTGTTTGCCGATGATGAAGCCGCATTGCTTCAAAAGTTGACTGATGCCATACGCCAAGTGCTGGCCTCCAGCTTAACCTTCACCGCGCCGGCTATCATGCCTGATTTGAAATACGGTGATCATATTTTCCAGTCAAAATTCAATTATAAAAAGGATTCACAGTGGGAAGGTCATTTAATTAAATATCAACTTAATGCAGATGGATCCATTGGAAAGAATGTGTGGGATGCGGGGGAGAAATTAAGCAAGGTGAAGGCTGCTAACAGAAACATATGGACTGTTGGAAGCGGATATCCAACAGGGACAAATAACTTTACTACCTCGAACTTAGGTTATCTCAAAGGTGATTTATATTATGGCGCGACTCCTGACACAGATGCCAATGCGAATAAGTTGATTGATTTTATCCGCGGAATAGATTCATTTGATGAGGATAATGATGGCAGCACGACCGATGAGCGATGGAAGTTAGCTGATATTTATCATTCTCAAGTCACGGTCGTTGGTCCGCCAAGCGCCCCTTCTGGTTCGTCCAATGTTTATTCAGAAAGTTTTTATAGAAATGACAATCAGTATGATAATTTCAGACTCAGCAATCAGAACCGAAAACAAATCATACTTGCAGGATCGAACGGGGGCATGCTCCATGCATTCTCTTCTGTTACGGGGGAAGAGTTGTGGGCTTTCATTCCTCCTTCGCTAAAATCAAATTTGCGGAATGTTGTTTCGTCAAAATCCAAGTCATCTAACAGCATTTACGGTGTTGANNATGGACTGTTGGAAGCGGATATCCGACCGGTACAAACAACTTTACCACTTCGAACTTATCTTATCTCAAGGGCGATTTATACTATGGTACAACGCCCGACACTGATGCGAATGCAAACAAGCTGATTGATTTTATCCGCGGCATAGATTCTTTTGATGAGGATAATGATGGCAGC
>DLRJ01000155.1:0-17459 GCA_002500485.1 Dehalococcoidia bacterium UBA7891
ATATTATTTTAATAAATTTGGTGTAGACGTTAGATCGCTTAGATACCCTGGTTTGGTTGGATGGAGAACTAAAGCAGGAGGTGGAACAACAGATTATGCAGTTAATATATTTCATGAAGCAATTCTAAAAAGTAAATATGAGTGCTTTTTAAAAGAGAACGCTTCATTGCCTATGATGTATATGCCAGATGCAATCAATGCTTTAATAAAGTTGTACCAGGCGGATTCTCAGGCTTTGATTCACCATTCAGATTTCAATATCCATGCGATGACGTTTACTCCGGACGATCTTGCGAGAGAGATAATAAAAATCAATCCCCGGTTTGAAATCGAATATAAAATAGATCCTGTCAGACAGTCGATGGCAGATTCATGGCCTATATCCCTCGATGATTCCAAAGCCAGGGAGGAGTGGGGTTGGGAACCTGAATACTCTATTCAAGATTTAGCCGAAGATATGTACCTGAACCTCTCAAAAAAACTTTCCTAAGCGAATGCCGAGAGAACCTCTTCGTCAAGTGCCTGTAAGGATTCGCTGTCACTTGGTCTCGGTGAAAACATAATTTCATCTACACCCGCTTCCATGAACTCCCCGACCCTTGAAACGATGTAGTCAGCACTACCAGCAACCGTTCCAGGTCCAACTTGTTTGATGAAAGCATCTGTTTCCTTTTGATCGTTGGACAATTTGGTAGGCATAGAAATTGTGAGAGATATTTCTGAGGGATCTCTACCAACATCTTCACAGTGTTTATGCAGAATATTGACTTTTCGGTTAAACAACTCCAGCGACATGCCGCCGTAACGTACGTTTTCTTCTTTACCTACACCGAAACCATCTAGGTTCCACATGTCCCCGTATTTGGCTAGTGTTCTGAGTGTGCGTTTCTCCCCCAACCCCCCTACCATTATTGGAATATGGGGCTTTTGAACGGATCTTGGGGATAACGGTGCGTTCTCTAAACTGTAATAGTTTCCTTTGAAATTTACGGGTTCCTCGGAGCTGAGAAGGATTCTGATAAGGGCGCATGACTCCTCAAATCTATCTGACCGTTCCCGCAGGGATGGAAATTCCCAGCCGTAGGCCTCGTGCTCTCTTTGAAACCATGCCGCACCGTGGCTGAGGATGAATCTGCCTCTGGATATCTGGTCTATGGTTGTTGCCATTTTTGCAACTAATGCAGGATTGCGGTAGGTATTTCCGTTCACCATATGACCCATTCGGAGCTTTTTGGTCATTCCAGCGACAGCAGCCAGTAGAGACCACGATTCAAAAATTGGTTGATCTTCAGCCCCCTTCCACGCAGCTGGCGGTATAAAGTGGTCAGGAAACCATATGCTATCCCAGTTTCCTATCTCCATGGTTTTTATCGCTGTTTCGATGCTATCCCATGTGGTGGTGTAACTTGATATTGATGCTCCAAATTTCATTTAGTCATCCTTATAATCGTTTGCTGTTTCATAGTTACATCTTATACCTACTAATTTACTTCACATAACTTCCTGGGTAATAGACATACTGCGTACCATTTTACTGACTTAATTTTAATTTACGTCTGTTTTCTTTTCGATGTGTTAAATTAACTTAGATTAACAAATCAGATTAATGGAGAGATGCACCATGACCACCTATGAGCCAAACATGGTACTTGCTGAAAAGGAATTTTCTGTAGTAGGTACTAGACCGATACGCCATGATGGTACTGACAAAGTAACCGGCCGTGCTAGGTATAGTGCTGATTCATTCCCTGCAGGGTATCTGCATGGAAAAATTCTTAGAAGCCCCCACGCCCATGCAAGGATAAAATCTATAGATACTTCTAAAGCTCTTGCTTATCCCGGGGTTAAGGCTGTTATGACAGGAGCTGATTTGCCAGAAGTTTCGGCAGAAGTAGCTGATCTGGAAGAAGGTGCTGCTGTAAATTATGGTTTCTATAGCCGGAATGTAATGGCCCGGGAGAAAGCTCTCTATGTCGGCCATGCAATAGCCGCAGTGGCCGCTACTGACTCCCATATTGCCGAGGAAGCTTTGGCTCTGATCGAAGTTGATTACGAGGTTTTGACTCCAGTATTGACCGCTGAGGATGCTCTTAAAGAGGACGCACCTGTCTTACATGATAGGTTATTGACTCAGTCAAGTGTCTTGTTCAGGGTAGGAGGATGGGGTGATGAGAGTACTGCAGGTTTGACTAACCTGGCCTTAAAAATAATTTCGCAAGAGGGAGATGTCGATAAGGCATTTGCTGAATCTGATGTGGTCGTTGAGCGTGAATTTAAAACCAAGGCAGTTCACCAAGGCTATATAGAACCCCAAGCAAGCACTGCTTTTTGGGATGAAAATGGGAAGGTGACTGCCTGGTGCAGTACGCAACAGCTATTTGCTTTCAGAGATCATATATCTGCGATGCTAGATATACCTGTGGGAAATGTCAGTGTGGTGCCTTTGGAGATTGGTGGTGGCTTTGGAGGCAAAGGGCAGGGCGGAGTTTATTTGGAGCCTGTTGCTGCGGTTTTGTCTAAAAATTCAGGTTCTGCTGTAAAAATAACAATGACTCGAGCCGAAGTTTTCATGGGAACAGGACCGACATCTGGTACCGCCATGGAAATAAAACTGGGAGCTACCAAGGACGGTAAACTTACGGCAGTGAAGGCCAAACTCACTTTTGAAGCAGGAGCTTTCCCCGGCTCCCCAGTAGCAGGCGGAAGTAGAACTATGCTTGGCCCATATGTCATCCCCAATGCGTATGTTGAAGGCTTAGATGTTGTTACAAATGTGCAGAAATCTTCTGCTTACAGAGCACCAGGTTCCCCGGCTTCTGCTTTTGCAATTGAGACTGTGATTGATGAAATAGCTGAGAAATTGAATATAGATCCCATAGAATTTAGGCTCCTCAACGCAGCCGAAGAAGGTACTCGTCAACCTGCCAATGGTCCGGTATACCGAAAAATAGGATTAGTGGAAACATTAGAAGCGGCAAAGAACCACCCTCATTACACTGCAGATATAACAGGCACTGTAAGGGGACGTGGTATTGCCTCAGGGGCCTGGTTCAACGGAAGCGGTCCGGCTAGTGCCGTTGCAAGTGTAAATGCAGATGGGACAGTCTCATTGGTTGAAGGTTCTCCGGATATTGGAGGTAGTCGAGCTGCGATGGCTATGCAGGTTGCGGATGTGCTCGGATTAAAAGCGGAGGATGTGAACCCATCCATCGGTGATACTGACTCTATCGGTTATAGCTCCGGGGCTGGGGGAAGTAGCGTGACTTTCAAAACTGGTACGGCATGTATAGAAGCTGCCTATGATATTAAGGCTCAAATGATAGCTCGAGCCGCTCGTATCTGGGATGTAGACGCCTCTGAAGTCGAGTATGAAGGATCAACTATAAGGCATACAAGTGACCCTGAATTAAGCATTCAATTCGCTGAATTGGCAAATATGCTCAATGGCACAGGCGGCCCGATAGTTGGTCGCGCTACAGTGAACCCAGGTGGAGTTGGAAATGCTTTCGCAGTTCATATTGTTGATGTTGAGGTGGATAAAGAAACCGGGAAGGTCGATATATTGAGATATACCTCTATTCAGGATGTGGGAAAGGCTATCCACCCTAGCTATGTTGAAGGCCAGCTGCAGGGTGGTGCGGTGCAGGGAATTGGTTGGGCTTTGAATGAAGAATATGTTTTCAATGGTGAAGGGAATATGGTTAACTCATCCTTTCTGGATTATAGGATGCCTGTCGCACTGGATTTACCAATGATTGACACGGTACTTGTGGAGGTTGCCAATCCGGGACATCCATTTGGTCTGCGTGGGGTGGGAGAGGCTTGTTTGATTCCTCCAATGGCCGCTATAGCTAACGCTATTTCTGATGCAGTGGGAGTTCGTATGACTGAATTGCCTATGTCTCCGGGCAAGGTGTTAGATGCCTTAAATGCTTAGGCGAAAACTAGGCGTGGATTTCTATAACGTCCCCGTCTGATAACTCATGGCCTCTGCCGACACGCTGGCCGTCGAATTTGCCTGAATTCCCCCATAGGATTGCATATTTCAGCCCATGGCTAAGTTCTTTGTGCACCTGCTGAGCCGCTTCACCAACAGTACTGCCAATGGGAAGGACCACGGGATTTTCCTTGGTGAAATCTTCTAACCGTTCTCTTGGTGATTTAGTATAGATACGTATTATTTTCAGGCTTTCAAACAATTCTTCTGCGAGTTCATCCAGCCCTACTTCTTCATGAGCACTGGCCATAATTAGCGGAAATGTTCCGCTGTAACGGGTTTCCATATCCCCATAATTATCTAGGGCGCCGGGTATGTCTGCCTTATTGCAAACTATTATTGTGGGTTTTGAGGTAAATTGGTCATCTCCATTTGGATATTGTCCTTTTTGCAACAATTTAAACCCCCACTCTCCGAGTTCTTTAAAAGAATTTTCTGTTTGGGCGACTGGGTTATTCGTCAAATCTGCCACAAAAACAAAAATATCACTCGTCCTTAGTAGACCGTAAAGTCTACTTTGGGTGGCGATATTATCTATCGGCGGAGTATCAACCATCTGTATGTATATGTCGTTATAGGGATACATGCCAGGTATAGGTTCTTGCGTGCTGAGTTCGTATGAACCTACCTTAGTTTTTGCTCCAGTCGCAGAAGATAATAGCAGCGATTTTCCAACGTTGGTGGGCCCTATTAAAGTGGACCTGCCGGCACCTTCTTTAGGCAGGGAAAATGGCTCTGTGCGTCCACCTTTTCCACCGGACGATGTTTCCAAGTCAGACATTAATTTGGACAACCTGGCTCTGAGCTGGGCCTTCAAATGATCTGTGCCTTTATGTTTAGGCATAATCTGGAGCATTTCTTGTAAAGCCGCTATTTTGCCTTGCACTGAGACAGCTTCGCGAAATCTTTGTTCCGCATCCCTGTATTGAGGTGGCACGTTAGTAGGCATTGCTACAGATAATACCTATGCTGCAAGATCTCTTCAACAGTTGGACGAAACTACAAGTGTGGAAGTACCTTTACTTGTTATATTGCAGATTCCCCAGCCTCTCCCGTTCTGACACGTATAGTATCTGAAATTTCAGTCACAAATATCTTTCCATCCCCAATTTCGCCAGTTCTGGAAGCAGAAACAATTGCTTCAACAACAGCATCCTTTTTGTCATTGGAGATCACGGTGACAAGAAGAGTTTTGGATGACGCTGAGCGTGTTGTGGTTTGCCCTCCTCTGCCAGTAACAACTTCAACTCCTTTTTGCTGCCCTTGGCCTGTGACATTTTGATAATGGAACCCGGTAACACCGGCAGCCAGCAAGGACTCAGCAACTGCACTCACTCGTTCAGGTCGAAAAATAGCCTCTATCTTTAACATCAATCTTCCTCCTCGTGTAACATTGTGGAAACATTTACGGATCAGATATTACACATGGTGTAATATTTTGGCAATATTTAGGAAACATTTGTGTAACAATCACAATACTGTTATCGATCACCAAAAAACCTCATATCGGCGACTTTTCGATGATCGATAGATTGAACCGTTATTTCGTTTAATTAGCTCCGTCGTTTACAGAACCTTGTTCTCCATGGGTTGCAAGGTCTAAACCTTGGTCTTCGTCGGCTTCTGATTCCCTAAGGCCTAAGCCCGGAATTTTGTCCAGGATAAATAGTATTATAAAAGTGGCTATTCCAGAGTATGCTAGCGTTCCAAAAGCACTGATTGCTTGTATTCCTAGTTGCTTTGCACTGCCACCAAGTAATCCGTCTACCCCTGCGAGTGCGCTTACTGTGAAAATTCCTGTAGCTAGACACCCCCAGATTCCCCCGATGCCGTGAACAGCAAATACGTCCAATGCATCATCCATTCCAGTTTTATGTATCAACTCCACTGCAAAGAAACAAATGAGGCCAGCACCGAAGCCTATGGCCAGGGCACCCATTGCGTCAACAGCTCCTGCTGCAGGAGTTATGGCGACTAATCCGGCTACTGCTCCAGTTGCCACACCAACAGCGCCCATTTTGCCAGTTTTAATCATGGAAATAAGTCCCCACGTTAGCCCGGCTGTTGCGGCAGCAACATTGGTTACGAGAAAAGCATTTACTGCGTAACTGTCAGCTGCTAGAGCGGACCCCGCATTGAACCCGAACCATCCTAGCCATAGAATTGCTGCGCCTAAAACGACGTACGGAACATTATTCGGTTGCAGGCCAGGATTTCGGCGCTTCCCTACCAGCATGGCTGCAGCCACTGCAGCGATACCGGCGTTTATGTGTATAACTGTTCCACCAGCAAAATCTAGAGCTCCCATATCTGAAATCCAGCCACCACCCCACACCCAATGTGTTACTGGAGAGTAGATGACCGTACTCCATATGACTAAGAATATTAAGTAGGTGGAAAATTTAAATCTTTCCACTAAAGCCCCAGTTATAAGGGCTGGAGTGATAATTGCAAACATCATTTGAAAAATAACATCAACCAATGGGGGGTAGGCGTCTCCTTCTGCGGCAAATAGGGCAATTCCATTTAGCCCTACCATCGAGAAATCTCCCACGAAATTATTTCCTTCCCCAAATGCGAGACTGTAGCCCCAAAGGACCCAGACTATACTCACCACACAAATGGAAATGAAGCTGTACATTATTGTGTTGACAAGATTTTTGGCCCTTACTAGCCCACCGTAAAAAAATGCGAGCCCGGGAGTCATGAAGAAAACCAGGGCGGATGCCGTAAGCATCCAGGCGGTTGTTCCAGAATCCATATTAAACCTCCGTATTACGGCGAATAATTTCGGTGTGACTAATTCGCCTGAATTATTTAAATTGAAGTCTATGGAATTGATGTTTCTTAAGTATTGCCCTGTTGTTAAATAGATGTTGCTTGTGTGTTACAGAAATATGTCTTGGGCTATTCAGACATCTGTAATTTTCCACCCTATAAGGGCAAAAATACCATATGTAGCAGGCTAAATGCAGAAAGAAAGTACCATATATGGTAGAAAAAGGGTTGCGTTAAGTTAAATTATATGAATAATATGAACTATATAGTTAGTCCTCACAAGGAGGGAGATATGGAAGCGTACTGCGTAAAGTGCAGGGCCAAGGTTGAAATTAATAACCCTCAGCAGGTTACATTGAAGAATGGTAGACCCGCAACGAAGGGAATTTGCTCAAACGGATGCGGAACTAACGTTTTCCGAATTGGTAAGGCCAGCTAGCACTGCAGAATTCTTAGCACCTTGGGGTGGGTTTAGTTAAATCCACCCTGACTGTGTCGTTTTGGAATGATTCTTCCAATTAGAAAGGAAGAGTTTAGCCCCGCTTTGTCGGGGTTTTTTTGTTACTATTTTTCCAAACACGACCAATTTATGCTTATAGTAGGCTCTCTGGGGATTATAACTATGGAATATTGGATTTAGCTAATGGGATTTAAATGTGGAATTGTAGGGTTGCCTAATGTTGGCAAATCCACCCTTTTTAATGCTCTTACGAAGACGGCAATGGCTCAAGCTGAGAACTACCCCTTTTGCACAATTGAGCCGAACGTAGGAGAAGTGGCAATACCAGATCCCAGGTTATACGAGCTGGCGGACATAGCTAAATCCGAAAACATAGTTCCTACTAGAATGACCTTTGTGGACATAGCCGGACTTGTGAAAGGGGCTTCTAAAGGAGAGGGGTTGGGAAATCAATTCCTTGCAAATATCAGAGAAATGGACGCTATAGCTTATGTGCTGAGATGTTTTGATGATGAAAATATTGTTCATGTAGAAGGAAAAATAGATCCCATTTCGGATCTTGAAACTGTGGAAACTGAGCTGATGCTCGCAGATTTGGAAACACTAGAAAAACGAGAATATTCGTTAGAAAAAAAAGCAAAAAGTGGAGATAAAGAAGCACAGGACATCTTAGGGCTTGTAGAAAGAGCATTGGTTCTGCTGCGAGAAGGGCGCCCAGTACGAATGATGGATATTAAGCCTGTTGATGAGGCTTTATTTAAGAGCCTTCAATTATTGACTGCTAAACCTGTTTTATATGTTTGTAATGTTGATGAATCAGATGCTTCTCAGGGGAATCAATATTCGCAATTGGTTTTTGATACAGCAAAAAAAGAAGGGGCAGGTGCTGTTTTGATCTCTGCCAAAATAGAATCTGAACTATCCCAACTTGAGTCAAATGATCAGCAGGAGTTTCTGCAGGAACTTGGATTAGAGGAGCCGGGGCTGGTGAGGATGATATATGAAGGTTATGACCTATTAGATTTGATGACATATTTCACGGCTGGGCCGAAAGAGTCTAGAGCTTGGACAGTTCCTGCTCACTCTCTGGCCCCTAGAGCCTCCAGGGCTATACACACAGACTTTGAGAAAGGATTTATTCGAGCCGAGGTTATTTCTTTTTCAGACTATGTTCAGTGTGATGGAGAGCAGGGAGCAAAAGAGGCTGGAAAGATGCGCGTGGAAGGTAAAGATTATGAGGTTCAAGATGGCGACGTAGTTTTATTTAGATTCAATGTGTAGCAATCAAAGCCATCTTTCTCTGGCGGTATTATTGAATTAAATCAGCTGGAAAGAGACCGTACAGCTTTTTCATCTACTGTTATGCCTAATCCTGGGCCTGTTGGCACTTCTAACCGACCATTAGTTAATACGAATGTTTCTGGACTGATATCGTCCCGAATGGCACTTGGTGTTCTGTCGTACTCCATTACTGTTTCTTGAACAAATGGTTCAGGATTTCCGCTGGGGGGGCATGGAGGTAATGTTGAGGCTACGTGTAGACTGGCTGCAATCATAATGGGAGATCCCCAGACGTGAGGGTTCACCTGGATTCCCATCGTGTTTGCAGTCATAGCCACATTTCTCATTTCTGAGATCCCACCGACATTGATTATGTCTGGTTGGACTATGTCATAAGCCCTTCTAGATAAAAATTGCTGAAATTCATACCTTGTGCGGAGATTTTCGCCCCCGGCTATAGCCATAGGTAATGAAGATTTAACACTTAAATACCCATCGATATCTTGAGCGTTTACTGGTTCTTCGAACCAAACGAGGTCCAGATGTGCGAGTTTTTGTCCAATTCTTATGGCCGAAGATGCGTTGTAAGCCTGATTTGCATCCACCATTAATTTAATGTCAGGGCCTATTTCGTCTCGAATAGCTTTTACTCTTTTTACATCGTCTTCAATTTTCAATCCACCTATTTTTGTTTTCATTCCTATGAATCCGGATTCCACGTACCCCCTAGCCTCAGCTAATAAACGAGTAGGCATTTCTCCTTCAGTGTAGTACAAACCTGTAGCATAAACAGGGACACTATTTCTGATCTGGCCACCTAAGAGGTCGTATATAGGGAGTCCTAGAATTTTACCTGTTATATCCCATAAAGCTGTGTCAATGGCGCTGATGGCAGATCCCCCATACCCTACGGCGAGGTTAGCGTTGTAGAGGGAATGGAACATCTTTTGCCACAATTTCAACCTATTGATCGGATTTTCACCTATTATCAATGGGGCCAAGATGTCTTCAACAACTGCGGCTGACGGGCCACCACATCCCTCTCCCCATCCAACTATGCCGTCGTCGGTAGTGATTTTTACAAGACCTACAGATCTGCTGCTTATTGTGTCTTGTGACCATCCGAAGGATATCTCTAACGGAGCACTAAGTTGGAATGTCTCCAATTTTTTAATTTCCATAAACTTCTCCAAATTCCTGGCCTTTTTTGAGATGCTAAGAAGCAACTATTGTCCCATCAACTTGGCTTTTCCCATTCCAGTTAAGATTTCTTTTTAATAATATGTTGTTTTGCTTAACTCTTGAAGTGTTGCGTGTGAGCTGTAGAATATATGACTAATAATTCATGTCGAATAATTCACGAATAAATACGAAAAATATCCGAAATTTGCATACGTTCGATTCCTTTCGGAATAGTAATTATCGCCTTCTGTGGGGAACGAATATTTCCATGTATGTATCTAGATGGATGCAAATGACCACCTTATCGTGGTTCGTCTTGGAACAAACAAGGTCACCATTTTCGGTTGGACTGGTGGGTTTCTTTGGGATGGTACCTTTTCTGGTTCTCGGTATTTTTGGGGGATTCCTTGCTGATAAATTAAACCGCAAAAAATTAATAGTTGCGACTCAATGTCTTAATTTGGCGGCTGCTACCGTAATGTCTCTGCTATTTATATTCGGGTCTGTGGAATATTGGTATGCGTATATAGCGATATTTATCCCAGGGTTAGGTTGGTCTCTAGACAACCCCTCCCGAAGGTCTTTAATTATGGATATGCTCGGGTCCAGAGGAATAACCAATGGAGTGGCTTTAGATTCTGTAGGAATGCATGTAAGCAAAATGGTCGGCCCAGCACTTGCGGGAGCGATGATTTTCCTCGTGGGCGTTGGTGGATCCTACTTGATGCTTACCTCATTTATGATTGTCGGATGCCTAATGATTTTGAAGGTTTCCCAGTCAAAAAATAGAATTGATGTTGCGAACGACGGAGATGATCGCGGCGGAATTTCCCAGATATATGCAAACTTGGCTGAAGGGTTTAAATATGCTTTTACCAACCAGACTATTTCTGCTGTTATCGTCATTACGATATTAATGAATCTACTTCTTTTCCCCTACATGCAGATGGTGACTGTGATTTCTAAAGAGATATTAAATGTAGGGCCTTTGTTAATGGGTATTTTGATGGCTAGTGATGGGTTGGGGGCATTAATGGGCTCTATTGGAATAGCATCACAGAGCAGAATGAAATACCACGGCAGAATATATTTGTATGGTTCTTTATTGTCCCTTGTGGCATTGTTTCTATTTTCCAATTCCAGCTGGTATTTTTTATCGCTCCTGGTGTTATTGTTTTTGGGAATTGGTACATCTGGATTCGGAACCATGCAATCGACTATAGTCTTGCTTGTTTCTAAGGCGGAACTTAGAGGAAGAGTCCTGGGAGTCGTTACCATAGCAATTGGTGCGGGCCCAATCGGATCTTTAATTATAGGAGCTATCTCTGAATGGATTGGTGCCCCTAATGCCTTGATGATAAATTCAGTAATTGGATTTCTGCTGGTTGCAACAGCAGGTCTATTTATGCCGTCGATAAGGGAAAAGATCATTCCCTTTGTTGAAGCAGAAGCGGTGAATCAGCCGACTCGGTCTGGTCTATCGACGAAGGTTTGACGAAATCGGTGGAGAGTGTGTTCTGGTTCGACAGGTGCCACTGAAAGGTACGGTTCATCCTCTATCTTGGCTACTATGAACCATGGTCCATCTTCGTTCAACGCTTGCAAAAGAATTGAGTCTAACTCTTCCTCGTCCGCTACTGTAAAGGATTTTTCGATTCCGCTGGACTTGGCTACCAGTTCTAAATCTGTTCCAAATGCGGTATGGCTTTTCTGATGGCCGGTCTGAGCCCATTGCTCGTTATCCCAGACAATAACTATGAGATTAGCCGGAGCTTCTCGTCCAATCGTTGCTATCGTTCCAAGATTCATTAATATCGATCCGTCACCATCCAGTGAAATGACTTTTTCATCGCAGGATAAGGCCATTCCTAGCGCGATGGATGAACAGAGCCCCATAGACCCGTAGGTGTAAAAATTTCTGTCTCTATCTGAAGCATGCCATAGCTCATCAGATGTCGGTCCCAGGTTGGATACAACCGGTTCTCTCTTCAAATTACCTATTATTTTTTTGGTGGCGGAATATCTAAACATTTTTACCTCCATGAAGTAGAGGTGTCATACAAAGGGCCAAAGGTTCCCTTGATGCATAACATAATTTTAAAGCTCCTTTGACCTTTTCTTTGAGTCTCTCCTCGCTATCCAAAGTGTAATGCGGTGTGCCGAGCACATCTAATATGGGTCTTGTAGATCGGCCCATAGTTACCTGCGCGATATTAAACTCACCATGCTCCCCTCTCAGGTTAATGAACATCGGAATGGGAATTCGGCTCGGTATAGCAAGTCCTGCCACAGCGTTAATAGAATTGCCAAACCCACTGGACTGCATGAAAACGGCAGCATTTCTTCCAGTAGCGTAAGCTCCGGCTGCGATTCCTAAAGCTTCCTCCTCGCGTGTTGCTGAGACCAAATGGAAATATTCGTCCTTATCCACTATCTTGGTGACTTGGTGAATACTTGAATCGGGAACGTAGGCTATCAAACTTATTTCATGTTCTTTGAGAGCATCTACAATGGTTTGCGCCCAAGGCATTACTATATCCCCATCACATGATAGCCAGTGTCGACGTGAACTACCTCACCGGTCACACCACTAGACATATCGCTACAAAGATATAGAGCAGTAGAGGCCACTTCATCATGAGTTATATTTCTTTTCATCGGAGCCCTTTCTAGATGTGCCTTTTTCATGTCTCTATACCCACTTATCACTCTGGACGATAAGGTGTCCAGAGGCCCTGCTGAGATAGCGTTTACTCTTATTCCGTCGGGGCCGAGATCATTGGCTAATTGCATCACTTCATTTTCTAGGGCTGCTTTTGCTGTGCTCATGACGTTGTAACCGGGGAAGACTTTCTCTGCGGCCATAAATGACATGGTAATGATATTTCCACCTTCAGTCATTAGTTGGGAAGCATGCCTGGATATTGACACAAGAGAGTAGGCGCTAATATCTAGTGCCACCCTAAACCCCTCACGTTCGGTATCCACAAACCTACCGCCCAAATCTTCTTTCTGAGCAAACGCTATTGAATGGACAACAATGTCCACTTTTCCTGAAATAGACTTGATTTGGGAAAAAGCCGATTCAACGTTTTTGTCATCGCTAACGTCACATTCAATCATCGATACATTCGGAAGCTCGGATATTAACTTTGAAACTGGTTCTTTGACTCTTTCATTTTGATATGCAGCGACTATTTCTGCTCCCGCGTCAGAGAGAATCTTAGTTATAGACCAGGCTATACTCCTTTGATTTGCAATTCCAAAAACAACGGCGGTTTTACCACTCAGATCTATTGTGTACATTAGGACCTCTAGCTCAGATATTTTCTGCCTTATGATTGAATTTTATGGTCTACCCTACCCGCTCGGCAACAGGTTAGATGCCATGTGCTTACCTTGTGTCGCTTATATTGCCTTGTTAAAATTTGTGTAATACTGGGGATTCGTCTAGCGGTAGGACAACAGACTCTGAATCTGTAAGCATAGGTTCGATTCCTATATCCCCAGCCAGGAAATTAACCGTATCGCATTTGTATAGCTAGCCATGTCACCCTCCTCTCACGGCTGAAATCACCACTTTCCCACTATGGGTTTAGCATGAGATTCCGCTGTCGCTACTTCGACTCCGGGAACCTACAATCCCACAAACCTTGGAATTAATAAAAGGCAAATATAAATTAGCCACTCTTCTTATAGAGGCTAATCCAAGCCTAATTTCAGGCGGCACTGATCGAAGAAAAACGCCGACGGGGACTAGGTATTTATGAAAAAGACCGGGAATACTTTTGTGAACATGAACCCGAATACTGATTTAAAATCTAGCGGTGAAAAACCGTTTTTACACTTGGCGTATTCGTCTAGCAGCCTAGGACACCGCCTTCTCTAGGCGGACGAACAATCAGACTCAACCCCGCCTTTGTGGGAGCCGCTCCTATACTAGTTGAGTATTTAACTCAAATGGAAAATAGGGGAATGGGTGAGAGCCATCACTATCTTTTTCATGGGCACATAATACGAAGGTACCTATAATGGAGGGGGAAGTATGCTTATGTTTGGCAGAATCATAGAGTGGTTCAAAGACCAGTATGGAGGCTCTAGAGAGCATCTATCTAGATATGAACAAGTCCAAAGGCAATTTGCCGAGGGTTCTGGCTGGCGAAATAATAAATTCGTACTGTATATCTTAATGCTCGCTGCCTCATCCTTAGTCTGCTTTGGCGGATTTCTGGCGTTTGAGAAGGGAATATTCTTCCTTGGAGCTATTGTTTCTGGAGTCCTATTGGTTCTTGGCACTGTGGGGAAATATTTTCATAGCGAAGTGCTTGATGAACATTCTTACAAAGATGACCATAACCCCCACATAAGGGAGATGAAGAATAAGCTGAGAGGGCGCAAGTAAAGCTCATCTCAGCCTCAGCGGTGTGTTAAAAATACCTCTCCTGAGTCCTTAGTTCACATAGCTGTGCAAAGCAGTTCGCTTAAGCTAGCTTTTAACTACGAACTTTTTGCACACCTATGATTGCCAGGAGTCCCATTCCTATAACAAAACCGAAAACCCAAAATAAATCACTCCATTCCGCCGGTATGAAAGCCCCAACACTCCCCACTATTCCCACTAATCCGAGGAGCCCGTTCAAAGTCGGTGTACCGGATTTTTTCATATACGCGACAGTACCCACAACAAAGAAACTAGCCAGCAAAGTTGAGATGCCAAGCCATGTGAATTCTCTACTTAGGCTTACCAGTGCATGGGCAGCATCTGTATTGTCTGCAGCTGTATTGAAAGCTGCTACCTGAGACAAATCTCCAACCCAAATCAGAAACAATGCCAGTAACGCCAAATACTTACCAATGGTGATTGCGCCGTTGGATTGGTCGATACTTTTAGCCCAAGAGACGAACCCAACCGTAAATATGACCAATAGGAGATTGGCAACCATATTAACCGGGACTACGATTTGCCATGTACTCTCGTTTTCTGCAGCCCAGGCAACCAATTCTGCAGCGGTTCCATCCTGAGCTTGCATAGCTATAGCAATAATTACGACAATCACTGCTACCAGTCCCATGATGAGCATATAACCGGTAGTTTTAGAATTTAACATCAATGCCTCCAATTCCATTCATCATTATGATTAATGAATGTAAAGCATCACGGGTCAAGACAAAATATTAATTGGGGTTCGGTTTTTGCCAATACCAGCCGTGACGACTAATAGGAAAATTTGGATTAGATTTGCGAGAAGATTAACGGTCACCTCAGTCCCAGTGGAGAGACTGAGATGCCCAAATAATTGTACCAGCGCCAGCAAGAATGTATTGAGAAGCTTCGTCTTTGCGCCTACTCATTTGTCGCCCCTCAATAGCAACATAACTAGGCTCATGCCACAATAAATTGAGACAATTTCAATTCCATTGGGAGCAATTATGAGTAAATGGAGTGAAGTCAGTATCTTGCAGAAGATAGACAACCCAACTGCTGAGGCATATGAAATTAAGATTCATGCCCCAGAAATAACGTTTATTGGTGCCGAAGCACAACCTGATTTTGCTGTGGCCAACATAACATTTTATCCGGGCCAAAGTGTTATTGAATTAAAATCACTAAAACAATATTTATTCCAATTTAGAGATACACGTATTTCATATGAACGAATTATCAACACTATTTATGACGACTTAATTGATATTTACTCCCCTAAACGAATTCGCTTGGTTGTGGAATTCAATGTGCGTGGGGGTAAAGAAGAATTTAACTACTGGGCTAAACCTGAATAATAGACCTGCTGTAGGGTGTTTATTCACCAGCTGTTTTCAACCCCTTTAATAAAATGAATACTCGTCAATAAGGGTTGCTCCCCAGCCATCCCTATTCAGGGAGCATAGTGTTCCACATGATTTCAAATACTCCGGCCTTATCAAGCTTTCGCATCAAAACAAACCTTGTTTGACAGATTATTAAAATTTAGCTATTTTCTCCAAAATAAACCTAAATTGGAGAATTTATATATGTCTATTACATTTTTGGGATTCTATCGACCCTACTTCCGTGAGGCAGATGTTGAAACGGTTAGGGGAAGTGGCCAATTCTTACCTGAAATGAGAGATAAAGTTAAAGCTTTTCCTTCTTCCCTCCCTGATACTTGTAGACTTATAGGTTCGTGGGGAGTTACTGGAGGCGAGGCGCCTGGCGTAATGGTCGTGGAGGCGGACAGTTTTTCAGATATTCAATTTATTAACACGTATTATGCGGGTTGGCTTAACTTCGACTGGCATCCAACAAACACAGGTGGTGTACCAAGAAGTTAGGACAAAGTATTACAGCATGAAGAGGGCTTCATCCCTAGCTATCTCTATTCAGAGAGCATAACCCAAGCACAGTTCTAGACCTTTCTGGATTTATGATTCAGAATTACCAGAATTAAATAGATATTGTTATAAACAGAAATTCTGGAGGTTGTAATATGGACCAAAACATTAAGAAATTGGCACTACGCCAAATTTCGTACGGGCTGTATATTATGTCTGCATCAGACGGTACCAATCATAGTGCCGGAACAATAAACTGGCTATCACAAGCCTCCTTTCAGCCACCTATGGTGATGGTAGCCGTTAAGGCAGACAGCAGGCTCTATGAACTGGTGGAAAAAACCAAGGTATTTGCTATAAATATTCTTTCTGATTCACAAAAACAAATTGCTGAGGATTTTTTCAGGCCCACCACGTTTGAGGATAACAAATTAAATGGCCATTCTTTTATAGCTGGAGACAAGGGAGCGCCTATATTAGATGAGATATATGCCCATTTTGAGTGCACAGTATCAGGCAAAATGGAACTAGGAGACCATGTCATATTTGCGGGAGAGGTTGTTTCCGTGGGGCAAAGGGGAGATGGAAAACCTCTTGAAATGTCAACGACAGGTTGGTTCTACGGAGGGTAATCTCTGTTTAGGTTTAATAAACATGACGGGTAGCGTCCCAGCGGCGCTACCTACACAATAACTCGCACGTAATTCCATTATTACAAGGGGCTTCGTCTTTCCGCATATCTATACTGTGAGCCTACCGCCACACACACCTTTGAATACCCCTTAGTCCCTTCGCCCCTCAACTACTGTTAGCCATTGTCCACACAAGATTTTGAATAATCTCGGTCTAATCTGCTAAATCTTCCAGAATAGAATCTATATACTCCTTTGAAACATGGCGCATATCATATCCAAGGGTCGACTCCTTAGTTGTACCACTGAAATACATTTCGAAAGCAGACATCATTACATTGCCATGATAAAAAGTGTGTTCCAACGTCTTACTACAGTCAGGAAAAACGCCAACATCATTCTTCTTGCACTTATCTTTAAATAAATCTATCTGTTTGATATCAGCATATGTAGAAATATTAAACATAACATCCTTTAATTCACCTCCACCTAATTCTATAAAACAAATTACCGATTCGTTGGCAAGGAACGCTTCGGCACCCAAATCATTACATTCAGTAACATTATGCTTATCAAGTGCCTTAATAACTTCAGCAGGATTTTGGAAGGTCTTCTCTGGCTCCGAACTACAGCCTACAAGTATGGCTATTAATACCATCGACAGAACAATCAACTTCCTCATTACTACCTCTTTTATAACAACTCGGAAAGCTTAAGAACAATGGTCACTCCAGCCCCAGTGGAGGGACTGATATGACCATCTAATGGTACCAGCAGGAATGGATTAAGGGGGTTCGTCTTTCCGCATATCTATACT
>DLRJ01000155.1:17773-18185 GCA_002500485.1 Dehalococcoidia bacterium UBA7891
TTCCGCATATCTATACTGTGAGCCCATCGCTCCACACACGATTGAATACCCTTTAGTCCTTTCGTCCTTCCATATGTGGAAGCCTACCTTGCCAGAAATTTTTGAATAATTAATCTGCTTATCTCTATTTAATTTTGAATACGAAAATAGGGTTACAATGCCCCACATTTGAATTGGATATGGCTTAAATCCCCCCAAGAAAGCATCGCTTGTAGTCACGAAATACCAGCTTGAAAACTTGAATGTCAGGATTATAGGAATAGAGGACAACAATGAGTCTTAGAAAAACGGCAAAGATAATAGGGGTGAGCGCTCCCTATCTGAGCCAAATGATAAATGGAAGGAGACCGTGGAATACAGAGATTAAAGCCAGATATGACGCTTTACCTGCAAACACTTTTGCAAACACTTC
>DLRJ01000002.1 GCA_002500485.1 Dehalococcoidia bacterium UBA7891
GTGATTTTATTTGTAAAAATGAACCAAGACAGCGATCTGACGGATGAACTCGTCGATACAATTCGTAAGACTATCCACTCTGAATGTTCTCCCCGCCACGTACCTGCGGTAGTGGTGCCGACAAAAGACATCCCCTACACTATCAATGGTAAGAAGGTAGAGATTGCGGTAAAGAAAATTATACACGGGGAAGATGTGTTAAACAGAGATGCCCTGGCAAATCCCAATTCTCTTGATTTGTATAGGAATATAATAGAGTTGGAGAATTGAAATGAACCGTGAAACAATAGGTAAAACCTATCCGCCCGTCGTCTACGAGGTGGGCCAGGAGAAGATTCGGGAGTATGCCCGCGCCACTCTTCAGGATAATCCTCTGTATACTGAACCGGAATTTGCAGCTCTTTCCAAGTATGGTACAATTGTAGCGCCACCCTCATTTGTAGCGGTCTATTGCGGAGAGATGTTCAATCAACTGTTTTCTGATGAGGATTTGGGAATAGACCTGCCGCGCATCGTCCACGGGGAGCAGGAGTTTAAGTTTAGGAAGGTAGTCCGCTCAGGAGATATTATTACATCGATAGCAAAGATAGTGGATGTGTTTTCTAAGCAGAGTGATTCCGGAGTTACCCATGAATTCGGTGTGTTGAAAACTGAATCAAAGAATCAGCGTGGGCAGGTGGTTTGTGAAGGGATATGGACCGTAATACAACGGGGGATTGAGGGATGAACGAGAGAAAGAAACAGACATTTACTATTGACAAATATTTACCTATATACTACGCTGGTGCCAGTGGTGATTTTAATTTAATCCATATTGATCCTGAGTTTGCCCGGAAGCAGGGACTTAAAGCAAATATTCTGCAAGGTCTTTGTACACTTGGGATTGCGACAGGATTTCTCGTTGGCCAAGACGATCCCGATAAACTCAAATCTATCAAAGTACGATTCGCTAACCCTGTTTTACCTGGAGATAAGCTGACTTTTGCAATTGAAAATACTGACGCGGAAGAAGAGTTCAGCGCAGTGAACCAACGCGGTGACGAGGTTTTATCAGACTGTTCAGCAGAATTAAGTTGACACTCACATGATAACTGAGATCATCATTTACGGTCTTTCCTTAGGGAGTATTTATGCACTGGTAGCTCTAGGGCTTGTACTCATCTTTCGGGCAACGGAGATAGTTAACTTTGCCCAGGGTGAAATGATGATGGTATCAGCTTTCGTATATTTTTCGCTATATTCTTCGGGAATGGGTGTTTTCCCAGCTGTTGTCCTCACGTTACTTTTTGCTGTAGTTTTAGGAACAGTAATGAACCAGCTCGTAAGCCGACCTCTTATTGGCAAACCCATTTTTGCCTCTATTATGGCCACAATCGCAATCTCAATTTTATTCCGAAGTCTTGTTGGTATTATCTGGACCCATGAAGATTTATATATTGACCCATCCGTCAGTATGATTCTCCACGATTTTGGCTGGTTTAGGATGTCTCCGTATCAGGGACTGATTATCACAGTCGCTTTAGCCATGGTGGTATTGTTGTACCTGTTTTTGAAGTACGTCAAACTGGGGATCGGCATCAAGGCGACGGCAGAAAATCCCACAGCAGCAGAATTGGTAGGTATTCCCATAAAACGTGTGTATCTGACTGTCTGGATTATTGCTAGTGTCATAAGTGCTGTTGCCGGGATTCTGATTGCGCCCCAATCGGGCCTTCATACCACCATGGGAACAAGACTTGGCTTAAAAGCCATGCCAGCGGCAGTGCTCGGTGGATTCGGGAGTATTCCCGGCGCTATTGTTGGAGGTATTACACTCGGCATACTGGAAAGTCTTGCCATTGTTTACCTTCCCACAGAAGTATATGACGTTTTTCCCTGGGTGGTACTTATCTTAGTTCTTTTGATCAAACCAGACGGTATTTTGGGTACACCTGAGGTTAAAAGGGTATGAAGTCCCGCTACAAAGATGAGAATTTGTTGTGGGTACCGTTCCTTATAGGAATCATTTTATTACTCCCTTTGGGAATGAATACATATTTCACCTACGTATTTAATCTGGCAGGGATTGCCATCATTGTGGCGGTAGGGCTCGATCTCTTATCCGGCTTTACGGGCCTTATTTCTCTTGGGCATGCAGCATTCATGGCTGTGGGAGCGTACACTTCAGCTGTCCTAACGACTCATTTTGATTGGCCTTTTCTGGGTGGTGTAGCAGCAGCGGGCATGATGGCTCTTATCACTGGAGTTATTCTCGGCTTTCCTGCCCTGCGACTATCGGGGCTCTATCTTGCAATAGCTACCATGGGCTTTGGGGTTATTGTCCACCGGATCATCCTAGAGCTGGATGTCTGGACGGGCGGTTCAAATGGAATGGCCGTATCTCCCCCTATCTTCTTTGGTAAACGGTTTATTTACGATTGGCAGCACTATTATGTAGTTTTTCTAATGACTATTTTACTGGTGATATTAGCCCGTCGGATATCGAGGACAAAAATAGGCCGGGCGTTCGTAGCTATACGTGACAGCGAAGAGGCCGCCCAGGCAAGTGGTATAAACCTGGCAAAATACAAGATATTTGCGTTTGCCATCAGTGCCTTCTACGCAGGAATCGCTGGAGCCCTCTTCGCCCACACACAACGGTACATTACCACAGACTATTTTTCCATTCTCCTTTCCATTCAATTTCTGGTAATGGTCATTGTTGGTGGGGTTGGTTCAATCTACGGAGCTGTCTTGGGCGCACTGTTCATTACATTTTTGCCGGAATTCATTCGTGTGGTAAAAGACTTTCTGCCTTCAGATATGGCACAGTTCAATGACTTGCAGGCAATATCTTTCGGTCTTGTTATGCTGTTTTTCATACTGTTTGAGCCGTTGGGACTCTACCACCGATGGCAGAAAATCAGAATTTATTGGAAGCTGTTCCCCTTTAATCCGCGCCAGAAGAGATTCAAGAAAAGATAACCCTGATGCAATAATCTTTTGACTTTAAGAAAATATTGTCTGAATTTCACGTTAATCGAGGCTTTCAAATAATCTGAAGAGGTTTATCCCTCTCTAAATTAAAGGTGGGAATTATGGAAAACTTAAAGGCGGTAGTCATTGCGATCATTTTAATTGTTGTAATTGTTCTTCTGTTTATGTTTAAGGCTGAAGAGGTTTCACCTGGTATAACGGACACTGAAGAGGTTACACCTGGTGTAACGGACACTGAGGTTCTAATAGGTAACATACAAGATTTAAGTGGTCCCATGGCCTATCTTGGTGGCGAGCTTAAGCATGGAGCTGAACTCTATTTTCGCCATGTGAATGAATCGGGAGGAGTATATGGCCGTAAGATCAAAATGATTACCGAAGATCACCAATACAATCCTGCTATGAGCCTTGGAGCAGCAAAGAAACTGTTGGATCAGGATGGTGTGTTCTGCCTGTTCAATGTTATAGGAACTGCTCCGGCTACAGCCCTATTCGATCTTGTGCAAGAGAGAGAAATTCCTCTTATCGCACCTGCTACAAATGCCAGTACCATGTCCAATCCCTTTAAGCGGTATGTCTTTGCCACTGATACACCTTATGATGCCCAGGGGCGGATCATGAGTAATTATATTGTAGGTCGCGGTGATACTGACATAAAATTCGGCGCCATTTACCAAGATGATGATTTTGGCAAAGATTGCCTGAAGGGAATTCGAGAGGGAGCTGAAGCTCATGGTATTGAGGTTGTGGGTGAAGAACCGTTTCAGCGGGGAGGAGCTCCGGAATTCGGCCCGCAGCTTACAAGTTTAAGAGAAGCAGGAGCCACTCATATCTTTCTGGCTCTTGTTCTTGAGACTGTTCACGTACTTAAAACGGCTGAGGCTATGGGATATTCTCCTCAGTTTCTTGGGTTTGCCCCTGCTTCCGACCCGAAGGTAGCACAGGCGGCAGGGACGGCTGCAGAAGGGTTTATAACCAATATCTATATGGTACCGCCCAGTCACCCAACACACCCATCTGCCGTGTTGTACCGGGAACTCTTAGCAAAATACGATCCGGAACATACACCTGGATTTTACAACTTCTACGGTTTTGCAGGAGCCCAGGTTCTGGCGGAAGGCTTGAATCTCGCTGGAGAAGATCTCTCACGTGAGAGATTGGTAAGTGGTATGGAAAAGATGAAGGATTTCAAAGGGAGCCCTCATCCCTCTATCACTTATGGTAGTATAGACAGGGCTGGAGGTACAGAGACTATTCTGCTCCAAGTAACCAACGGTGCTCCTTCACCAATCACAGGATTTGTGGGCGAAGGTTAACTGATAAGTATCTGCCTGCCTATCACACCTTACTTTGTTCGAAGCTAGAAACCTTCACGTCCATTTTGAAGGTGTTATAGCGCTCCAAGATTTATCACTAAACGTCGATGAGAGCGAGATAGTTGGCCTCATAGGGCCAAATGGTTCTGGTAAGACCACTTTTTTTAATGTTGTTTCGGGCTTTGTAAAACCCAACAAGGGGAAGGTTTTATTATTTAATAATGATATTACCCAACTTTCTCCATCCAGCATATCAACTCTTAAAATAGCCAGGACTTTCCAGAATCTGGAGATGTTCCCTTTTATGACTGTATTGGAAAACGTCATGGTAGGGAACCACAATAGAGTTAACGGAAAGTCAGTATTAAAGAATCTTTTCTCTCGAGTTGAACGTCAGCGTCAAGAGTTTATGGCTCTCGAAATGCTCGACTTTCTGGGAATT
>DLRJ01000064.1 GCA_002500485.1 Dehalococcoidia bacterium UBA7891
TGTGACCTCTTCAAATCCCAGCAAATGATCCATGTGATTATGAGTAATGGCAATATACTTAACTTGGGTGGTAGATGCTACGGCTACCAAGACAGAAGGTTCAGCTGGTGTGTCTATCAAAAGACTTTCATTAGTTCGATTACATATGACTATATAGGCATTGTTATCATATGGTCCACACGTAATTTTATGAATAGTGAACTGGGAGT
The DNA here is from genome assembly GCA_002500485.1 of Dehalococcoidia bacterium UBA7891. Classification (GTDB taxonomy): domain Bacteria; phylum Chloroflexota; class Dehalococcoidia; order Lucifugimonadales; family UBA826; genus UBA11996. Next base: position 210 of record DLRJ01000064.1, read on the forward strand.
TGGTGTAATGTGGTTTCATCATTCCATCCTAATTTTTTTATATTAAAATTTACGTTGGTTTAGTAGACATAGGAATTATATCAGTCAGTTTTTATTACTTAAATGGGCCTATGAACCCGCATAAACAAAGTCGTAAGGAAGAAAAATGAGTAGCTATGGAATCACAATAAAAAATGCCTCCGAAGGAAACCGTATTACTCTCACATGCGAGCACAACGGTGGAATAATATACATAGTTCCTAGTGAATCAAGTTGGGTATGCAGGGAGGAAAACATAGGTGCTCATGCAATCACTGGTTTTTTTGAGGATCTTACTAATATAGAAAGCACACAGGTAACCGCACTAATGCAAAAGTGGGGGCTTTATTATCGGACACTGGATGTTATTGCATAAAGGCGAGTGAAAATTCAGTCCAATATTCCCGAATTATCTAAGGATGAATCGCCAGACAAAATTTTTGGGATCATAGGTGAAAACACCTCGTCATCTCCAGATTCTGTATCATCATCAGACCAATCTTTGAGGTCTGCTAGTTTTCCTACGTCGTTGAGTCCATAACCGAGAGCTGACATAGGAATATCCCCCAAAACGCTGGATTTGGCGGGAAACGAGGACTTATTAGATTGAGATGGATGCCTATATGTTTCTCTGATAATGACAGTAACACCGTCTTCTGCTGCACTTGTTATGTTTGCGGAATAAGTATTACCTCCCTCCACCAATTTTTTCAGTCTTAGGGCAAGCTTTGGTTCTATGCTACCTATTTCCATCCCTTTTCTATCTAATATCCTCATACCTCTATCTACTGATATCAAATCTACACTATGCCCAGAAATCAAATTAGTCACATCGAAATTTCGGGGGATATTTACTAATTTCGTTACACCGGTCCGACCTGTTTCTTCAATAAAGGATCTTTCCGGTGTTGTAGCTGAAATCGCCATATTTGCCTTAAGTCCAGAAGTTCTTTGTAGCCGATTGATATTTCTTTTTGCTATCGGACTGTTAGGAGAAATCACAAGAGCACACTGGAAGGCTTGGATAGCTTTTTTATTTTGCCCTTTTTCACTCCAAGCTTTTCCAAGTCGATTATATGGCTCCAAGTCCCACGGAAACCTGTCAATGATGTCAGAATTGACTTGAATGGCTTTGTTCCAATCAGATCGCATGGCACTATCTACCGCGAATTTTGTGTTTTCTTTCCTTGTCTTCTCTAGGAATATGGAGGATTGGTAAGCATCATAGGCTTCTGCACTTTTCCCTATCTTTAGCAAGGCATCCCCTAGTCTGTTATATGCCTTTTGGTCGCCATGATTGATATCGATCATGGATAAATTCACATCTACAGCCTCTTGAAAAAGCCCGTAATGCATCAATTGATCGGCTTCTTTAGATCTCTCTTTTCTAAGACTTAGAATGGAAGATAATTCTTTTGCGTTCACTTCACTCACCCTTTCAACTCATCTTTTGATTTCATGAGGGCATTCTAATCAGGGTTTTTTCTTCAGTGCAATATATTTTGCACCCATAATCACAGCAAACTTCCAGCTATGTACCGGGTTTCATGAACTTGATAATTTTAAAAATTTTGAGTCTTCCAAAAATAATCTTAAAAATTGCTTCTAATACTATTCCAATGGACATCTTTGAATCTCCAGATACCCGATCGTTAAAAATTATTGGATACTCTTGAATTGTAAAACCTAGACTTTCACACTGCATGGCAATTTCAATTTGAAATCCAAACCCCGAACAATGAATTTCATCCCAACAAATATCTTTCAGCACCTGAGACTTAAAAACCTTAAACCCAGATGTACAGTCATTCACCTTCAACCCAGAGATAAATTGAATCGCCCAATTACCGCCGGCACTTAACCCTTTTCGATACAAACTCCATTTCTCATCAGATCCTCCACCCTGACAATAGCGGGACCCTACTACGACATCATTGGTCGCAAGCAAATCAATCATGCTTGATAAATAACTAGGGCTATGAGACATGTCTGCATCCATTTGCACAATGAAACCTTCCTCTCCGTCGAGTCCCTGTATAACCTCTTTAAACCCTTCAACATATGCAGAACCCAACCCTTTCTTGGTAGGTCGATCCAATATTGCAACTGAAAATCCATTATTGTAAGCATAGCGTCGAGCTACTTTGGCGGTACTGTCTGGGGAATTGTCGTCAACAATTAAAACATGGATATTTTCTATCCCTAGGTCAAAGATTTCTTCCAACAAAACCAGTATGCTCTGAGCTTCATTGTATGTGGGTACCACCACGTAAACAGGAATTCGATCAGCATCCATCTTCTCTTCCTAAATCGGCTTCGTTTATTTGTGAAATTTCACTTCCTATGAGATATCAATAATCTGACTCTCGTAAGAAATATGTCTCTTATCATTTGCAGAGCGGCTGAGCATAGATCAACTTTGCTATCTTCTCCGTGACGCCAATCAATAGGTACTTGAGAGAGTGAAAATCCATACTTGTCAGCCAGCAATAAAACTTCGACATCAAATGCCCAACCCTTAGTTCTAACGAGTGGGAAAATTTTATCGGCAGCCTGAGAAGAAAAACACTTAAACCCACATTGAGTGTCTTGATATTTTCTTATGGCGATAAGTTTCACAAATAAATTAAAAACTCTGCCTGCAAAATAGCGAAGTATAGGTTCTCCCAATCTTTTAGAATTGATTAATTCCCTTGATCCTATTGCGATATCACAACCATCCGTCATTTCTTTGAGGAACCTTTCAATTTGTTCCAATGGCATTGCAAGATCAGCGTCACACATAAACCTGTACTGGCCCTGGGCAGTCATCATGCCTGTCTTAACAGCTGATCCCTTTCCTTTATGAGGAAGAGATAGGATTTGAAAATTGCTTTTACTTCCAAAGAATTCCCTCGATAGCCTGACGGTCGAATCATGACTACCATCGTCACACAATATAATTTCATAGGAATAGTTTTGATTACCCAGATATTCATAAATGGCGTCGAGAGTTTGCTTTATTCTATGCGATTCGTTATAGGCGGGAATCACTATTGAAAGGTGAATATCAGTCACTTCATTAACTACTAAGTTTTAATATTAATCAGGTTTCTCCAACTCAAATGCTGCATGCAGTACCTCTGCTGCTTTTGCTACCTGATCCGATCCGATTATGCAGGTAATCCTAATCTCCGAGGTGGTAATCATTTCGATGTTGATCTTAGCCTCAGCAAGAGACTTAAACATAGTCGAAGCATACCCAGGAGAATCTTGCATACCTGTACCAACTATACTAATTTTGGCTAGATTTTCAGCTTTCTCAACATTAGTCGTACCAAGATCCTCGGCGACTCCCTCAACCACTTTCATTGCTCTATCCACATCAGACTGTTTTATAGTGAACGTCAGATCCGTGGTACCTGAGACACTAGCGTTCTGTACTATGACATCTACGCTTATATCTGATTCAGCCAAAGGAACAAATAATGCCGCCGCAATTCCCGGTCTATCAACCACCGAAAAAACCGTTATTTTGGCAACATCTTTATCCGTAGCGATACCCCGTACTCTATTTCGTATTTCTCCAACCGTATTATCCATATTGTCTCCATCATGAATTAGAGTGCCCGGTTCATTATTAAAACTTGAAGCAACTAGTATTGGCACTTGGAAAACCATGCCCAATTCAATTGAACGGGGATTCATTTTTGCACCATAGCTCGCCAATTCCAGCATTTCTTCAAATCCAACTTGAGTCATTTTCCTAGCATCTGAAACTAAACGAGGATCAGCGGTATATATTCCCTCTACGTCAGTATAAATCTCACAACGATCAGCCTTTAATCCTGCAGCTAAAGCGACAGCGGTTAAATCTGACGCCCCTCTTCCCAAAGTTGTAATATCACTATCATGGGTCACTCCTTGGAAGCCAGCAACAATTACAATATTGCCTTTCTCTAATTCCTCATTAATCCTACCCGTATCTACACCAGCGATTTTAGCTTTCCCGTAAGAAGAGTCAGTCCGAATTCCGGCCTGAGCACCGCTCAAACTGACAGCCTTTTTACCCATAGATTTAAGGGCCATAGCCACAAGTGCACACGATTGCAGTTCACCTGTTGATAGCAACACATCAAGTTCCCTCAAGTCCGGTGTTTCCGAAATCTCAGAAGCAATAGACAATAAATTATCCGTGGAGTCGCCCATGGCAGAAACAGTCACCACCACATTTCCTTCCGAGTCATGTGCCGATCGTATTCTGGCAGCTACGCTCTTAATCAACTCTGGGGTAGCTAAGGATGATCCACCGTATTTCTGTACAACAAGTGACAATGTAATCCTTTAATTTTTCTCTATGTATGCGCCTTTTGAAGTAGGAGACGTGAAAACAATCTCTCCGTCAAGACCAGATTTCATAGCAGCATCAGCCATCTCATAGCCGATCGTGTATTCTCTGCCTTTAGTAAAAGCCATTATTGAACTGCCAGCACCAGACAAAAAAGCACCCAATGCACCTGATGCCATAGCCGCTTTAATAATATTTTTCATGGGGAAAAATTGTTTCTGCCGAGCAGGTTGATGAAGCATATCTTGCGTAGCATATTTAAGATTATCTAAATCCCCTGTAATTAGGGATTGAACTAACAAAGCTGCCCTTCCAATATTGAAAACGGCGTCTTTTCTTTGTATTTCTGCTGAAAGTATATTTCTGGCCTTCTCAGTTGGCATAGTCTGACAAGGAACATACAAAACAACGTTGACATCTTCCGGAAATGGAACACTAGCCGTGACTAATTCTCCTTGGTCATAAATCCCGATTTGCACCCCCCCCAACAAGGCAGGGGCAACATTATCGGGATGTTTTTCAATCTCCGCCCCCATTCTTAGTATCTCTGGGTTAGAGAGTGGAAATCCTGCGACGGCATTCCCGCTCATCAAACCACCTATTAATGCTGCAGAGCTACTTCCCATGCCACGAGTCAATGGAATACCATTGGTGCATTCCAGGCTGACTTCAGGAACGGTTTCTCCAATTTTCTCAAATACCTTGCAGAAACTTTTATAGACAAAGTTGCTATTATCTGTAGGTAGTTGATCCTCCCCTTTTCCGTTTATTTTGATGGAAAAAGGACCTTTGGTAACTTTTACTTCATTCCAAACATTAAGGGCAATCCCAAGGCAGTCAAAACCTGGTCCCATATTGGCGGAAGTAGCCGGCACTTTTACTACAATGTTCTCAATCATTTCAATCTCGAGATTATATCATTCCTAACTATACATATAAGTGCTGATAAAATAGCGGCATGGCATCCAATCTATACACCTATACGGTAAAACCCATTGGCTATAAACCGCAGCACAGAGTCCGATCAGTCCTTTAGACAAAAACAAATCCTGTCGAGAAGTCTAGATTTGGTCGACTACGACTTCGTCAAACAGAAATTAGCCGATTTCTGTACTTTCTCTGGGTCTAGAAAAATAGCCAATGAAATGATCCCTTCATATTTCCAACCAACGGTCTCTCAACTCCAAATCGAGACAGAAGAAGGGATAAGGTTGGTTTCAAACACTGGTTCTTTTTCACTGGGAGGAATTAAGGACCATGGAGATAGTATAAAGATAGCTGACTTAGGGGGTATCCTGACAGGGCAGGAACTTCTAATAATCGCAAATACTATCGAAGCCTTAGCCAATGCCAGGGGTACCATAGTGGAGTACCAAGAGGAATTACCTGTTTTATTGGAGTTGGCAAGAGAAATCCCTGATCTCTCCTACCTCGCATACTCAATCACGTCAAAAATTGCGGGGAACGGTCAGGTTTTGGATAGTGCGACATCTAACCTTGGCAATATTCGACGACAAGTCAGAGAATCATACTCTAGAGTCACTGGTGCACTTGAGTCTATTATCTCGGAATCAGAAATGGCTGGGACAATTCAAGACGATGTTATATCTGTCCGCGGAGATCGTTTGGTGGTGCAAGTAAAATCCAACATGCGAAGCCGCGTCCCTGGCATTGTTCATGATGCATCCAACACAGGGATGACCTTATTTATAGAACCCTTTAAAACAGTCAGCTTGTGTAATTCTTGGAGAGAATTCACATTGGAAGAAGAGCGTGAAGTACAGAAGGTCCTTCAAGATTTGTCTTCACAGGTTGGAGTATTATCAAAGGAGATAAATTCAGCCATCACAAGTGCTGCAAATTTAGATTTTGTGATCGCTAAATCAAAATATAGCATCTCACTGAATGGGCTAGAAGCAAATAATGCAATGGATGTAGCTTCAGGGCAGAAGGAAGCAATAAACCTCATTGATGCTCGGCACCCTATA
>DLRJ01000092.1:0-132 GCA_002500485.1 Dehalococcoidia bacterium UBA7891
CTTGATGAGGGTGCTATAAAAGACAAAATAAAGGGCAGAGGGTTCTCATTAGAATAAACAACATCTATCTAATTACGGGGAATGATTCAGAGATATAGAGATGGTTTGTTGAGTTTAACGAGATAGGTCTTG
>DLRJ01000092.1:467-2953 GCA_002500485.1 Dehalococcoidia bacterium UBA7891
TATACAGTTAATAGCGAAGTTTCTGATTAATCCCCTGCTGGTTCTATTTGCTGGACTTTTGTGGCTTATGATCAAACTGAAGCGGCAAAGGAAACTGGTCATTGCTATCACACTGTATCTTTACCTGGCCAGCATTCCCATCACCGGGGCACTATTCTGGAGTATCTGGGAAACAGAAAATACGTTCAAACCAGAAAAATTGTATGATGGGGTTGTGGTTCTAACTGGAGGGGTTGATTATAACTGGTACATTAATGAAAGGGTATACAGGAAATTATTGTTTGAACCTGAACATTACTTCCGTTTCACTCGCCAAGCGGAGAGAATTTATGCCGGCATTGAATTTGTTAAATTGAGACAAGCGAAACTTTTCCTGTACGGCAAATGGATCCCCCAGATTTTTATCCAGGACCGTTATGAGTCTTTTAACACTAGTGAGTTGGTAAAGAAATTTGCACTTCAGCACGGTGTTCCGGAAGAAAAATTCATCATTTATGGACAGGGAGTAGAAAGGACGCTTGATGAAGCCATGCAATTGAAATCTTTTGCAGAAAACAATTCAATCCAGGATATACTGCTGGTTACAAGTGAGTCTCACATGCGGCGAGCTGCAGCACTGTTTAGAAATCAGGGGCTATCCCCTGACCTTTATTCTGTTTTACGCACACCGTCGTTCGTGGTGGCTTTGACAAAATTGAAAAATTATGTGCCAAGCCCTTATGGGCTGAAATCCACAATGGGATGCCTATACGAATTGGTGGGTTATTTAGGATATTTTATTATGGGAGATATATAGATAGAATGGGACACCATTCCTGTTCTACTTAATAACAAAAGAAGGATGATAGTATGAGTGAGCAACAAACACATATGCCCTTATGGACCCGCTGGGCCCGTTTCACCGCATTTATCACAGAGCGCTTTCTAGGCGGCCCCCAATTACTGAAATTAGCCTGGGTAATAAATTTCCAAAAGACAGGCACATTTTTCTATATACTGCTCTTAATGTATTATTATCAAAACTTTTCTTTAGCTGCAAACGTGTATTTAGCTTTGCACGGGATGTATGGTTTTTGCTGGATGCTTAAGCATTTTGCATTTCCTGATCGAAGATGGGAAAAGAAAGTTACCCTTGGCGGTGGGCTAATGGCGTTTATGTTAGTGCTGGGACTGTACTGGGTTTTCCCCTTTCTGTTAATTTCAGGCATCCTGGGGCCTGATCAGAAAATGGCCAGTTTAACGGTTTTAACGGTTGCTATATCCTTACATACATTAGGTGTGGTGATTATGATGACTGCAGACTGCCAGAAATATTTTACACTGAAATATCACCGAGGGCTTATTCGCGAAGGTCTCTTCAAATATATCCGCCATCCAAATTATCTGGGAGAGGTCATGCTCTATGCATCGTATGCACTGATCGTACAGCATTGGGTTCCCTGGGCCATTTTGGCATGGGTGTGGATCGGAGTCTTTCTGGTTAACATGCTTCAGAAAGAAGCTTCTTTGTCACGTTATCCAGAATGGGCAGAATATAAAAAGCAGAGCGGTATGCTTATTCCCAAGCTATTTTAATATTATTTATTCAAACTTTTTAGCTGGTAATTTTGTTTTTGATACAATAATGTACAATCCAGCGGTGGAATTCCAGACGTATTTCCCGTAAATTTATACTCCACATACAAACCAGTATTTGTGTATATATCTGAATTAAAAATGCATGGCTTTAAATCCTTTGCCAATAAGGAAGTCATGAAACTTGGCCAAGGCATCACCACGGTCGTGGGGCCAAACGGGTGTGGAAAAACCAATATTGTTGATGCAATTCGATGGGTCTTGGGAGAACAGAAGTACCGCGTTCTACGCAGTGGGAAAATGGAAGATGTGATTTTTAATGGTGCCGAAGGTACAAAACCCTTGGGTGTCTGCGAAGTGTCCATGACCGTTCACAATAATGCTGGCAAACTCCCCATCGAATACAATGATATCGAAATCGCCCGGCGGGTATACCGCAGCGGTGAATCAGAATATTACCTGAATAAAACCCAGTGCCGCCTGAAAGATATTATGGATCTTTTTATGGATACGGGGATGGGTGTTGATGCTTATTCTGTCATTGAATTGAAAATGATTGAACAGATCCTTTCAGAAATGGCAGATGACCGGCGGAAAATGTTCGAAGAAGCTGCCGGCATTCATAAATATCGTACCCAGCGTAAATCCACCATAAGAAAATTTGAGATCACACGGGTAGATCTGGAACGTATCCAGGATATTATTGCAGAAGTGGAGCAGAAGGTGCACCATCTTGGCCTGCAGCTCAAGAGATTCAAACGGCATGCGGACCTGACAGAAACACTTGAAACAAAAGATATTGGCCTGGCATTTCTACAGATCCACCGTTACCGATCCCTAGCGGCTCCGCTCCAGGCCCGGATTGATGAATACCGTCATTTACGGGAATCGCAAACATCGGAATCATCTGC
>DLRJ01000092.1:3352-3685 GCA_002500485.1 Dehalococcoidia bacterium UBA7891
TCTATCATGACTGAGATGAATGAAAAACGGGAATCAATGCGCAATAGGATCCTAGTCTGTTCAGAGCAGGGTCGGGGTGCATTATTAACCATCGATCGTCTGGTAAGGGAAAAAAGCACCAATTTCCAAAAAGTCGAAAGTTTAAAACAGTTAAGCCTTGATTTTGACAAGGAGATGATTGAACTAGAACCGGCCATTGATGGCCTACTGGAAGCCTATAAAACTGAGAAAGATGAATTTGGACAAATTGAAGAGTCCTATCAAAAAATGGTACATGCACTTGATGATGCCCAGAATGAACGGTGGGAACTGCAGCGTAAACTGGCAGACGAC
>DLRJ01000020.1:0-195 GCA_002500485.1 Dehalococcoidia bacterium UBA7891
TGAAAATCCTAATGGAAGCTCCCATGGATACTTTCCCGGAGTGCCATGACAATCCTGACATTCGATTTCAACCTGGGCCAGGGTTGTACCAAAGATGTTGCCGTCACCATGCATATCAATTGTAGTGTGACAGTCTTGACACAACATACCGCCTTTAGGATTTTCGGGACGAGAAGCAATTTGATGATGAAGATC
>DLRJ01000020.1:529-984 GCA_002500485.1 Dehalococcoidia bacterium UBA7891
TCTGAAATAAACAGATATCTTTTTGTGTGTAGTTTTGGCTGTTTATTACCACTTTCATTAAATGGTGTACCATATTCAAATTCCATCAAACCCTGGTAAGTAACTCCAATCCTCTTTCCACGATTATGGCAAGAGTTACAGGTTTCTACTGGAATTCCTGAATACTCGTGCCCTGAAACTTCTACCTTTGCTTTTCTGGTTCCTTGTATTCTATGAACAAGTAGATGCCCTCTTTCTTCTTTATTTATGGTGGGATCTCCACCCTCATAAAATCCCTCATTGCTGTAAGGGATATGACACGCCGAACAACCCATTCCTCTGTAGTCTCCGCGCTTTTCACGTCCCTTAACACCAACATGGCAACGTTGACATTGCTGTCTCTGGTATGTGAAACCAGCCAACTTTGGATTTTTCTCAATTTCTTCCGTGGTAGGTAAGGGGATTTGGGAAAGCTT
>DLRJ01000020.1:1386-3157 GCA_002500485.1 Dehalococcoidia bacterium UBA7891
TGTTCCAACCATAGGTTCTGATCCATCTTTATCATCAATGTCATAGTTACCCCAAGGAACTTTGTGATTCTGAACCTCTTCAATACCCCATGTGTGCAGGTTACCTTGTATCTTTCCAGCTTCGGTGTTCATAAGTCCCCTTTCTAACCGGTAAGGATAACCAGCGTGGCACTGTCCGCAAGTTCGGTTAGCAATCCAGATTGAGCCAGGATCAGGATAGAATGTTTTTGGTCCAATTCCATTGGCCAAATTTTTTGGAGCCCCTAGGTGGGATTCTTTTGCAGTCAACCCTTTTGGATTACCACCGTGACAAGTTACACAACCATTTGGATCACCGTTTACTTTACCTATGATTTTAGTTTGCATCAGCATCATGCTATTAGGTTCACGAATCTCTTCAATGCCTTCATGACAACCAAGACAACCCTTTTCCTTGGACACAGATGCAGTGATCTTTGATGGAACTTTACAAAAAGAAATGTTAGAAGAAAAAGTTATTATCAGACCAAATAATAAGACTACTTTCATATAATTCTCAAAAAATTGGTTATTAAAATTTTTCTGAAAAATGTTTGAAAAATACCTTAAAACCTAACAACTTTGATATCGAGAAAATATTATGCTTTATTCTAATAACCTTTTTAATTCATTAATATTCGCAAGTTTACTATTCGTAAAATTACTTATGTTTCTGTTAAAAAATAGTTTTGATGATAAATATTTTTTGAAAATTGTGGTAGACAACTGAGGGTTCTATTCTAAATGAATAGAATGAATGGTTTTATTGAGTGGTGTCTGAGTGAGAAGAATTAGTGGAATAATCAGAAGAGATGATGTTGGCAACAAATTTTCGCAAGAGTGGCACAATAAAATTGTGCTAAAACCTCGGGTTAGCTACTTGACAAATCATATTAGGGCTTTCACGTCAGGTATCCCCCCTTTGGTAAGTCTCTATCTGTTTTTGATGCGCTTTGGCACCTAAGCTGGTTTAAGTGTTAGCCAGATGGATGTAGCAAAGATCAGAAAAACACATATTAGAGTTCTATGAGCCAGTTTTATCTTGTTACATCATTTCAACGGCTGTGCTGGCAAGTTTTTCCGACCATAATTTGTAGGCTAACTGGGAAGGATGAATGCCGTCATCCAGAAAAAACTCTTTACCATCTGGGAAACGATCCTCCAACAGGTGGGCATCCTCAATTGAATTCATCACGAGAGCGAGGCTAGTCTGCAACAGTAATTCCCAGTAACCAAATGCCAAACGAAGGGGATTGGGAATGGCTGGGAAGCGTCCCACACATGGTACAGGGGAAAATATGATCAGTGGTTTTCTCCCATCCCTAACCAAATTTTTTATGCATCTAATTAGATCCCTTTCCCAAACCCATGGCGGTGTCAGATTGAAAACATCATTTCCTCCGATGGAGGCAATGATCAAATCTGCGTCAACGGAAGGCTCTTCCTCAATCAATTGATTCAAGTTATTTATCGTCAGCCCATTTTGGGCCATAACCTTCCAATTCACTTGACGGTCCATCAATTGATTTAAACGGACCGCTGTTAAACCTGTTAACGTTTCCAAATGTTTTGCTATTCCTACTCCTGCCATTGGAGATTCTCCGAGTCCCAGAATTTCGAGTTTCCGACCACTACCCTGTAAGACTCCGAAAGGTGCGTCAGCTGGTGTCGGTAGTCTCAGCACCACTTTTTTTAAGTAAATACCCTGCAACCAAAGCCATGGGAAAAAGAGGCCAATTATGAGATATCCTAG
>DLRJ01000071.1 GCA_002500485.1 Dehalococcoidia bacterium UBA7891
TTTTTATTGAAACGCTTTGCTTAAATTATCGTATAGTAAATTCATAGTAATCTGAGAAAGATGACTAAAACTATACAAAGAAAATGGACAACTTGGCCCAGATTATTCGGCCTAATGTTAGCAGGCCTGTTTCTGTTATTTATTATAGCTGGAATCTATATGGTATTTCTTTCCAAAGATCTTCCTCCGTTGGAGAAACTAGAAAATTATGATCCTGATCTTGTAACCAGAATTTATTCTAATGATGGTATTATGCTTAAAGAACTTTACACACAGCGCAGAATCTTTGTCCCGTTGGAAAAAATGCGAAGTTTCGACCCTTCTACCGGACGGTATTATAGTGATCTTGTAAACGCAGTAGTAGCCTCAGAGGATCACAGGTTTTATGACCATTGGGGATTTTCCGTGCGCGACTTCCTGAGGGCAGTGGTGGTAAACGTAGCAGCTATGAGCTACAAACAGGGGTTTAGCTCTCTTTCACAACAGCTGGCAAGAAATCTCTACGGTCGAATCGGTTTTTCCAAGACCATCAATCGAAAAATTAAAGAAATCCTAACGGCAATTCAGATGGAAAAAAGGTACACAAAAGAGGAAATTCTGGAGATGTATCTCAACTTCATTTACTTTGGACACGGTACATACGGAGCCCAGGCTGCAGCAAAAGGTTATTTTGGTAAAGATATACGGGACCTGGACTTACATGAGTGTGCTCTTATTGTTGGTTTGCTTCCAGCTCCGGAACTCTATAATCCCATCAAACATCCAGAAAAAGCTCGCCACCGCCGGGACACGGTCTTGGGATTAATGTTGGAACAAGGTAAGATTTCCAGGAGAAGGTACGAGTTGGCCAAATCAGCGCCTCTGCATGTAGTTGATCAAACGGATGATCGAGGGATTGCTCCCTATTTTACTGAACATGTTCGGCGACAACTGGAGCAGATTTCAGATTCACTTGATATCGATATTTACAGGGGTGGATTAACAGTCTATACTACTCTGGATACTAGAATGCAAAAAGCAGCCGAAGTTGCCATGCTCAATACCATCAAAGCCAATCAGAAAAAGTTCAATAAGCAGTTCATTGAGGAACGAGAGCTTTTCGAAGAATTGGCGCGGTTGGGTATTCATCCTGAAGACTCAGTAAAATTAATGCTGGCAGGCGAAAAGCCACTCTATGAAGAGCTGCGAAAAAATCTACTGGTTCAGGGGAGTTTGGTAGCTGTTGATCCATCCAATGGCTACATTAAAGCCATGGTGGGCGGTCGCCCGGATTATCATGACGATTTTAATCGGGCTACTCAAGCCAAGCGACAACCCGGATCAGTATTCAAACCATTTCTCTATACAGCTGCTATAGATAACGGGTATCCAGTGACTAAGAAATTGTTGAACCAACCAGTAGCAATTAATGTAATGGGTCCCAAAGGTAAGTGGGGAAGAAAATGGGTGCCGCAGAACGATGATGCTTCGGTGGGTGGGCTTACAACTTTGAGAGAAGGGCTAACCAAATCGTTGAATCTGATTTCCGTACGGTTGGTACAGCAGCTTATACCTGCACGGGAAGTGACTGATATGGCCAAGCGGATGCACATCTCTACACCTCTTCGAGCTGTGGACGCCATAGCTCTAGGCACGTCTGAGGTCAAACCTATTGAGATCGTCTCTGCATATGCCACCTTTGCCAACGGTGGTATCTATTGCGAACCAATGGCCATTACAAAGATCGAGGATCGCTATGGGATAACCATAGCTCAGTACTTCCCTAAGCGTGAAGAGGTGTTGAGTGAAGAGACGGCATTTATCATGACCAGTCTTCTCCAGTCCGTTATCAGGAGGGGGACCGCTCGGAAAGTCAGTTGGTGGAACGATGGATTCCACCGTCCAGCTGGCGGTAAGACCGGCACCACACAAAACTGGGTTGATGCCTGGTTCGTCGGGTTTACGCCACAATTGGCGGCAGGTGTTTGGATGGGAGTAGATGGACCTCCACAAATTTCACTTGGAGACGGTCAGATGGGAAGTGAGGCAGCACTTCCTGCGTGGGTAGAATTCATGCAGACCACTTATGATACACTAAGTTTACCTTATGCCGGATTCAATAAACCAAATGGAATCGTGCAGTTAGGAATTTGTCAGGAGACAAAAGATTTAGTAACGCGGAACTGTCCAGTGGAAAAAGAGTACTTTATAAAGAAATATTCACCGTCAGTAGTTTGCCAACTTCATGGAAAAATCAATCCTAACAGACCGATGAGACGCTCAGATTACGATTAGTATAAGAGCGGTGGTGGTTCTACACGCTCTTCCGATAATTTGATTAGTGAATCTAGTTCTTCAGCAGCACCATTCACTTCATCCTCATTACTGCCAAAACAGACTGATAAAGGTTCGCCTTTAGTCACAGCATCACCGATTTTCCCCAGGAATCGAATTCCACCTGTTGGTTCGAGTGATCGCTTATTGTTTGTATGGCGAATGGTAAGTCTGTTCACCAGAATGCCCACATCAAACATTTCCATGGAATTTACAAAACCATCTTGGTTAGAAAGAACTTCGGCTTTGTAATTAGGAGCTGGGTAGCTGTCAGGATTTTCTACGACTAACGAATCCCCTCCTTGTGCGGCAACCATTTCCACAAACTTCTCCATCGCCTTACCGGTGTTTATCAATTGTGTCTGTATTTCAATTGCTTCCTCAACAGAACTTGCTTTTCCTGATTGGATCAATAATTTCGAACCCAATTCCAGCACAACTTTTTTCAGATCGTCAGGACCTTCTCCCCGAAGGCACGAAAGCGCTTCCGTCACTTCATTCCAAAGCCCAGCTTCTTGCCCTAAAGGTTGGTTCATGTCGCTGTGTACTATATCCACATGAACTCCAAATTGTTCACCAATCCGTTTTAATTCACTCCCTAAAATGGCAGCTTCTTCCAAAGTTTTCATGAAGGCACCATTCCCAACTTTCACATCCATCACCAATCCCTGGATCCCTTCAGCAATCTTCTTACTCATGATGCTGCCGCAAATGAGAGGGATGGAATTGACTGTGCCCGTTCTATCTCGAAGATCATACATTTTTTGGTCAGCCGGACAGACTTCCTTTGTCTGCCCGCTCATGACGATACCCACGTTCAAGACCGTTTTCTGGAATTCAGCCATGGAAAGATCATCTCTATAACCGGGGATGGATTGGAGCTTA
>DLRJ01000027.1 GCA_002500485.1 Dehalococcoidia bacterium UBA7891
ACTCTTCGGGTCGGTCAGCTTATACTGACCGAGGCAATACTGAGCTTCCTAGGCGCCGGTATACCGCCGCCTACACCCGCTTGGGGTGCCATGGTGAATGATGGAAGACCATATATCAATGATGCGTGGTGGATATCATTTTTCCCAGGAGTAGCGATATTTCTAGTCGTAATGTCACTAAATTTCTTGGGTGACTGGCTAAGGGATAGATTGGACCCTAGATTGAGACAACTCAACTAAGAGAAAGTAAAAGGAGCCAGACAATTAAGTCTGGCTCCTTTTACTTTTTAAAAGTGTGGAAATTTCATTAGAGAGTGGTAGACTTCAGCACCACTGGAATAGGTTAAGATATCGTTAATCATTTTCATGTAATGGAGCGACTTATGGTTACTATGAACAATAAATTTATGATGGTGGTCCTACTGATAGTCTTAGTAGGCATCGTAGCCACGGCATGTGGTGTCAAATCCGGTAACAGAAGACCAGCAAGAGAAGATTCTGATAAAACGGGTGAGTTTCACAGGACTCCAATCACCAGTAAGCTTGAAGAACTACAGGTTAAGTTGGATAAAGCCGACGGTACATGTAAGGCAACTCCTGCGGATCTGACTGCACCGGTATCTTCTAGAGTTCGATTGGGTGTGCAACTCGTGGGCACATCAGTGAAGCAAGGGCTTACAAAATCGATTGAGATCGTCGGTGAGAAAAAGCAGGCTAAGTACGAGATTTCCGGTATGACTATTAAAGCTGCTGGCGGTGCCTTGGAGATGGGAAGTTCGTCAATAGCACTTGATTTGGCGTCTGGCTCCAGAAAGAATTATGACTTTAATGTTGGCGCCCCTGGAACATATGATATTCTATGCGACGGAGATAAAGTCGGTACATTCACTGCTACGGAGTAACGCCCGTCATTAAATTTATCGAGTTAAAAGCAAGGCCCCTAGACTTAGTGCTAAGTACAGGGGCTTTTTTTTGAGGAAAAAATGAATAGATTTGGCTACATTATTCGGACTCTTATTGTTATCTCTTTGATTATGAATGTTTGTGTTTTAGCCGGGGACCATCGCACGACTCCAGAAATTTTATACGCAGCGATCATCCCCTCTTGGGCTGTGTATTTCTTGGCTGCTGCGGTACCACTCTCAGTTGTGTTGTCGTCTCTTGTAACAGCGTTATTGATCAGAAAAAATGTCCCGGCTACTATTGATTCTATAGATCGGCCTGACAGCCTCATTGAGGTTGCAACGCCGATGGTTGTTCCTGAACCGGAATCGACTCCAAAAGTGGCTGTTGAACAACCTGGACGCGGCCCTATCCCAATTAATGTCCATGAGGTTCCGACAACTAGTCCGGCCAATTCAGAGGCCCCAATTTTTGTTCCGACAATATCTACATTTGAGGTTACAGAAAACCCTACCGATCTGTTTTTCCATGAAGGCACGATATGGGTGGCTTCACAGGATGAGGATGGTATTGCCAATTATTCTATGGATGGTGAATTGATTTACTCAATGCCACTTCACCCTTACCCCAATTCGTTGGGCCATGATGGCGATGAGCTTTGGGTTGGAACTTACTTTGCTGTCAGAACCTTTGATTTAAAGGGTGGAATGGGAAGCGCTCCGGTTGAGCTTCGCCGACCAACGGATATGTTGTATGCGGGCGGCGCAATGTGGATTGCGAATTCCGGAAGAGACGTAGTCACTATGGTGACTAAAGATAGACAAACTGTTAAGAATATTCAATCTGGTGCGAAACCACAAAAATTAACATTTGATGGTCAGCATATATGGGTTGTTAATAATGGAGATGATTCGATTTCCAAAATTGATCAAGAAGGTAATTTGATTGGTACTTGGAATACTGGTGGTGGTGCAAGAGGTATCGCATTTGCTGAAAACCACATATGGGTAAGCAATTCGCTTGATGATACTTTAAGCCGATTCACTTTGGAAGGAGATAAAGTAGCGGATTACCCTACAGGAACTTTGCCAGGTGATGTTGTTTATGATGGGGAAGGAATTTGGGTAGCAAATCGGACAGATAAAACAGTCACAAAATATGGAATAGAGGGACAGCATTTAGGGACTTTTCATATAGGGAATACCCCTAACTCCCTCGCGACAGACGGGAAAGGTACTGTGTGGGCTGCTCATTCCGCGGAAGGACTGGTATCAAAATTGGTAGTTGAGGATGTCACTATTTCCACTTATCCGGTAGGAAATGCCCCAGAGCCAATAATCTTTGATGGTGACAATTTATGGGTCGGAAATGCTCTATCCCATACCATTATGAAAATTGGGTTGGATGGACAACAGCAGGCTGTATATGAATCGCATGGTAGGGAGCCTAATGCCTTATTGTTCGATGGGGAAAACATATGGTCTGCCAATCAATTTGATCATAATGCGACCAGACTATCACGTGGAGGTGAACTTTTAGGCACATACCCAGTTTCCACACTACCAAGAACTCTTGCCTTTGATGGGAAAAATATATGGACTTCAGGATGTTGGGAAACTTTGCTGTACAGACTAGACCTTGAAGGGAACTCAGTGTCCCCTGTCGAAACTGAGGGAGCTGGACCCATAGTGTTGTTCTTCGATGGCGAAAATATTTGGGCCGCAAATGCCCACAGTGATAGCGTAACCAAATTTAGCACAGAAGGTAACCCTGAAGGTAATTTTTCTGTCGGTGATGTTCCAATCGCGTTTACGGAAGAAGGAGATAACATATGGGTAGCGAATTGGAGAGAACACACTGTATCTAAACTCTCGAAAACTGGTGAAGATTTAGGAAGATTCGATACGGGTAGGCTGCCGTATGGTATTGCATTTGATGGAGAAAACATATGGACAGCCAATAGTATGGATGGGACTGTGACGAAACTTTCCCTCGATGGGGAAATATTGGCCACCTATCCTGTGGGCGCGGCACCTGCAAAAATAATTCCTGTGAATGGAGAAATCTGGGTTACTTTAACGAGTGATGATTCTATAGTTAAGCTGATCCCTTAAAAAGACTATTGGTATAAGCAAGAGGTTGAATAATGTTTCACATGGTTGATGAGCAGGGAAGTTCCGCCTGGGCCGGGATATGTGATCTGGTTTATCCTGATAGAAGAGATGATATCGGTTATTACTTGGACCAGGCTTCCCAGAAAGGTTCTTCAATTCTAGAAATTGGTTGTTCAACAGGACGTATTACAGAATTACTTGCAGATTTTGGTAAGGAAGTACATGCTGTGGACCCATCCTCGGGAATGTTATCTATCGCCCAAAAGAAGATTGAAAAACTATCAAACCCTGGACAAGTTTCATTTAGTGAATCGCCTTTGCCGGACCTCAAACTAACTTCGGATAAAAAGTTCTCCTTAGCTATCGTTCCATCATCGGCATTTATGTCTATTCTTTCACCGGCAGACCAACAGAAATTTCTCCATAATGTGAGACGCTATCTCAGTTCTGCAGGAAAACTTATTATTGAAATGAAAGTTCCCGACCCGGACGTAATTTTGGGCGACCCGGCAACCCTCTATCACCTTATGGATATAAATAATGCCCGTGATGGAGGGAAATTAATTTTCTATCATCAGAGGGATTATGATGACTACGAACAAATTGGTGATTCAAAGGTTGAAGTGGAATTTGTTGATAGCGATGGAATTGTCGTTCAAAAAGTTGTTCATGATCTATCTTTCCGATATACGTTCAGGTGGGAAATGTATCATTTACTTCGCATTTGTGGATTTGAGATATTATCTTTGCATGGGGACTTTGATGGTAATGATTTTGACGAAAAAAGCGATAGTATGATCTGGGTTGCGGGTTCTAGGTCTTGATTATAGATGATACTAAGTTGGAACTATTCATCTTCTAAGGCCCCTGTTAGCTCTATATCGTGTTTTAGAGAGGGGTTGATACTCATCGCCTTCTCAAATTGAGAAATAGCTTCTTCTGTATTTTTAGCGGCCATATGGGCTAGACCTAAATTATAGATAGTTACTGAGTTATTTGGGTCTAGTTTAATGGCTGCATCTAAATACAAGATTGCCTCATTAAACTTTCCCAAATGGTATAGTGAAATTCCTTTGTATGAATGAGGTATTGGGTCTGTAGGATTCTCTTTGATCGCTGAGGTAGCCCTAGCTAAAGCAGAGGTGTATTTCTGTAAATTGATATCTTCATAGGCCTTGGCGAGGTTACTATAGTAGTCTCCAAATGATATTTCTCTGGCAATATTAAAATTTTTTATTGCTTTTGTGAACAGGTCCATTTCACCATATGAATTCCCAAGATATAAATATAAATCCGCATTATCAGGCTCTAATTCAATGGCTCTTGAGAAATCATGAATGGCGTTTTGAAAAACTCCTATTCGGTAATAGCAAGTTCCCCTTAGGGCCCACGCCTGGGTTAATTCGGGATTTTGATCAATTATTGCCGAATAATCGGTTATAGCTTTTTCAAATTCGGAATTGCTTTCCCGAATTTGCCCTCTCAACAGGAGAGCTTCTGGGTAACTTCTATTCGATTGTATTAATTCAGTGAGTAGCTGCTCTGCTTCTTCAAGGTTACCTTGGGTTCGAAATATCTTGGCTTGATTCAATTGTGTGTCAAAGCTTTGGGAATCACATGCCAAGGAAAGAAGCAATACAACAAAAATCGTAAGTGAGGAACGGAAAATACTGGTTGATAGTTCCAGTCTAGGGTATAAATTTTGCGGCGCAAACAGATAAATTAAGCTTTGCGCCGCAAAAAATGTCTATCAATTATCTTTCCCTTGGAAACCAATAGCAGCCGTATTCGTCTGCACAGTGGGCGCAATGAGCTGTGTGGTGGCCGGGAGCCACTTCTCTGGTAATGAGTTCATTCGCTTCACATAGAGGGTCTACTTCAGGGCATAAGGGAGCATAGCTACAGCATGATGGCGGATTAATTGGTGAAGGAACTTCTCCTTCCAATAACATTTCTTCTTTTTGATCATCAGGATGGTACGGAAGGGCCGCACCAATCAGGGCCTGGGTATATGGATGAGTTGGGGTGTCGAATAGCTGATCGGTTGAAGCCTCTTCAACTAATTTTCCTAAGTACATAACGCCCATTTTGTCACACATGTATCTTACGGTAGCCAAATGGTGGGCAATTAGAAGGTAAGTGAGCCCGTGTTCTTTTTGTAGATCCATAAGCAGGTTCATTATTTGGGCTCTAATAGAAACATCCAAGGCTGAAACTGGCTCATCCAACACAATAAGTTTTGGATTTAATGCAAGGGATCTTGCAACACCGATCCTTTGTCTTTGCCCACCCGAAAACTCGTGAGGGTATAGTTCAGCCTGGTATTGCTGTAGCCCGACTTCTTCCAAGATTTCTCCTACCTTGGTGTGGATCTCACCTCTGGTCATTGTCGTATTTACTTCGAGAGGTTCGGCGATAATACTTTCTACTCTCATTCGTGGATTCAAAGAGGCCCAAGGGTCTTGAAACACAGCCTGCACACTGGATTTATAGTACCTTTTGGCATCTTTGTCCGAGTTTATAGCGTCCTTTCCTTCAAATAGTATTTCCCCTTCGGTCGGTTCTTCTAGCATGAGAACCATTTTCGCTGTTGTGGATTTACCACACCCAGACTCTCCGACCAGTCCATAGGTGGTGCCGGGCTCTATGCTTAAACTTATACCATCTACGGCTTTTAGGAATTCTTTTTTTCCTGTCATAGAACCAAACATTCCACCCCCGACCTGGAAATGTTTCTTGAGATTCTTAATCTCTAGCAGGGCTCCACTTTCACTTGTCATATTCAACCTCTTTCCATTTATTCAAACTCAGATTTTATAAGTCTCTCGGGAACCATTTGCAGCCATGTGTATCAAAACATGCTGCACAGTAGGCTACCCAATGTCCTGGAGACTCTTCCTGAAGAATCGGCTCCAGCAGTTCACAATCTGGATTAGGGTTATCCTTATCACAGTCTGGCTGAAAATTGCACCCTGAAGGTCGATTTGTCACGTTTGGTGGGTTTCCAGGTATAGCGTATAGCCTTTCAACATTCTCTTCCATTTTTGGAACTGACTTGATCAAGGCTTCTGTATAAGGATGCAGAGGGTTGTTGAAAATTTCCCTAACATTTCCCTGCTCTACAATTTTCCCAGCATACATCACGGCAACCCTGTCACACATTTTTGCAACTATGCCAAAGTCGTGTGTAATGAAAATAATTCCGACCCCTGTATCTTCTTGGAGATCTCTCAGAAGATTCAAATATTGTGCCTGTATTGTGGCATCCAGAGAAGTTGTTGGTTCGTCAGCAATCAACACTGAAGGGTTACAAGATATACCAATTGCGCCAACGACACGCTGCCTCATTCCGCCTGACAGCTGATGCGGGTAGTCTTTCATCCTGGTGCTTGGTGCGGGTATTTTCACTTTTCTTAGCATGTCTATAACTGTTTCTTTCAGGGTGGGCCCTTTAAGGCCTTCGTGAATTTTAAGAGCTTCACCGACCTGATCCTCTATATCGAAAACTGGATTCAAAGCGGTCATAGGGTCTTGCAGAACCATCGCTATTTTGTCACCCCTCACCTTGTTCATATCACCTTCGTCTAATTCAAGAAGGTTTTCCCCATCCAAGAGTATTTCGCCACCGACAATATGACCAGGTGGAGACGGTATTAGTCTCATTACGGAACTTACGGTCACGGATTTTCCTGATCCTGATTCTCCTACGATCCCTAATGTTTCCCCTTTTCGAAGGTTAAAACTAACTCCGTCAACTGCCTTCGTAACACCCCAACGTGTCACGAAATAAGTTTGAAGATCTTTGACCTCCAGTACTACATCGCCAATTCGGCTATCTGAAGCCATGACTTGAACTCCTATCTTCCTGGTTTCTTGGTGTTTTCAAAAGAGTAAAAATTTCTTGCGAAAACAGCGCCTAATTTCAGGCACACCTATACAAATTAAGTACCCGCCACTATAACGAAAGGGTCAGGAAAAGGCAATAGGTCCACAGGCATGAATGGGGGGGGGGTTGAGACTAAGGGGAACTATTTTGGTTCAGGAAAAAAATTCGCTCCATTCATAATCATATCTTGTTGAGCGAGAATTAAATTTTTGACTCGTGGTAGATAATCTCGGTCCCACCTTGGATCAGAACGCACCTTTATTCGGGATTCCTCAAAATGGGTGTAGTTTTGATACCCCCAAATGTGTACGATCCTGTTGAGGGGCCCTATGTCGCTGTAATACCAACCGGCTAGTTTAATACCATAATCTTGCCGAATTCTTAATGCCACTTCTTCTACCGCGCTCATGTATTCTGGGACTGATCCAGGCTTCAGATCATATATTCTCATGTCATATATCAAAGCTTCCTCCACATCATAGTTTATGTTTCAGGTCTTCTATCAATTGCCTACTATTAAATATCTTCACCAAATTTTGTAGCGATCCAATTATCATCAAGGTCAAAGGAATCCTTTTGGGACCAGCCTGCATCAAGAAGAATATCCCATCCTTCAGAGGGAGAAATATCTGTTGCTAAGCGGGATTTTGGTGACGGGTAGGCAAACCATAAAAATCCCGTTTTTTTAAGAACAGCCACTCCAGCCGCTGCTAATTCTGATAGATCCCTTTGGTTGCGGGTGAATATTAAAATCACATCGAACATACCGTCGCCGACGTATGAAACTGAGGAGCCTTCAGGGAGATCCATCTGAGCTATTTCTTGGACGTGGTGCTCAGGAGGCGAAAATACAAGTATGGAAGAATATTCTTGGACACCGAGATTGAGAAAAGTTTCCTTTTGCATAAATAAGAATTTCCTTCATTTAACCTCTCTAAAAGGAATCTGACTAGGTAACAATATCATAAAATGCGATACTAAACATATAATTATCCACTCTTGCAATATTCAGTGATATCAATATAATTCCGCTTTGGCTTCTTATGCTTGGTAACGCGCGAGACGAACTAACTGCACTTTATCTGAATAAGTGAGTCGAAAAATTATTGAGTAACAGAAAGAGTGACGATTAAAAAAATGGAAGAAGTTCCGTTGATAGGTTTCATGAAATTTAAACAAAATGTTTTGGAAATTGAGAATGTGGGGAATTGAAAAATGGTAGATTATAGAGCGTGCCCAAAATGCCGTGGTGATATGCACACCCGCCGAGATACCTTCGGGGATTTTAAGGAGTGTATCCAGTGTGGCTTAATGCAAGATCTTGAACTTGAAAATAAATCAGATGCCTTTACGGTATCTGATGGCCCTAAAAATAAAACAGGACAAGCTGCTTAAAGTATAGGATTTAATCAGTATTTCAGGTACTGTTAAAGCAATCTTCACAAATATAGAATAGTTGAATGTCTGGTGGTTCGTTGTGCCTAAGACATATCGATATGACGTAGAAGGCGGCTTCTTCCATATTGACTGACTACCACTATATTTATAGAATCAATTATCTAAAAGCGTTTTGGAATGGTTACGCACCATTGAGTACAGTGGAAATTAGACTATGATACATGTAGATGATGGGAGGTCTAAATGACAACGACTCAGGGTCCAGCTCCACTTTCTATTACGATAAGTGAGGAGGCTGCTTACCACGTTAAAGAATTTTCTGCTGCTGAGGGAAACCCAGATGCTGATTTGCGCGTGGGGGTAAAAGGTGGCGGTTGCTCAGGACTCACCTATATGTTGGAAATAGTGAGTGATGGCCCAAGAGAAACCGATAAAGTGATCGATGAGAATGGTGTTCGGCTTTTTGTTGATAAGAAGTCGTATGTCTTTTTAGCGGGTACGATACTCGAATATTCTGGGGGACTTAACGGAAAGGGGTTTGTATTCAATAACCCCAATGCAAAAACAACCTGTGGTTGTGGCACTTCGTTTAGTGTTTAGGTAACACTTTATTTGATTGAAAAACCAGTGTTTGTAGATCTAAGTGATTATTTCAGCCGGATAGATATATACGGGGAGGATTCACTAGATCTCCTAGATAGATTGTCCACCAATAAACTTGATGATCTCACTGACCCATTTATGGGAATGCACTCTGTCCTTACCACCAATAAAGGGCGAATAATTGATCTTCTCAGTGTGAACCGGTTACCTGACAAAGTTCTATTGATGACGGCTGGTGAATCTAAAAACAAAGTCATCGATTGGATAGAATTTTACACAATTATGGAAGACGTTACAGTCAAAGATGTTTCAACAGAAACCTGTCACTTTAGGTTGATCGGTGATAGCTGGGAGGATCTATTTCCAAGAATGACTGATCTATCCATCCGCAATTCTTTCATTTGGGAATTTGAAGGAGAATCTTTTATTGCTATAAAAGAAGAGATGTCTTCTTTTCCATGTGTTGACATTATAGGTACAGCGGGTTCAAAAAATAAATTAAACCAGGTATTTTCTGCCGAGTGCAAGAGTCTTACTCTAGAGGAATTCACACAACTGAGATTGGAGCTTGGAATTCCAGCGTTTGGGTACGAATTAACAGAAGATTTTAATCCGCTGGAGGCAGGCCTAATATCCCATATTAACTTTAACAAAGGGTGTTATATAGGGCAGGAAGTGGTAGCTAGATTAAACACTTATGACAAAGTTCAACGTAAGTTAGTTAGATTGTCTTGGGAAGGTATTCTAGCTGAAAAAGACATCACCTACGATGGTCATTTGGTGGGAGTCATAACCTCGGCAATGAATGGCGCTGGATTAGGATTCATTCGTAACTCTCATGCGGAACTGAGTAGAGAGTTAGTATGCGGCAATCAAAAGGTTATGGTTACCGAAATATTGGCAAAATAGTTATGAATCGGTGCTTGATAGAGGTGCTAGTAAGGTAACACCACCATCAACTATTATGATCTGACCTCTTACCATCAAAGCGTCCTCACTACATAAAAAAGCGGTGACTTTGGCAATGTCTTTACCTGTTATTACCCTTCCTGCAAGGGTGTTTTTCGCCGATGTCACCATATCTTGCTTATTTGGGAATGACTCAAAGGCACCAGTTTCCACATATCCTCCTGATACCGCATTGACATTAATACCTTTTGGAGCCAATTCTACAGCTAGGTATCTGGTTAGAGATTCTAGAGCTGCTTTTGAGGTCCCCACAGAGAGGTAATATGGAAGAACCTTTCGGGAGCCTTCAGAAGTGATGTTTACTATAGAACCGCCATTTGGCATTATTTTGGTGGCCTCTACCGAACACAGCCACGGGGCCCGAGCATTTATATTCATTGTCCAGTCCCAGTGTTTTGTCGTTAATTCGTCTGCATTTCTCTGAACACCAGAGGCTGCATTATTTACTAAGACATCAATAGAACTGAATTCTTGCTCAACTGATTGAAACATGTTTGCAATTTGATCAGGTTCAGCAAGGTGGGCTCGCAATTTAAGGCATCTTACTCCCAGGTTTTCTATTTCGAGTTGAGTTTGTTCGGCAGCGTCGTGGTTTCTGAAATAATTAAATGCAATGTGGTACCCCAAGTTGCCAAATTCCATGGCAATAGCTTTACCTATACCTCTCGAACCGCCTGTTATCAGGGCTACCTTGTTTTTAGTATCAGCCATTAAATTATTCTAGGCTCTGTTCGTTAGATAGCCATACCCCCGTCAACGCTTATTATTTGACCCGTTATGTATTTTGCCTTTTCACTTGCTAGGTATGCAATCATATGAGCGATATCATCTACCTCCCCAAAATGAGCCATTGGTATCCAAGTCATAATGGTGTCTTTTTGTTTGTCTGATAGGACATCGACAGTATCAGTATGGATGTACCCTGGGGTTACCGTGTTAACGGTTATATTTCTCGTAGCTACTTCCTTTGCGAGGGCGAATGTAAAACCGTTAATTGCGGCTTTTGAAGCAGTGTAGTTGGTTTGACCAATGTTTCCTCGTAGACCGACTACCGAACCAATATTAATGATTCTCCCCCACCGGGACCTCACCATCGTTCTAAGGACGGCCCTGCTGCAGTAAAACGTACCGTTGAGATTGGTATTTATTACTCTAGACCATGCCTCATCTGACATTCTTAATAGCAACCCATCGTCGATAATGCCAGCGTTATTTATTAATATGTCGATCTGGCCAAACTGTTCAGTTACATCTTCTACCATTTTAGTTACTTCACTCAAATTTCCGACATCCGCTTGATACGAAATGGATTCCACCCCGAAATCCTCCAAATGGTTAGCAGTGTCATCGGCTTCTTTTTGGGAAGAATTATAATTCACTACAACGTTAGCCCCCATTTCAGCCAACCTTATTGCGGCGGCCCTGCCGATCCCTTTGGCTGCCCCTGTAACTAGGGCTGTTTTTCCTTTGAGTTCAGACACTTTTACTCCTATAAACTTATGCCAGTAACCAATTTATTTAATCATCCACAGTGGACATAACCAAGGATACTTCTTTATTCATTTCTTCAATTAGATTTGTGTTCACACACATTTTTGCCAGCCCCACAGCTCTTTCTATGGCTGCAGCCGAAGCGTTACCGTGTCCGATTATACTCACGCCATTGACTCCGAAAACTGGGCCACCACCTCGTGCATCAACTACGTTGTTCTTTTTATATAGATCTGCCATGAGAGAATCGAGATGATCATCGGGTATTTTTCCCTTCAAGACCTCACTTAACTGTGTTGCTAATCCCCTTCCAAGTCCTTCTACCAATTTCAGAACGACATTTCCGATGAATCCGTCACAGACCACGACATCTGCTTTCCCTGTGACCAAATCATTTCCCTCAATGTTACCGATGAAATTCAAGCCACTTTTTTTGAATAGCATGCTGGCTTCTTTGGATTGAACATTTCCTTTTCCTTCTTCGCTCCCCACACTCAGTAACCCTAGTTTAGGGTCTTTAACTCCAATAAGTAATTTGCTAAACACAGATCCTAGCACCCCGAATCCCAGTAACTGAGATGGTTTGCAATCAAGGTTGGAACCCAGATCAAGAATAGTTTGGTTTGGGGCAGATCCTACTATAGGGCCGCCTATGGCAGGCCTTTCGATACCCTTTATTGTTCCCAGCAAAACAACAGCGGCGGCCATTGTTCCCCCTGTGGACCCCATAGATATGACGGCATCGGCGGTTTTATTCTTCACCAAATTAGTAGCTACTAAGATCGACGCGGTGGGTTTTTGCCGTAAGGCTAAGGCCGGCGGTTCATGATCTTCTATCTTTCCATTTGAAGGTACAAAATGTACTGGTAGGCCAACAGTTTCGTGTTTTGCTAGTTCATTTTGAACCAGATCACTATCACCAACAATAAACACTTCTGCTAAACCACTTTTGGCGGCTTGGACCGCCCCTGCTACCGGGAGGGATGGAGCGTTGTCTCCGCCCATCGCATCTATTGCGACCTTCAATAATCGATCTTGTGTTTCTGGCAAATTTAGTCTCCTAGTCACCAGCCGATGCTGGTTTATCTACTTTCACTGAAGCTTCACCTGATATGATGACCTCCCCATCTTGTCTGGTTATTATTACTGTGCACGTTATGTGACTACTGTTGGTTGTGTCTTCTAATTTTTTAATCTGACCGGAAGTTTGGATTTCATCACCCGGATACACGGGTGATCTGAATCTCATTTTCATTTTGCCTGTGTTATACCAGGCTGTGCCGAAGCTTTCAGCCATTATTTCCGAAATCGTAGCTGCAGCCATCATACCGTGACCAATATTACGACCAAATTGGGAATTTTTGCCAAAAGCTTCATTGATATGAATAGGATTATAGTCACCAGATGCATCCGCATACATACGAATCTGGTCCATTGTTATCATTTTTTTGATAGGTATTAGGTCTGCCCCTAGTTTCAAGTTTTCCATCCTATGTTGTTTTATGCAGGAAGCATAATTGTACTTTTGCCTTTCATCACTGAAAGTCCGGAAGAATTTAAAACAATTAAGCTTACTACCATGAATCTCCATTCCCCACGCACGTTATTGGAAGCAAGGGAAGCAACACATCTTAGTGTCTCACCAACTTTTACGGAATTCAGGAACTCCATTTCTTGACCAACATGTAGAGTTCCACCAGGTATCTGTAAGTCAACAACGACTCCCCTGAGGCTTAAAGCTGCAACCGCCATAGGCGGTGATAGTTCTATACCTGATTTATCAAATTCACGGCTCGATTTATCTTGTACCGCTTCCAGATATAGAGCAACTTCTTTTTGTCCTAGAGTATATGTTTGGTTCGATATCTCATTTCCGCTTTCTAGTAGAGAATAATCTAATGGCAACATCTGCTCACAAGTACTTAATTTAATCCAGAATTCAGGTTAAGAAAATCGTGGTGTACCACTATATAATGAATCTTCCAAAGCAATTATATAGCCACCTACTCAAGGTAAGTTTACCTGCCTTATAAGGTAGGGTCCTTCGAGAAGATAGCATAAATTATCAAAACATGGATGAATTCGATCGAATCAAATAGAATTTTAGGCAGTTCCGGAAGGAGTTTTATTATTTGATTGATATAGAGCTGATTAGAGAAAAACCTGAATTTGTTATCCAGTCTTTCAAAAGGCGAGGAAAAGAGCTTCCACTCACTGAGATAAGTGACTTAGATCAAAGGCGCAGAGCTGCTATAACTGAGATTGATTCCTTAAGATCTAGGCGTAATGCTGTCTCGAAAGATTTAGGGCAGTCTAAAGATAAACCTGCCGAATTAATAGAAGAAATGAGGAATGTGGGATCTCAGATCAAAGATTTAGAGGAAGAGGAAAGGACGATAAGCGGGAGACTGAACCAAGTAATGCTTGATGTGCCCAATCTTCCTAGCGAATCCTCGCCAGATGGCCCTGATGAGAATAGTAACATTGTTATTCGAACCGTCGGCAGTATTCCTAAATTTGATTTTAATCCTAAGCCACACTGGGAGATAGGTGAGAATCTGGGGATAATTGATTTTCAAAGGGGAGTTAAATTAGCCAAAACCCGATTCTATTTACTTAAAGGTCAGGGGGCCCGCCTCCAGAGGGCTCTTATCTCTTGGATGTTGGACTTACACACTGAGAAGCATGGATATAGTGAGCTGTACTTGCCTTATATGGTAAATAGGGACACGGTCACAGCTTCTAGCCATTTGCCTCACTTCGAGGAAAACATGTACCACGACGCCGAAGATGATCTGTTCATGGTACCAACTGCTGAAGCTCCTGTAACTGGTATGTTTAGAGATGAAATTTTGGATGCCGAAACCTTACCTTTGAAATTTGTCTCGCACACGCCTTGTTGGCGAAGAGAGAAATTTTCTGCTGGTAGAGATACACGCGGAATAAAGAGAGTGCATCAATTTGACAAGGTTGAAATGTATAAATTTGTGGAACCAGATAAATCCTATGAGGAGCTTGAATTATTGTTAAATGATGCTGAAGCAGTATGCGTTGAATTAGGTATTTCGCATAGGATTCTAGAGTTATGCACAGGGGATCTCGGCTTCGCGGCAGCTAAAAGCTACGATGTAGAGATGTGGAGTCCAGGTACTCAGGAATGGCTGGAGGTGTCCTCCTGTTCTAATTGTACCGACTTCCAGTCTAGGAGAGCGGCTATTCGTTACAAAGCCTCAGAAAATTCTCGTCCAAGATTGCTGCACACTTTGAATGGCTCAGGGCTCGCTGTACCTCGGGTCATGATTGCTATTCTTGAAAATTATCAACTGCCTGATGGAACGGTAAAAATACCCGACGTTCTTAAACCCTACGCTGGATTCGACCTCATAACTGGTGACTGAGAGGGATATTGTTAGTAAAAATTGAATTTAAGGAGAAATTAGTATGTACGTAACACGACAGGAAGACGTTGATCCTCAAGAAGCAGGAGACGCTCCTCTTTTTTATGGTGGGAGAGTGACGAGACAGCCCCTTGTCGGTCGTACGGAACCTGAGGATTATAACTTTGGGCTTGTTTCTTTCTATGCAGGCGCAAAAAATTATTTTCACACACACACTAGTGATCAAATATTGTTTGCGACGAAGGGGCAGGGGATAGTAGCTAATGAATCAGAAGAGGTTCAAATGGGAGCCGGAGACACTGCTTTTATACCGGCTGGTGAAAAGCATTGGCATGGTGCCGCGGATGGACATGACTTCTCTCATATTTCATTAACACGTCCAGGGAGTGTGACTGAGATGTTTAAGCCTGAATCGTAGTATTAAAAGCTACTGAATACATATTGGCTGCCAACACTGTTCTGTATTATTGAATTCGGTAGTTCCTTCACAAGGGATAAAATTGCTTTCTGACCTGTGCAGTGGGCAGGCACCAACCAGTCAGGATCTAATGACTTTAAATCGGAGATAGTATTTTGTATAGTGGCTGTATCTAGTCCATCTGGTAGATGAAAACCTCCGATGATTGCATGGATTTTGTCTTCTGCTGTTAATTTTTTCGCATAATTGCAAATATTAACTATTCCAGAATGGCCACACCCCGTCATTATTATTAGTCCCTTACCCCTTATTTTAGCTATCAGAGCTTGATCATCTAACGTAAGAGGATCTGGATACCATGAGCCCTCAGTAAATACTTCTTGTCCCGCCAAACCTTTTTCATAGCTGGTGACTCGATCTACTTCTCCTGTTATGAGTAATGAATTGTTTAATAAAAAGGATGGAAGACGTGATT
Organism: Dehalococcoidia bacterium UBA7891; assembly: GCA_002500485.1. Classification (GTDB taxonomy): domain Bacteria; phylum Chloroflexota; class Dehalococcoidia; order Lucifugimonadales; family UBA826; genus UBA11996. The sequence continues at coordinate 15,656 of DLRJ01000027.1, forward strand.
CTTCTATCACTTCGAGGCCACCTTCTTGTAGAGCAAATTTGCTGGCGGTTGGTAAAATACGAGGGGTTTTACCGGGAAGCCGGATCCTTCTTTTATTCCAAAATTCGGGATGGATTATTATCGGTGTGTTTTGTGAACCTAAATCATTTAAAATCCCATCAATTCCCATTGTGTGATCAAAATGACCATGACTAAAGACGATGGCCTCTGCATCCTTAGGCGATATGCCCAATATTCTCATATTTTCTGAGACGCCCATTGGCGATACTCCGGCATCAAATAGTACGGAATGCTGATTACTGTTATTTTGAATTGTCACCCAGGCCGAAAAACCATGCTCAGCTCTAAGCTGTGATTTAACAAAACCGTCTACCGTTAAAGGTGCAGCAACTTCTACCTCGGTTGAAGGTCTTTTGACGGGCCCTGTATCGCTTAGGAGGCTGCTAATGTGATTATCCATCAATACAGTGACAGATAAGTGATCTATGACTGCAGGAGATATTTTAAGCATGGGCCGGCTAACCCTCCATGATCCAATTATTTTATGAATTTACGGCGTAGTTTAATACGTGAGGTAAAGTAGATATTTTTCCTTGTTGCGTAAATGTGCTTGATATCACTAGAATGTGCTCTATTCTAAGCCAAAAAAAATTATGATCAGAAATATTTGGAAAACTGGAGAAGGTTAATGTTTGCTGCAAGAATAACAAGTCCTAAGAAAATTGAAATAGAGGATATAGAGACTCCAACCATAAAAGAGGGACAATGTTTAATAAAATTGGAAAGGTGGTCGGTTTGTGGAAGTGACATTAGACACGCTTATGGTCCAGTGATGCCAGAAGAAGAATATCCTATGAGGCATGGAGGTGCGTGCCATGAATGTGCAGGCACTATAGTTGAAAGCAAGTCCGATAAATTTAAAGTGGGTCAGAGGGTAATAGTCTTACCTAGCCAAGACGGGCCAGGCGGCCTTGTTGAATACTACCCGGGCGATGAAAGCAGGATGGCACTTGTACCTGATCATGGTGATTTAGGTGAATGGATTCTTTGCCAACCGTCAGGGACGGTTTTATATTCGTGCCAGCAAATGGGAACTATATTGGGTAAAGATGTTGTTGTTATGGGTCAAGGTAGTATTGGTCTATCCTTCACGGCTATCGTTGCGAGAGCTGGTGCAAGGAGAGTTATTGCTGTAGACCCACTGGATTACCGATTAGAGTGGGGTAAAAAGTTTGGTGCCACTCACACCATAAACCCTGATAGGGACAATGTGGATGAAGCGCTTGCTGAAATCACAGATGGCAAACTTGCTGATATATCTGTTGAAGCCTCTGGTTATCCTGACGGCTTGAATGCAGCCATTAGAGGTGCGACTAAACATGGAAAGGTGATAATTTTTGGGATTCAGGAAGGCCCACGAGGAAAAACCACTGAAATAGATACTCAATACTTATTACGGAATGCCCCAACTATTATTCCGACCTCGGGAGCAGGAAGTGGCGATGCTATAGGACATATAGAGAGGATGATTGAATTAAAGGATCGAGGTTGGTGGAATCCAGGGGAGATGAAAACGCATGAGACAAATTTCTCAGACGTCAATGATGCTTACGACCAGTATGAACAATACCAAGACGATATTATTAAAGTTGTAATGAACAACGAGTAAGTTTTATTTGGTACCGAAAAAGGGGGAGACTAATATGTCTCCCCCTTTTTTTTATCCATATTTATCCGAAAATTAGGTAAAACAGGAGTATTACCATGAAAATCACATCAGTAAAGGCTGTACCTGCTTCACACACCACCACTAGAGCAGGTGTTTCTGTTTCTAGGAATTATGTTTTCGTAAAAATAGAAACAGATGAAGGTTTGACAGGGTGGGGGGAAGCCACTTGCGGACCTTTAAGCGTGGCTACGATGGTTGATGAATTTGGTGAAGTTATTAATGGTCAGAATCCTATGGAGATCGAGAAACACTGGCAGACTCTCTATCATCATTTTCATGTCCGTGGCGGTATTGTTCAGATGTCGGCAATCAGTGGAATTGAAATTGCATTGTGGGATATAAAAGGCCAGGCACTAGGCGTACCTGTTTATGAACTCTTAGGTGGAAAAATAAGAGATAGAATTTGGACCTATGGCAGATGGGATGGCTTAACCCCTGAAGCAGCAGTGGAGAATGCGATGTTCCACGTGGAACAGGGTCTTACAGCCTTGAAGGGCGATCCCTTTGAGCATCGGGGCATATTTATTGATAAGAAATCAGAGGATTTAGCAGTATCAAAAATGCGATCAGTGAGGGAAGCTGTTGGGGATGAAGTAGAACTTTTTGTTGAAGTACACGGAAGGTTGGCGCCCTCTGATGCCATCAGGGTAGCCAATAGGTTGGAAGAATTTAGACCTTTTTTTTATGAAGAACCCGTGCCACCTCAAAATTTGGAAGCCCTCAAGAAGGTCGCTGATAATGTGAATATCCCGATTGCCACTGGGGAAAGGCTTCTGACCAAATTTGATTTTGCAGATTTATTGCCTCTGCATGCCGTAGACCTGATACAACCAGATGTTGTTCAGGCAGGGGGTATTCTTGAGCTCAAAAAAATTGCGGCCATGGCGGAGGCTTATTACGTAGGCTTTCAACCACATAATCCGTACGGCCCTTTTTGTACAATTGCTGCACTTCATTTGGATGCATGCACTCCAAATTTCTTGATTCAAGAGGGTGGTATTCATCCTTGGTTTCAGGATGCAACGACTGGCAATTTCCCAATCCAAAAAAATGGCTACTTTGGTGTGCCAACAGGCATAGGTTTAGGTGTAGCAATGAATGAAGATTGGTTGAAGGCAAATCCCTGGAGCGATAATGCGTATCCTTGGAGACCTAATTTGGGTGCCAATCCGTCACGTCAAGATGTGTTTTGGTCTTAAACGATAAATCTTTCCCCCCATATTTGGTTGCGATTTTTGACCTCAGATTTGGATATAATGCCGCTGGAAGCTCATTTGCAATTTGGGTTGTAACAGAAAATGACAGAAAGGGAGAAAATGACTATGGTTTCACAGCTACGCATTTACACTATTAACCGAGGCATGATGGACTCTTGGCTCAACCTGTTCCATAAACATCTTAAGCCTAACCATGAGAAGTATGGTATACCGATCGAGTCTAGTTGGGTTAACGCTGATCGGACAGAGTTCATATGGGTGAGAAGCTTCGATAATGTGGAGGTGATTCAAGCTAAAGAGGATGAGTATTATTCGTCACCCGAGCGTATTGCGTTGGGAGACCAACCGAAAGTCCATATTGCCAAAACCGAGGTCCGAGTCGTAGAGCCCACTAACTCCTAGGTTCAAATTTTCCACGAATATCTAATTAAGCCTAGAATTTTGAACAATACGAGCAGGAGAAGTGGTTTTGGCAGTTACAGCAGTAGATATAAAAAGTCGTGTCGAATTTGATTCAGGGACTTCTTGGGGTAAATTTGGACCTTATGAAAGGATAGATGGAGTTGTGGAGTTTGGGGTTGATCCAGATAATGCTGCCAATTCCGGAATCATTGATTTGCATCATTCTCCGGTGGATAGTGCTGGGTTAGTAAATTTCAGCTCTGATTTTGTTTTATTGACACCATCGACCAGGGAATCTTCTCGTCTTCTTGTGGATGTTGTTAATAGGGGAAGGAAAAGAGCGATATCTGATTTTAATATGGCATCTCCTAACTTGACTCCCTCGTCCACCATCGAGCCTGGAGACGGGTTTCTTTTTCAGCGTGGTTACACTGTGGTATCGATTGGCTGGCAGTATGATGTGTATCGCAGTGGGTCTCTACTCGGAATGGACCCACCACTAGTTGAACTTGATGGAAAACCTGTTGAAGGTACCAACTTAGTGGAAATTCGGCCGAATGAAAGAATCAAAAATTCCTTACTTGCTAACCGGGCCCATAAACCCTATCCCGCTAGTTCGACCAATAATGCTAAAGACACAATGTATGTTAAAGATTGGGAGGATGGGCCGCAGGAAGAAATACCTAGAAGCGAATGGTCTTTTTCTAAAGAACAAAATGGAACTGTTGTTCCCGATGCCGAGTATGTATATATGGAATCTGGATTTTGCCCAGGTAGAATTTATAGCGTTGTATATGAGGCATCAAAGGCAGTCGTTTCAGGATCCACCTTAATGTCTATTCGAGATATTGGTTCCTGGATCAAATATGGTGGTGTGAACTCCCCATTAAAAAGTCGACCTACATATGCTTATGCCTATGGAATATCTCAAACGGGAAGACTTTTGAGACATTATTTATATTCAGGTATGAATTTAGATGAAAAGGGACGCCAGGTATATGATGGACTTCTGCCTCATGTGGCTGGTGGTAGACGCGGGGATTTCAATCACAGATTTGCACAACCTTCACAACAATCTTCTCCTGGATTCGGCCACATGTATCCTTTTGCAGATGAACCTACAGAGGATCCGTATGGCAGGAAATTGGAAGGACTTCAAGATAGACAGAAAACTCTTGGTGGACTGCCAAAGGTTATTTATACCAATACCTCGGCGGAATATTGGAGGGGTGATGCCTCGTTATCTCATATTGATCTGAGAGGTCGCCAGGATCTTGATTTCCCTCAAAATACTAGAAGTTACCTATTCTCAGGAACTCAACATGTACCAAGGGAACTCCCCCAAATGAAAGATCCTGGTCCGGATGGATCGCTCGGACTTTATGGGTTCAATGTAGTTGACTTCCGACCCCTTCTTAGATCAGCACTTTGCAACTTAGTATCTTGGGTTGAAGAGGGTCTTGAACCACCAGAAAGTAAGGTCCCAAGGCTTGCTGATGGCACTGCTAGTACCATTCCTGATGTTCTAGAAGTATTCACGGGAACGCTTGGATTAAAGATCCCAGATCATTCTCAAATGTGGCGTCTTAGGGAAATGGATATGGGTTTACGAGAAGATATTGGCATAGCCACATATCCAATAAAGGAAGGCAGAGAATATCCTAGATTTGTTTCATCAGTGGATAACGACGGAAATGAAGTGGCTGGTATTCGAATGCCTGATATATCGGTTCCAGTTGGCACCCATACGGGCTGGAATCCTCGCGACCCATCAACAGGAGCCCCTGATCAGATTATTTCTATGGTCGGATTCACAAATTATTTTCCAGCCACTGGGAAATCTTTTAGGCCCCATGATGATTTAAGAAATTCAAATAATGACAGGTATTCGTCAAAAGAAAATTATTTGAAAATGGTTTCTAAAGCCGCAGAGAAATTGGTTGAGGAAAGATATCTAATTAAGGAAGACATTGATGTGGTGCTGCAAAAATGTGCCCAAAGGTATGGCGAGGCCATTTCTAGAGGGAATCAAGTTTAAGTAGCTAATATGTTGGTATTACATCAAATAGGTATTAAATTCCGATGAACGAATTTTAACTAAGCGAAGCACCTGTTGCATCGGTGTATATGCTGTAAATTGAGCGACTTGCTGTAATAAATAAACGATTGCGTTTGTGTCCCCCAAATGTAAGATTGGACGGTACTTCCGGTAAATATATCCTACCAATCAAGACGGATGAATCGTTATATATAGTTATAGAATTAGTTCCTCGCTGAGCAGATGCCCACAGATTTCCGTCAGTATCACAGCGCATACCGTCTGTGGAATCCTCACCTGTCTCTGTAAAAATTTTTCCTTCCGCTAAGCTGTCGCCATTGTTTGATACTTGATAAACATAAATAGCATTAGGGTTATTTGAGCCAGAATCCGATACATAAAGGTCCGTGAAGTCTGGTGAGAAACAAAGCCCGTTGGGACGAACAAGACCTGTTGCTTTTACTGCTACTGCTCCGGATGAAGGGTCAATTCTATACACTGCGGTGGGTAATTCAGGTTCAGATCGGTCTCCTTCATAATTATTTAAAATTCCATATCCGGGGTCCGTAAACCAAATTGCACCATCTTTATGAATCGCAACATCATTAGGGGCATTTAGTTTTGAATTTTTGAAGGAGTCCGCAATTATGGTGATTGACCCGTCAAATTCTGTTCTAGTGACCCTTCTAGTTAAATGCTCGCAGGTGATGAGCCTACCCAAGTTATCTCTTGCGTTGCCGTTAGCATTATTGGATGGATTACGATATTCACTAACGATTTCGGTTTCTTCCGTCCATCTAAGGATTCTATTATTTGGTATATCGCTAAACAGAAGATATCTTCCATCACCAAACCACGCTGGTCCTTCGGTCCATCTAGAGCCTGTATAAAGGCGCTCCATTCCAGCATTTCCGAGAACATAGCGTTTGAAACTTTCGTCTATTACCTCCACAAATGGTTCTGGATACGGGGTGGTATCTTTTTCCCAATTTCTTACGGTACTATTTATATTCATGAAATTGAATTCCTTATGTATAGGTCAATCATGAGACTGTGGGTAGTAAATTTTTTAGTAGAGACTAATTCCAAAGGGAATAAAAAATATTTAGGACAGCCTTATTTTATCCAAATAGCTGACCTCAGCAAGTTTATTACACGAACAGATAGGTTGAAGTATATTGAATAAGTTGAGAAACGAGACACCGAAACTTTATTATGGTTGGCTGGTTCTCGCCGTATGTTTCTTTATTGTGATGTGTTCATCTGGTGTTCGGTCTAGTATGGGTGTTTTTATAACCCCAATGGAGACGGATATGCAGTGGGCCCGAAACGATATTACCAGGGTACTTTCTTTGGGAATATTTGTTGGGGCTTTGTCCTTTATATTGATGGGCTATCTTTATGATAGATATGGTGGGCGGCGGGTGATAACGGCTGCTCTAATAATGGTCGGGATATCTGTTTTTTTGCTAAGTCGGGTTAACTCCATTTTCGGATTAATTTTGATATACGGGATACTTGGAAGTGTTGCAACTAGTGGTGCTTCTTTTGTAACTATTCACTCGTTATTGGCAAAATGGTTCTACAGACGGAGAGGCTTAGCTATGAGCCTGTCTGCTGCCGGAGGCTCTATCGGCCCTTTGCTGTTTGCACCATTTTGTGCGTTCCTGATAGAAGCTTTTGATTGGAGGACTGCTTTTTTATTCATAGGTGGAATGGTTTTGTTTATAGGAGCTCCTCTGGCGGCTCTTTTCCTAAAAGATGATCCACTGGGCCAGATTCCAGATAGTGAAAGGGATGAAACCGGGGTTCAAGATAAAGAAGAAGTGCAGGTGAAAATGGAAGGACCATTATTTACCAGTCGTTGGAAGCAGGCTTTATCCACTTCCCCTTTCTGGCAGTTATCTGCTGCTTATCTTGTTTGTGGTATTACCACTAATATCATTTCCGTTCACTTTGTTCCATTTGCTGAAGATCAAGGAGTTCCCAAAATAACCGCTGCCACGATTTTTGGGATAATGATGGGGCTAAATTCTGTGGGGGTAATTTCTGCAGGAGTATTATCGCAAAAATTCAGTCAGCATAGAGTGTTAGGTTTTACATATGCATTGCGTGGAATTGCTTATTTAGCCTTGTTAACAATTGGTGGAACCACTGGAATGTGGGCGTTTGCCTTAATAGCTGGAATGTCGTGGATAGCCACGGCTTCAGTAACTTCTTCCCTCGTAGCAGATATATACGGGGTAAGAAATTTAGGGACATTGAATGGCATGTCTAATATGGTTCATCAGATAGGAGGCGCCCTATCGGTACTTGTTGCCGGGGAACTTCAGGCATGGACTGGATCCTATGAGATTCCTTTTGCGATTGCTGGAGCAACATTACTGTTTGCAAGCATAATGGCTTTTAGTGTCAACGAGAAGAAATACTCATACAGATACTCTAGAGTGCCTGTTGCAGCCGCTCCTTCTTAATTTATAAACTTTCTTTCCATGATATGTAGTCTGACCGTCCCCTCTCTTTAAATCTGGGATTGCTGAATCTATCCATAAACTCTTTCAAGGTTTGGATCGCTTGTTCATTGGAATTTGGATCGTAGTGAATCCACTTATCTAAATGTTCTTCCGACCGGAAGAAATTCATGTTTGCTCAATTTCTGCCGGCGATGTCTCCGCCTCCCAAAAATCCGAATCCGTAAATGGAAACACCCACAATTCCTTTAGCAGGTATTGAACTAAGAATCTCGCCATCCTTAACTGTCACACTTATTGGATCATTACAATCTAGGCAAACACTATCAATTTGGATTGTTTTACCAGGGAATAACCAGCAAACTGCTAGAGATTCAAAAGCTCATTGTCCCCACCATTTGCTTTCACCATCTACGGTAATTTTGTAATGAGTTGGTATGTTGTTAAACGGTGCAAAACTGCCAATAGTATCTGTGCCGGGGACTAGCCAGTAGCCTGCCATCTTCCCTGGACCCATAAGATCATTTAGAGATGTTCTCGCCTGCTCTACCTCTACCCCGAGTGATGTGGCTATTTCTGTGTAATGAGGAGCCACCCCAGTCGATACGATGGTTTTCATTATATGGGTGTACAGTTGATCAAGAGTTTTTAAATCGGTCATTAATAATTGCCTTTTGCTTTCGGTTATCTGATCCAGGTCTATATCTTTAAAGAGTACAATAGCAATAGATTGGTTTGTTAGCAAAACAAGGTCAACATTAACGATTTATATGAGTATAATGGCCATGCTATTTTAAGCAGCGACCTTAGACCATCAGGAGATATCCAGATCAAATTACTAGGACAGCGCACGATTTTTTATGGTTGGATCGTGGTGGGTGTTATGGCAATTGCTAGTGCAGTTAGTATGGGCATGGGCTCATTAAATTTCGGGTTATATATCAAACCAATGGGGGAGCAGTTAGGTATTGGACGGGCTTCTTTCGGCTGGTCTTCAACCTTTAGGAGCATTTCAAGTGCCGCAACGAGCCCTATTATAGGCAGATTGCTCGATAGGTATGGTGCCAGATGGATTCTTGCAGGTTCAACCATAATTACTGGATTGTGCATGGTTGGCCTCGCCTATACACGAGAAGCATGGCAACTCATGGTTTTGTTTTCAATAATGGGGTTGGTCGGTATGAGTGGGCCCGGTGCTCTTACTACATCTGTGCCGCCATCCAAGTGGTTTGTTCGAAACAGAGGAAAAGCTTTAGCCGTTACAGCAGTAGGTGTTTCCTTAGGGGCCCTAATTTTTGTTCCGCTCACCCAAATTTTCATAGATAAATACACTTGGAGCACCTCTTGGATTATATTAGCGATAGTTGGAGTCATCATTGTTGTTCCCCTCTCTGTTATTTTTGTCAGAAGACAACCTGAAGACATGGGATTGCTTCCTGATGGTGACAATCCTGTCAATGTGTCTGCCGTGGTGGACATTGACGATGAATTTTCGTGGAGCTTAAGGGAAGCCATAAAAACAAAAAGCATGTGGTTTCTTACAATAGCTTTTTCTATCCTGTCTCTGGGAATACTGACACTGGCCCTGCATAGGATACCCGCTTTCATGGATAGAGGGCTGGATCCCACATTAGTCTCGCTTGCTACAGCTTTTGATGCTGTTTGTGCCGGGTTTGGTAGTTTTGCAGGGGGAATGTTAGTAAGGCGCCTTCAGCCTAAATTTATAGGTGCCTCAGCATTCTTGATGTTGGCGGTGGCGAGTGTGATGTCAATCTATGCGTATGGGTTTTGGCTGATGTTTTGGTCTATGGCTGTTTTTGGGCTTGGAATAGGCATTAATTCATTCACACAAAATTATATCTGGGCGGATTATTTTGGAAGGGGCAACCTGGGTAGCATTCGAGGATTTGTTATGCCTATCACTTTGTTTATAGGATCTTTTGGTGCTCCAGCTGCAGGCTATGTCTTGGATATCACGGGATCATACGATCCTGCCTGGTGGGCTGGTGTTGTCTTGATGTTGATAGGAGCTTTAGTATTTATTCTTGCGGATAAACCCAACCATAATGCACTCCTCCTTAATGAAAATTTCAAGGAATGAATTGCCAATTGGAAGCATTGAAGATTTGAGCTAGAGATGGGTTCAAAATCCTAGAATATTCTTGGAGTATTAGGATATTCTGTTAATGTGGGTGAGAGGTTCACCGTAAAGAATTTAACAAGGAAGTGAATTAAATTGAAATTTGGCTTATTTTTTGAATGGCCTAATCCAGAGCTTCGTGAATTTAAAGATATATTTTCAGAAGGATTGGAACAAATAAAATTATCTGAGAGGTTAGGTTTCGACTATGTGCTTATAGCTGAACATCATTTTTCCAATTATGGGTTTTCTCCGGCACCTTTGTTACAGGCGCTAAAGATAGCCGAAAATACGGAAACTATCAAAATAGGTACTGCAGCTATCATTGTGCCGGAGTGGCAGCCACTTAGGGCTGCTGAAGAAATAGCTGTTTTAGATCATCTTACCGAAGGCCGGATATTTTGTGGGGTCGGTAGAGGGTACCAACCTTATGAAATGGGCGGATTTGGAATAGACCTTGAAGAGTCCCGGCCTAGGTTTCAGGAAGGGTTAGAGGTCATGACCAAAGCTTGGCGAGAACACAAGGATTGGACCTATGATGGAGAATACATAAAGGTAAAAGAACCAATAACAGTTTTCCCAAAGCCCTTTCAAAAACCTAATCCACCTATATGGCTCGCTGGATCTTCAGAAGGATCTTTGAAATTAGCAGCCGATCAAGATATTCTGCCGTTGACCTCTAGCATGATGGGTATGGAAGTAGTTTCTCGACAGTATGCTAGTTATGTCCGATACAGGCGGGATGCTGGTAAATCTTTGGATGATTTGAATATGGCACTCCAATGTATGACCCATTGTGCCCCGACTATGAAGGAAGCCCTTGACCAATTGCCTTATATTCGCTGGCAAACAAGGGCCCAAAAAGCCCTAACCGAAAAAAAGGTAATTGACGGGAAAACGCAGGGAGTTCCGTACGAAGGTGAGATGACCGACGAATTATTTCTTGACCGTACATATTTAGGTGATCCTGACTATCTGATCGAAAAATTCAAGAAAGCGAATGATGCAGGAATAACTAATATAAGCCTTTGGATGATGTGGGGGGGTATTGAACATGAAAAATTAATGCGTTCTATAAAATTAATGGGAGAAAAGGTGATTCCCGAACTAAGAGATTTAACCCCTCCTGAAAGCCTAATAGATAATGCATTAAGATCAGATGCCTTGGAAGCTAACAGTGGATCTTTCACTGTAACAGGAGAAAAACTAAAGGATAGTTAAAGCACAGTCATTGCTATCTTTATATGAAGGGCTTGGAGGTTTTGCGCCGAATGTGGGTTTGAAACGTGTAGCCCTATAAATATTTCATCGGTAAAATCTGGGTATGAACCTAATAACGAGACAGACCATCGGGGTTTTATTCTCCACACTCCTATTATTGGCATTTTATGCTTGTGACTCTGAAGGGGAGGCTATCTATTTTGCCTCGGACCGGGATGGGCAATGGGATATTTATTACTCTGATCCAAATGCTGAAGAACAAATCAATTTAACAGATAGTCCATTCGCGGAAAGAAATCCAGTTTTGTCACCAAACCGAAAATTGATAGCATTTTCGGTAAGCAAGGATTCCAAGGACTCGAATGTGGGAATTGAGGTAATGAAGCTGAAGGAAGGAGAAAAAATTAGTATTACTACAGGTCTTGGTATCTATGCCACACCACGTTGGAGCCCTGATAGTTCTAGGTTGGCGTATGCTGCCGCCCAGCCGGGCAAGGAATCATTTGTGCTTGTAAGCGACTTGACTCAATCACTTAGCCCGCGCCTGTCAGAAGTACGATCCGATCAAGTTGGAGATTGGTCTTCAGACGGGAATTCTGTTGTATTTTCATCTTCAAATCCGGAGAATCCAGGTATTCACGATAGAAATCCTGACGGCGTTAATCAACGGCAAGTGACTTGTGGGAATGATGTTGGGGCCAAATGGTCGCCAGATAACAAGAAGTTAGCCTTTATATCTGAACGGTCTGGGAATCGAGATATATACGTGATTGATAAGGAAGTAGAAGATGGATTATGTGAATCCGACGCCGATTCTAAATTGGGGTTGTATCAACTAACAGACACAAAAGGTAGTGAGTCTGATATTTCATGGTCTCCTGATGGAAGACAGATATTATTTGTCTCAGAAAGGGATGGGAATTCAGAAATTTATGTAATGGATAGTAGTGGAAACAATCAAGTTCGATTGACTCAAAATGACAAGACAGACAAACAACCTGTTTGGTCTCCCGACGGGAAAAATATTGCATTCGTATCGAATTTGGATGGCGACTATGATATTTACATCATGAATAGTAAAGGGGAAGATCAAAAGAGGTTAACCAACAATGAAGCCGATGATCTCAATCCCAGTTGGTAATTTCCCTGCTTTTTAACATCAAATCTTGATAAATGCTTTGGTGACACCCTATTTGGGTATGTGCTAAAAATGGCTGGCTGATTTTGGACGTAATGATGGGTTCTAAAGAAAACTACAAATATCGACGAATTATTGTGAAGGCCGGGACAAATATACTTACCGGCGGAAGGGATGAATTGGATGATTCCTTTATCGATAACTTGGTTTCTCAAATTTCGGAATTATCCTCTTCAGGAAGGGAGATGCTTCTTGTATCATCGGGAGCTGTGGCAGCTGGAAGAGGGGTGATGAGGAATTTATCGAAGAGTTCAGTTTTACCAGACAGGCAAGTTTTGGCGGCGGTTGGTCAAGGCAGACTGATGCATTTATATGAGCAAGCTTTTGCCACTCATGGGATTCCCACTGCCCAAGCCTTGCTTTCCCGTAGGGATGTGACTGACAGGTTAGGCTATTTGAATTTAAGAAACACATTACTTTCCTTGTTGAATAATGGTGTAGTTCCAGTAATAAATGAAAATGACGTAGTGGCTGTAGAGGAACTAGAAGGGGAAGTTTTCGGTGATAATGATACCTTGTCTGCTCTAGTTGCTAACTTAATTGATGCTGATTTACTAGTGATATTAGGTAGTGTAGAGGGGATGTACACTAAAGACCCAAATATTTTTACAGACGCTGAACTTATATCAGTGGTAGAAAAAATGGACGGTAAGTTAAATGAATATGCTGGCCCTTCGTCAGATTTAAGAGGACGCGGCGGGATGGTAACCAAAATAGAGGCTGCTCGTTTGGCTACGGCGTCAGGGGTTGATGTTGTTATTGCAAATGGCACCACGGATTCGGTTGTTTTTCGTCTTTCGAATGGAGAGAGAATAGGAACTCTGTTTAAGACATCGGTATCAAAATTGGAAAGTAGGAAAAGATGGATGCTCAGTGGGGTGTCTAATAAAGGAAATATAAAAGTAGACAAAGGGGCTGTATCGGCATTGAAATCCAGCAAGACAAGTCTCCTACCAGCTGGAGTGTTGAGTTGTTTTGGACGATTTGAAAGAGGGGATATCGTTTATATTAAGGATGAGCATGAAAATAATATTGCAGCTGGCATTAGTAACTATGGGTCCTCTGATTTGCTGCAAATACAAAGTTTAAAATCTGACCGAATTGAACAGGTTCTAGGACATTACTATGGGGATGAGGTCATACATAGGGATAATATGGTTATGTTAAATGATTGAAGTTCCAAAGAGGGGGTGTTGGCTTGGATAGTCTCGAAAATTTAGGCAAAGCTGCCAAAACGGTTTCTAGAAGACTTGCTTCTTCCTCTGGAGGAAGAAGGAATTTAGCTATTCAGAAGATCGCGACGGCCCTGATTGATTCCGAGCAGGAGATCATTTCAGAGAATTCGAAAGATATATCCAACGGCCGCAATAAAGGATTATCAGAGGCCATGTTGGACAGATTGATTATTACGAAGAAATCAATACATGGTATGTCATCTGATGCTTTGAAGGTTGCTAATTTAGATGATCCGGTGGGGGAAATGATTGAAATGAAAACCATGGAGAATGGTCTTCAAGTTGGGCGAAAACGTGTGCCCTTGGGCGTAATTGGCATTATATATGAGAGCAGACCAAACGTTACTGTCGATATATCGGTGCTGTGCTTGAAATCTGGGAATGCCGTAATTCTTAGAGGAGGGAGTGAGGCGTTTTATTCAAACCAGATTTTGGCCAAGGTTATTAGAGATGCTATATCAAAAGCTGATTTGCCAAAAGATTCCATTCAGATTGTCCAGAGTACCGACAGGAAACTGGTTTCTGAAATGCTGAAATTAGATCAGTATATTGATCTAATGATTCCAAGAGGTGGACAAGACTTAGTGAACAGAGTGGCTACTGAATCCAAGATGCCATCCATCACTGGCGGTGTAGGAGTTTGCCATACCTATGTAGATAATGAAGCTTCGTTATCTATGGCTGTTGAAGTTGTTAATAACGCCAAAGTTCAGCGGCCATCGGTCTGTAATGCATTGGATACTGTTTTGGTTCATTCTTCTTTGGCCTCGGATTATCTTCCCCGTTTAGCGGAAGCTTTTTCTGTTGCCGGCGTAGAGTTGAGATGTGATACCAGAGCTCTTTCTATTTTGGGGCCAAGGGAAGATATCAAGGTGGTTCCGGCCCAGGATGAAGATTGGGATACAGAACATTTGTCATTGATAGCAGGAGTGAAAATAGTAGATTCAGTAGAAGAAGCTATTAATCACATCGAAAATCATGGTACAGGCCATTCGGATGCCATTATTACAGAAAATTATTCAACAGCGGACAGGTTTGTTAGGGAAGTGGATTCAAGTGCTGTTATGGTAAATGCTTCGACTAGATTTAATGATGGCGGCCAATTTGGATTAGGGGCTGAAGTGGCTATAAGTACTAATAAAATGCATGCCAGAGGCCCTATGGGACTGAAAGAGATAACCTCGTACAAATGGGTTGTTCTAGGGACTGGGCATATAAGGGAATAACAGAAAGCAGATTCAAAAGAATAAACCAAGAAATTTGAAATCACCGAAGGTTATGTAAGTTTCGACTAATAACGAGGACACGATGCAGGACGAGAATATTTTTTATACAGTGGATATGCAAAGAGAAGTTCGGGATTTTGTACAAAATCTAGAAAAAGAGTTAGCTGAATACCCGCCGGTATATGAGAGGGATCCGGTAGAAATCAGAAATGATCAAGAAGAAGGACTTGGGCGCTATGAAAAGCCAATTCTATCGCAAAAAGCCATAGAGCGAGAAATTCAAAGCGACCAGGGACCAGTTCACGTAAGAGCTTTTATACCCGATGATCAGATAGATGGGGTATATCTGCATATACACGGTGGCGGTTGGGTATTTGGAAGAGCACATCATCGGGATGGGGATTTAGAAGAAATAATGAATGATTGCAACGCAGCAGTTATTTCTGTCGATTATAGATTGGCACCTGAAAATCCTTACCCAGCAGCCCAAGATGATTGTGAAGCAGTTGCTCTGTGGGTTGTTGACAATGCTATGGAAGAATTTGGCACGGATAAGATTGCCATTGGTGGAGAATCAGCTGGGGGACACCTGTCCGCTTCTACTATGATCCGTATGCGAGATAAACATGGATTCACTGGGTTTACAGGTGCTAATTTGGTGTATGGCGTGTTTGACATGTCTGGAACCCCAAGTCTTAGATTGTGGGGGGATCGTAATTTGGTTTTGAGTACCCCAACGATGAATTGGTTTTTTGATCATTATTTACCTAACCAAGATAGGAGAGACCCTGATGTATCGCCCCTGTATGCGCACTTGCATGAATTAGCTCCGGCTCTTTTTACTGTTGGGACTTTGGATCCACTTTTAGACGACACTTTGTTCATGCATTCAAGGTGGTTTGCGTCCGGAAATCCATCTACATTAAACGTATACCCTGGTGCTACTCATGGTTTTGAAAGACAAGGGACATTGTTGGGTGAAAAAGTTAGAGCTAGGATGAGGACTTTTATCTCCGAGAGTTTTCAGTCCTGACGTTGTAATAAAGAAAAATCACACAGAAATATCCGATTGCCGTGGCTAGAAAAATAGGCATATAGCTATCTATCCATGCTACAGCGAATGCTCCGACCGAAGGTCCCAAACCCATTGCAGCAGTTCTGGTTGGGCCTGTCAGTCCGGTAACAGTACCAAAAGAGGCTCTATTAAATACTGTTCCTAACATCATGCTGCCTAACACAAATATGAGACTAGTAATTGTGGTCCAAAATACGACAAGGGCGAATCCGTAGGTTGGTATGTCAATTACTGTAAAAAGTATCGAGGGTAGGATGGCTAAAACCAGAACACAAATCGCAATTTTTTTTGTTGTGAATCTATCTGTTAAATATCCCCAAACGGGTACAGAAAGCCCTCCGAGAACGTTTCCTAAAGTCAATGCGCCAGCTGCGGTGCTTTGGGAAATTCCTCCATCTGTTAAGAAAGGGACTACTTGAAATAGGGTCATTGAAGTCGAGGTAACGGCTACGAATTCACCTATCATTATGAACCAGAATGATGGCAAGGACATTATCCTGGACACGGTCCAAGTTTGTTCAGAAATCGGAGGATCCGCTTTGCCTAAAGTAGTGTTTACGGCACCATCCGGTAGCTGTCCGACATCTTCTGGTTTATGCCTCATCAATAATAAAATAGGCAATGACAGTGGGATGGATACTAAACCGATTACTTTGTATGCTGTCCTCCATGAGTAGGCTGTGGCAATGCCAGTTATTATCTGGATATTGATGGATTCACCTATTATTCTGTTTAGCGCAGTGATACCCATAGCGAAATTCCGCTTTTTCTCAAAGAAATTTACAGCGACTGTGCGGGGAATAAGATTTTGTAGATTCGGACCGGCTATAGCTCGGACCACAATATACGCAGTGAAAAATTGCCATAATGACTGGCTACTGGAAAAGTAGATAATTCCGAACCCAACTAGCAGGGATGCAAAGAACATCATCCATCTGGGCCCAAATTTATCTACAAGCCTTCCTATAAACGGCATTGTTAAACCGGATGCCCATGTTCCAAGAGTGGCTGCTAAAGCGATAGTTCTTCTATCCCATCCAATTTCCCCTGCAATCAAATCCTGTACCCCTCCAAAAACTGTTTGAGCTACAGATGTAGCTATCAAAGCACCAATTGAGGCAGTCCCTAAAACTATCCAGCCGTAGAAGAAGGGTGGGGAGGGGTGCCAGCGATAGATGCTTTTCGCTAAATTTTTCAAGAACAGCCCTTATTTTTGTCGATTTGAGCGATGAACTAGTACAAAAGCTAATTTTAATACTTCTTCGTGATAATATTTCGCCGCCCCTAATCTATTCAATAAAAAAGAAAAATGGAATTAGGGTCGTATCTGAAGAATTTTAGAAAAGGAGAGATATAAATGGCATACGAATTCATAAAATATGAAGCATCGGGCGGGATAGCAAGAGTGATCCTGAATCGGCCTGAGAAACTCAATGCTCTAAGCCAACAGTTGCAATCTGAATTGATCGAGTGTCTGACCAATGCTGATGAGGACCCGGATATACGAGTCATAACTCTAAGAGGGGCTGGGCGGGCATTTTGTGCAGGATACGATATCACTCCTCCTCAATCGGATGAAGATAGAGAAATTACCGATGCTCGACGAGGAAATATCCGATCAGATATGCAGAGATTGCAAAAAACGGCTAGGTTGATGACTTCAATATTTGATCTGAGTAAGCCGGTTATAGCCGGTATTCATGGGCATGTTATAGCTGGCGGTACCGATTTGGCCTTGCATTGTGACATCATCATTGCTGCTGAAGACGCGAATATTGGATTTCCGCCCGTCCGCTCTATGGGGACTCCTCCTACCCACATGTGGACTTATATGGTTGGTCCTCAATGGGCAAAATGGTTCATGCTAACCGGAGAAACTATCTCTGGTAAAGAGGCGAGTGACATTGGATTAGTTTGGAAATCTGTTCCTGCAGAAGGACTAGATGCAACGGTGGAAGATTTGGCTACAAAAATGGCAAAAATACCATGGGAAATGTTAGCAGCCAACAAAAGTATAGTGAATAAAGCCCTTGATTTGATGGGTCGCAATATGATGCAGGTTATTGCTGCTGAAACAGACGCTGTTTCTCACCAGTCTCCTATTGTCAAAGAGTTTAATGAAATTTCCAGTCAGCAAGGATTAAAAGCTGCTCTTGAGTGGAGGGATAGTCCGTTTCGAGAATAATATTTTACCTGGAGTAAAACATGGAAACCAAAACCCAACAAGCCGCTGATCAGCTATACAGGGAGTATAGTCAGAAAACTCCATATTCTTTGATGAATACCGATCTGGCGCCCATTTCAGAAGCTGCGGCATATGATATTCAAAAGGAATTCATGTTCAAACGTGCTCAAAATTCTGGAGGGTATTCCGGTTATAAAATAGCGTATACCACTAAAGTGATGCAGGAGCGGGTGGGCGCCTCTCAACCAGTATTCGGAAGGATATTATCTAATTCTGTATATCAATCACCGGCTTCACTCTTTGCTGTGAACTACGTTAACTTAGCTTTGGAATGTGAAGTTGCAGTGACGATGGCTTCTGACCTGGAAGCCAAGGATAAGGGGGTGGATAGAGACACGGTATTTGACGCCATTGAGCACCTGCAACTAGCTTTCGAAGTTGTAGATATTCGAAAATCAGCATCGGAGAATTCTTTAATTCAGTCCATAGCAACCAATATACACGGGGCTGGGGTCGTGCTGGGACAACCTGTCACTAAATGGCGGGAACTGGATATTCCATCCGCGAAATGTGAGTTAAAACTTGATGGGGTATCCGTTGGTACGGGTAAAGGATCAGATGTTGATGGGCATCCTGTAGAACCAATGATTTGGATCGCAAAAACCCTAAATGCTATGGGAGGTTCTTTGAAAAAAGGAGATATAGTGATTACAGGGAGTATGATTCCACCCATTGAAGTTAAACCTGGTATGAAAGCCGCCTTACAGATGGATTTATTTGGAGAAATAACTCTGGATGTTAAATGAGAAGCATTGGGTGTAAGCAATAGATGATAGATATAAGGTGGATATAAATGTTTGATTTGAAAGACAGAGTTGCAATCGTGACTGGAGGTGCCCAAGGTGTTGGTGGAGGAATTTCAAGAATGTTCGCCAAGGCTGGTGCCAAAGTCTTAATAGCGGATCTGGATCTAGAGACGGCAGAAGACACCGCTAATCAGATCTCAAATAGTTCAGGCATTGTCGAATGTGTCCAAACTGATGTGACTTCTTATGAAGATTTAAAAAAAATGATCAATACGGCCAGAGACCACTGGGGGAAGTTGGATATTTTGGTCAACAATGCGTATGCAGCAGCCGACGGACAGCAGGGGGGAGCACTGGAAGTTACAGAAGAAAGATGGGAAAAGGATATCAGAGCCTTGGTCACTTCAGTTTATGCAGGTTCAAAATATGCAATACCATTAATGCTGGAGACTGGGTCTGGATCAATTGTGAACATATCATCAGTACATGGGTTTTTAGTTGCTAGGAAGGCATTAACCTATGAAACAGGCAAGGCAGCTGTTATCGCTATGACTAAACAGATGGCGGTTGATTATGGTCGGCAGGGAATTAGGGTGAATGCGATCTGCCCAGGTCATATTGTTACAGAGAGGATAAAAGAAAGTGTTTGGAAAGATAATCCCACGGGTTTAAAATTTTTTGAAGATCAATATCCAGTTGGAAGAACAGGGGTTCCGGAGGATATAGGTAATGCTGCCACTTTTTTATGCTCAGATGAGGCTTCATTTATCACGGGACATGCCCTTCCAGTTGATGGCGGGTTAACGATTCAGTTGCAGGAGAATTTCGGAGTTCAGCAAGTCCAGTATTACATGGATAATGTGGATACCCAAATGCCATATAAAAGGTAGTATGAACAGATACCATCTCTTATCCGAGTAGCGGATTCAATATCAGAATTGATCACCTATCCATGGTTTTGGCCCGCTGAATATCAAAGATGCTTTGGCTAGCTCGTCGCTTGAGCCTTCAATCAAGCCCATATTTTTGATATCGAAAGCACTGAGGTAACTCGTGTATAACGGTGCGAGACCACGAGGTCCTAAAGTTAATCCTGGTAAATTAGATTTACTGACCAAACCTTTTCCTTCAGACACCTCTATTGTCCAAGTACCTGAATTCTGCGGCAAGATCGGATCTTCATATTTTAGAGTCAGCGTTGTTTCAATATCCTTTGGATAACCTCTGGATTCAATTGCTTTTTTAATATCTATTATTCTTAACATCCAGTCCCTACTATAGGCAATTTTCACCTCCTGTTCTTCCATCAACAGCCTCATAGGATCATTTGGAGGGCCATTCCACGAGATTGTGTCAATGACAGTTCTATGATCATAGAAGAAACGGAGTAGTCTTTCTGCACATTTAGAGTTCAAAGCGACCATATCTCTTACTCTTATATGGTCCGCAGATCGGGCCTGTTGGAAGTTAACGTAGCCTACTGCTTTGTCATCGTCCATTACGACGTAATGAAATATTTTTCGACCTTGAGTCTCCAAAATAAGATCCCAGAGGACTGAACCCCTGTCTAGGTTTCCATTACTCAATTCCGCCCTCTCGTTATAGAGCAGATAAGTCTCTTCGCGTTCGGAAGGATTTGATTCAAGAACTTCCAACTCGTTAAGTGGAGCCTTCATCTCTTTTACTGTGGTTTCGTATGTAAATTTTGTGCCTGATCGCTCATATCCAAAAGAGCGATACACTCGGGTACTCGATGGGAATAAAGTAGAAATTGGAATAGCTAATTCGTACATTTCGGAGAGTGAATTCCTAAGAAGCACTGAAGCTGCTCCAATGCCTCTGCCTTCAGGAGCAACCCCGACAGAGGTAACTGCACCAGTTCTTACTATGTTTCCACCGAACCATTGACCCAGATCGAGTATTCCCATTCCGCCGAGTATTTTATTTTTTGATTTTACAGCTCGAAATTGCTCGTAACCTACATGTTCATTCCAACCGGGCTGGGCATGTCTATGAAGTGATTGGTATATGGTTTCCCACAGGGGTTTGGCTTCTTCTCTGGTTATTGGGCCATATGTTAATTCTGGGTAGGTCATTTATTGTTTTCCAATCTGTCTAGTTTATGAAACTCTGTATTGCTTCAAAATGTCCATGTTAGGATTTATTCCAAAGCCAGGAAGGTCGGGTGGGCTAACATAGCCGTCTTCGACTTGAAGGGTAAACTCATATATTTGATTGAATATAGGGTCCGTTTCCTCCCTGTAATATTCTAGAATTAGACCATTGGGTATCGCGCACAATAGATGTATGTGAACTTCTTGTTTACCATGAGGGGCTATTGGAAGATTGTGAGCCTGTGCTTGAGCAGATACTTTCATAAATTCCGTTACGCCACCCATTATTAGCGCGTCGGGCTGCAAGATTGCAGCACTTCTACTTTCTATTAGATCTCTGAATCCATACTTTGTGTATTCATTTTCACCGGTAGCAATAGGAATGGTAGTCGATTGGCTTATAAGTTGGTGACCCTTGTAATCATCTGGAGCGATCGGTTCTTCAAACCAAAATATGTCATAAGGTTCCATTTTTTTTGCAATCTCAATTGCTTCGTAAAAGCGGTAGGCACAGTTTGCATCCACCATTAACTTCACATTTGGTCCAATAGCTACTCGAACGGCCTTAACTCTTTCAACATCCTCGTTGATACTGACAGCACCTATCTTCATTTTCACAGCATTGGCACCCATGCCCACACTAGTCAGCATTTCTTCCTGCAATTCCTTCAGTCCCTTTCCGTCTTCATAATACCCGCCAGCAATGTATACAGGAACTTTTTTTGTGTAGCCTCCTAAAAGCCTATAGACAGGTTGGTTTGCAGCTTTCCCTTTTATGTCCCAGAGTGCAATGTCAATTCCGCTGATGACCCTGGTAGTCATTCCTCTACGTCCTGATATCTTTGGTTCCCAAAGATCATCCCAAATTTTCTCATTGCAAAAAGGATCTTCGCCGATTACCGATTCTTTGTAGTGTTCAAAGATTGCTTTGCTGATTGAGTCAGATGTATGAAGACCTCCTATGAGACCAACTCCAGTGATACCTTCGTCTGTATCGATGAAAACAAAATTTCTACCGTCGTGGGTATAAGTATGTTTTCCATTGCTTTGAGGGGTTGGTTTAGGCCATCTATAACTCTCTATTCGCATATCGGTAATTTTCATATTTAAACCCTCGTATAATGTAAGGCGCAAACCAATCAGCAAGGAGCTGATTCTAGCATGAACAATGTAGTTATATATCCATATGGGAAGCTTTCTTTTAATGTGTGATCTTCGAACTGTGGAGCAAGTGTGAATTTTTCAAAAACCCATCTATATTCAAAAAAAATTGAAGCACAATCTGCTTTTGAAAGTGGGGATTCAGCTTTTGAGGTGTTGGCTGAACAGATATTGGAGATTGGTGATGTCAATGATGCAATGCGTAATCTTGTACAGGAAGGATTTACTGGCCAGGATGATAGACCCGTTGGTGGCTTGAAAGACATTGTGAGCCGGAGTCAAGAGGAACGAAGGTTTCTATTAGAAAAATATACCTATGACAAAATTCCGCCGGGAGATCTACTTGAAGAGCTACAGAATTATCCTTTTTTGGGTTCGGAATCGCTGACGATAGAAAAGGGAAACGATATTTTATCAATGTTGAAACAGCTAGATAAATTAGATGAGGCGATTAAGGAGGCTATGAAGACGGGGCAGCTTGGGAATTTAGATTTAGATGAGTTAGAAGATTTACTTGGGAAGTTGGCTCGTACCCAACTTGAGGAAATTCTTCGGATGATAAGTGCTCTTGAGGAGGCCGGGTATTTATTAAAAAACCGCGATAGGTTCAAATTGGGACCGAAGGCAGTCAGAGAGATTGCACAAGATGCAATGCGAGAAATATTTTCGCAGATGAAAAAGGGCAATTTGGGTGCCCACGACACTTTCAAAAAAGGCGATTGGGGAGATCTCACAGGTCAAACAATACCATATGAATTTGGTCAATCCTTTGAAATAAATCTTCAAAAATCTCTTTTTAATACTGTAGTTAGAGAAGGGTCATCAATACCACTTAAAATCCAGTCTCGGGACTTAGAAGTTAATGAGCATGAACACCTCACCCAATCGGCAACAGTGTTAATGCTTGATCAAAGCCGATCAATGGGCATGTACGGGACTTTTACGGCAGCGAAAAAGGTGGCTCTTGCTTTGTACTGGTTGGTACAGACTAAGTTCCCTAGAGATAAACTGTTTGTGGTCGGATTCTCAGATTATGGGATGACGATTGATGGTAAAGATTTACCCGAATCGACTTGGAATCATTGGGTGGCTGGTACCAATATGCATCATGGGTTGATTTTGTCCAGGCAACTCTTGGCTCGGCAGAATGTGGCGAATAAGCAGATTTTGATGGTTACCGATGGAGAACCCACAGCCCATATGGAAGGTGGACAAGCCTATTTTTCTTACCCTCCAACTACTCGGACATTGGAGCAGACTTTGAAAGAGGTGAAAAGATGTACAAGGGAAGGGATCGTCATAAATACATTTATGCTTGAGATGAACTACTTCCTCATGGAATTTATGGATGAGATGGCCAAGATCAATAAAGGACGGTCTTTTTATACGAAACCCGATCAGCTTGGGCGCTACATGTTAGTTGATTATTTGGAGGGTAGGAAAAGGAAGATCTGACCGTTGATGATTAATTGCGATTTGGCTAGAATGAGCGATATATAGCAACTATCGATGAAAGGTTGATGGATAGGAATACTTGATAGGAGGGGAGATGACTAATAATGATTTGGCACTTAAAGCACACCTGCTTAGGCGAGCAGGATTTGGTGCATCCAGGTTTGAACTCGAACAGATATCCGATAAATCCTATGAAGAAATCGTAGAAGATTTAGTTCACCCTGAACGGTTTGAAGAAATTGATGAAGATTATTTAAAAAGATACAACCCGGAACTCTCATATCATGATGGCCATCCAATTCACGCTGGTCGTTGGATATGGAGAATGATTAATACCAAACGTCCTTTAGAGGAAAAAATGACGCTTTTTTGGCATCATGTTTTTGCCACTGCGCATTATAAAGGCGACCACACTCCCTCTACCATAGGACAGATTGAAACGTTTAGAGAGAATGGGTTAACGAACATAAAACAAATTCTTCTTGACCTGGCTAAAGATCCGCATATGAATTATTGGCTTGATAATTGTGAGAACCACTCTGATCAGCCCAATGAAAACTGGGGTCGAGAACTATTGGAACTGTTTTCGATGGGTGTAGGGAATTATAGCGAAGACGATGTTAAACAAGCGGCTAGGGCTTTTACTGGGTGGACATTCGAACAACCTTTACCTCTCTATCCTTACGGACATTACGAATCTAAATTTGTGTTTAACGAATCCGACCACGATAACAGCGAAAAAACATTCCTTGGTAGGAAAGGAAATCTCAACGGTGAAGATATAATCAATATCATATGTGAGGAGAGGGCAACAGCTTTATTCATATGCAGACACTTGTATAACTTTTTTGTCGAGGATGAGGCCCAAGTCCCTGCTTGGAGTATAGAACCCCCAAGAAATCCAGAGGCTGTTGATACCATGATCGATATTCTCATGAATAATGATGGTGAAATTAGGCCTGTTCTAAGTTACATGTTTAATTCAGACTTTTTCAAGAATTCCTTTTATAAGAAAGTTAAAAACCCATCGGAATTAGTAGCCGGTACACTCAAATTGTCCGGTAGATATTCGATTGTACCTGCAGAGGGAGAAAATGTTGGGACTCTCTACAATACAGTTGCAGTGATGGGCCAAGCCCTAATGAATCCTCCAACTGTTGAAGGGTGGCACACAGGACATGAATGGATAGATGGTGGAACCCTTAACGAAAGGGTTAATTTCGCCGTCAATCAGTTTAATGATGTTTCTAGCCCAGGTTTCAAAGATATATTGGAAAGATTGGGGTCGGTAGTTCAATCTGGCGATCTTGTTGATAGATGTTTGGATTTAATAGGCCCGATTGAAGTTGGTGAGGAAACTCGTATAGCACTTAGTAATTATGCGGAAGAGGTAGGGGACGTTAACTTGAGCACGGATGAAGATAAAGTCGAGAATGCTCAGAAAATAGCACGAATGATTCAATTAATCGTCTCAACCAGAGAATACCAATTCGCGTAGTAAGAAATCTATTGAGATAAAGGTAACTAATAATGACAACTTTTACGCAAAAAGATCCTGTTTTCGTAGTGGTACAACTGTCCGGTGGCAATGATTTCATGAACACATTGGTGCCATATTCTAATTCCGCCTATTACGATAACAGGAAATTTCTTAATATATCTGAAGAAGATGTTTTGCCGTTGGATGGAACTTTAGGTTGGCATCCTGAGATGGCTCCTTTCAAGGAGCTGTACGATAGAGGTATGGTTTCTGTTGTCCAGGGAATTGGCTACCCAGATTCTAATCGCAGTCATTTCAGAGGTATGGACATTTGGCATACCTGTGCACCAGATGAGGTTTCGACGATTGGATGGCTTGGTAATGTGATTGAGCAGCTAGACCCTAGCGGCGAAAATCCCCTTACAGGAGTTAATTTTGGTGTGGGGCTGCCAAGGGCAATGTCAAAAGCTGGAGTTCCGGTCACGAGTGTATCCAACTTAGACGAATATGGATTAATGAGCGGGATTTCTGCCCAACAACAGCGAGTTCAGGCGCTCCAAATTTTTAAAGATATGTACGGTCAAGCTGTGGGGTCCGGACCAGTTATGGACTATTTGTCTCGTACTGGGATGGATGTGCTGTCTGGGGCTGATTTAATTAAGGTAGCGCCACAACAGTATGAGTCAACTGTGGAATATGCAGATAATCCGATAGCGAAGTCCCTGAGAGATGTGGCCCGCGTTCATACAGCCAATTTGGGAACCCGCATTTTCTACACACAGCAGGGCGGATATGATACGCATGCCAATCAACTGCCTACTCAGCCTGGCCTATTTAGAGATATGTCCAGGGCCGTTAATGATTTCTTTGCTGATTTGGAAGAACACGACGCTGACGAAAATGTCGTTATGCTTATTTTCTCTGAGTTTGGGAGAAGAATTAATGACAATGGTTCAGGCACGGATCATGGGTCCGGAGGAGGTGCATATTTGGTAGGGAAACCAATGGCAGGAGGTTTATATTCCGAATACCCCTCTTTAGAGCGTGATAAATGGGAAAAGGGAGAAGATTTGGCTCATACAATTGATTTTCGAGGCATATATGGAACAGTCATTGAGCAGTGGCTGGGGCTTGAAGCTGCGCCGATAGTGTATGGGAATTTTGAACAGATTAATCCTTTTAGAGCAAACTAGAATATAGGAGGTGGTGGCAATGACATTACCATTTGAATTATTGAGATCAGGATATCCATACTATATGACTTTGGGTCAGAGGCGGGTGACATCTAATCCGGTGGATATTGGGTTCGGCAAGGAGAATGTATATGTTCTAACTCGGGGAGGATTGGGAACCGAGGTTCGGGTTATCAACTGGGAAGATGAGAATCTGGGTACCCTGGGAGGCGCTAGCCTGTTCCAATGGCCAGCAGCTCTGCTAGTTGATGAGGATGAAAATCTATATGTTACTGACGAAGCAAACCATAAAGTTGTCGTGATGGACAAGGATGGAGAGCATATCAATACTTGGGGAGAACAAGGTTCTGAACCAGGACAACTAAATCGCCCATCTGGAATGTCTTTTGACGCAGAAGGCAACATTGTACTTTCGGATGCAATGAATAGTCGGATTCAAAGATTTACAAGAGACGGAAAGCATTTACAAGCATTCGGTGAATTTGGTAATGGGGAAGGGGAATTAAATATGCCTTGGGGTTTAACGGTAGACCAGTACGGAGATGTCCTTGTTGCCGACTGGAAAAATGATAGAGTTCAGAGGTTCTCTTCAGAAGGAGAATTTAAATCTGCTATCGGCTCCCATGGTATTGAGAAAGGGGAGTTTCGTAGGCCATCTTCGGTAGCAGTCGATGGACATGGGGATATATACGTTTCTGATTGGCAAAATGACCGAGTACAGCTTTTCAATAGGGACGAGAGGTATATACAAAGTTTCCATGGAAATGCTTCACTTTCTAGGTCTGGGAAACAATATGTTTTGAGTAACCTGGTTACCCTAAGGCTGCGTGCCGAGGGTGATTTTGAGAAGACCCAGAGATTGAACGCCCCCATGACGGTGAAAGTGGATGATCAATTCAGATTGTTCATAACGGATTTTGGAAATCACAGGATTCAAATTTACCAGAAAGACGCGGTTGAGTTATCTGAAACGGAAATAGCTCCTAAAATGAGGAACCCTATTTTATTTACTACCTAATTACTGCCATCGACTGAATTGTTCCTTTTGCTGCGAACGTAATCAATATAGTCTAAGACGGACTGCCATTCTTCATCTGTTAGGTCTGCTATAGCTTTAAATCGTATTGAATCGTCAGCATTAACTGGCCGGTCAAATATGCTCGGGTCGATGTATTTGGCGAGCAGTGCCAGCCTGTTATAGGGGAGTCCTAGAGTCGTGGAAATGTTTCGCAGCGTTTTCACGGAAGGTTGAATCTTACCTCCCTCCAAATGTGCGACGTATGCATTACTCATTCCTAACATCCTGGAGAATTCCCTTTGGGACAGGTTTTTCCCCAACCGTACTTCTTTCACCAAATTGGCTAGCCCAGAATACTGCCTACTTTTTTCTGGTATATGGTGTCTATTAGTCATATTAAGCATTCCTGTGCTTGTATCATTCCTATGGTAATAGATTTCATGGGATATTGTTCAGATAAATGGTATTTAATTAATAGTATTAATTAAAAAACAAAATTATTTAGATATAATGTTCGGAAAAGATTTGACAACATAGAACAAAAAAGCTATAGTGTAATCACATTTTAATAGCCGCTCCTCCAGATTATCAAAGCGGCAGAGGGTATCCCCTAGTTTTGGTTCTTTTGACCGGCTGGGGGATTTTCATTTTGTCTTGAGGATTAGGTCTTCAATTTAGAAACCATTTTCATATCTAGAGAGACTCCTAATCCTGGTCCGTTGGGAACTTCCAGTAACCCGTTCGCTATTTGTAAGGGTTCAGACAATATAGGGTGTTCGTCCCTAATTGAAACTGATTCAATGTTATATTCCTGAGAGTAAGGAGCGCCTGGGGTTGCTGCCACAAAATGGGCGTGGGCAACAGTACTGATGGTTGGTTGAGTATTATGGCAGGTTATAGGAACTCCAAGAGATTCTGCTAAATTAGCTATTTTAATTAAGGTAGTGAAGCCAGGTGTTTTGACAATATCTGGTTGGACGATGTCTATTTCTCCCCTCATCATTAGTTCTTTGTATTCATACAGGCTGTATATCATTTCCCCCGAGGCAACGGGAATATCAAGTGCGTTTGCCACCTTAGCAAGACCAGGGAGATCATAATGAGGTCGAGGTTCTTCAAAGTGGAATACTCCCAATTCCTCAAGTTGCTTACCTATTTCGATTGCATGATGCACGGAGTAGGCCCCATTCACATCTACTAATATGTCAATATCGTCACCTACTGCCTTTCTTACCTCAGTTACAGTGGCTATTGTCTGATCCGCCGAGTCATCAATTCTTCCGGGAATCGCACTGTGTAATTTATAGCCTGTATAACCTTTCTCCACAAAGGATAGGGCCCTATTTGCTTCTTGAAGTGGTGTAAGGTTTCGAGCCATTGAACTAGCGTACACAGGTACATTTTCCCTCACCTTTCCTCCAAGTAGTTCGTAAATGGGTAAGTTGAGAATTTTTCCTTTCAGGTCCCACATTGCAATATCCAAACCGGCAATTCCGATCCAAATGGCTCCACCTATTTCCAAGGCCTGACCTGCCACTGCCATGTCCCTAAATCTGGATTCAGTGTCGACCGGATCTTTACCTAGGATAGAAGGCGCAAGAAGCTCTTCCACTACTGTCTTGGTTACTAATGGTTGTCGTCTGAAACATTCCCCAATGCCAGTGATACCTTCGTCTGTATGAATGAAAACAAAAGGGTGAAGTCCGTCCAATACAACATACTCAATTGAGCTAATTTTCATTTGTGTGACCCTAATTTAATTATTTTTATCCTACTATTTTCTTTGATCTGAGAGTTTCTATATTCTCTTTCAAGAATCCGAGTTCTCGGAGCACTTGATCTGTATGTTCTCCATGGTCTGGGGCCGCCAAATCTAGTTTTCCCGGAGTTCGTGAAAACCTAAAGGGGAGCCCTTGCAGTTTTATACGCCCTAAATTATAGGAATCATTTTCAGTAATGAGGCCGAGTGAATGTGCTTGGGGATCATCATGAATTACTCGAAGGCTCTGATTTACAGCGCATTTCACCCCTGATTTGCGGAAAATATCTATCCATACTGATACTGGAGAATTTATAAATAATGATTCAAGTTTCTGATTAAGAACGTCTTGATTCTCAGCTCGGGATTCTTTGTTGTGGATAGCTAAATCAAACATTCCTACCGCATGGCACATCTTGTTCCATTCGATATCTTCCTTACAGGAAAGGAAGAACCACCCATCCTCAGCTTTATAAAGCCTGTAGTCGACGGATTGACCTACGGAGGCTAGCCTGGGTATTGCTGGCTTATCTGGATAATTGAAATACTCTGCTGCCTGATAAGCGAAGGCGGCGTTCACTAAAGATATTTCAACGTGCTGGCCTTTGTTATGGCGGGACCGATAATACAAAGCCGAGACGATTCCATATGCTGACAAAATCGCCGATGAGTAGTCAGAGGCGGCAATTCTTAAAAATACAGGATCCCCGGAGCCGCCTTGATCTTTCATTGCACCTCCTTGGGCTTGAATAAGAGGATCGAAGGCAGGATATTCACTGAATGGGCCGGTGAGACCATAACCATTTACTGTTGAGTAGATAATCTTAGGATTCACTTTACGAAGGCTCTTGTAATCAACACCCAAATTTGCTGCTATGCCCCCTCTATAGTTTTCGGCAACAACATCAGCGTCCCTGACTAACTGATGAAATATATCTAATCCTTTCGTGTCTTTTAGGTTTAGAATCATTCCTCTTTTACCTTGATTCCACCCTTGAAATGCGGCTCCATTTTGTCTGAATCCATCTCCAGCGAACGATTCTATTTTCAATACATCTGCTCCAAGATCGGCCAATAGAGTCGTGCCATAGGCTCCGGCTATATAACCAGTAAGATCAACAACCTTTATTCCCTCTAAAGGGTGCTGATTCATTTTTCCGAGCGGAATTGGCTCCTTTGGGATGCAGGTAGCGAACAAGGAATTATCTTCTCCTGGATACCTTGCTGGTTCAGGTTTGGGGGACTTTGAAATAGAGAATTTCAAAGGAGGGGAAACCTGTGTTGTTAATCCTAATTCAGGGTCTTCTATTTTTTGTAGCATTTCGTTGTGGATGACTTGTGGGTGCTGGGAAAACCATTTTCGAGTCTCGGCTGGGGCGCATGGCACATCGTTTTCTCTGAGGATATTTAACCAATGATCTCTGGAATTGGAAGCAAAAATCGGTTCCAATATCTCTGCTAAAGCCGACCAGTGCTCCGAAGGGATGTTCCAGGGTGCTTCCAAAAATCGACTATCCTCCAGCAAATCAAAGCATTCCAGGGCCATGCACAACTTATTCCAAAAAATATTATTCCCGCATGCCACAAAAATCCAGTCATCTGAACATTTGTATAAACGATATACCGGTAATCCAGTTGATGGCCCGGGTCCCCTTCGCCGAGCTGGAGTAATCACTTTTTCACCGGTGATGAAACCGGTAGCTTGCATCGCCGTTGACCCAGCATATAGAGGAACTTCGATTTTCTGCCCTAATCCGCTGGTTTCTCTTTCAAATAAGGCTGCTGACACTGCAAGAGACGCTGTGAAGGCTGTTCCGTAGGTGGGAAATGGGAGTTTGACATATAGTGGAGTTCCAGTCTCTCCACCTTGCCCTTCATGGATGCCTGTATATGTACCGATAGTACCTTCATCTCCTGGAATATCAGCCATGGGGCCGACATCTCCGTAAGGCGGTATGGAACAATATAAAATTGACGGATTGATTTTGGAAAGAGTCTCGTAATCTAGGAAAGCGGATTTGGCTTCAGACAGTAGCCAAGTAGTAACAATAACATCAGAAGATTTAATTAGAGAGTGGAGATTTTCCATTTCCTTGTCAGAGGAAAGATCCAAGCAGATACTCTTTTTCCCTCGATTGTAGAATCTGTAATTTGGATCAGAGCGTAAAGGGTCCCCGCCAAGGGGCTCTATTTTAATTACCTCTGCTCCCATGTCACCCATCAAAAGAGACGTATACATTCCAGGAATGCCCTGGCTGAAATCTAAGATTCTTATGTCGGGAAAAGTGCCTGTCACTGCCTGGATCTTCTCCTATGTAATTACTTAAATTTAGCTTTCATTACTCTAACTTCATCAAGCATCCTTTGCTCTGTGATAGAGGTGGGTAGGTTCGTGGAATTTTTAAGCATTTTTTCACGCTGATCAAGAAAATCCGACGCATGATTCTTGCATCTCAAATGGTTGTCCATGAGGAGTATTAACGGAGTTTTAATATTGCTCTCTATTTTTGTGACGTTATCTTTGTCACAGTCTATACATAATTCTTCTCTCATTTTAATTCCACTTTGATTTCTATAAGAAGATTCTCCCCAGCTACGTACCATATCAAATTAAACCTCATGATGGACACATCGCCCTAGGGTAAATATTTCTATCTGATGCGTATTACATGTATTACCCATGTTGAGTATTGCTAATCTTTGAGGAGATATTAATATGGCAACAACCCCCAAAGGTCAAATCGCTATGTAGTACATGGTACTGAGCCTGCGACAGGAACCGCCCAGACACTCGGAATGGAACGCAAACCAGCCATTCATAAAGCTTCAGTGGGCGCGGGTAAAATATGGTTTGGTAAAGTAACCTGCGCTCCCAATCAAAAAGGGTCACCTCATCACCATGGTGAAGCGGAAACTGCTGCTGACATAATAGCTAACCTATTTCCACACTGAAATTCTAAGTGAGTTACCTTGAATAGAACACACATTGACAGTATTTTAGTTAATTCTTAAAGTAGTAAAAAAAATAAGAACCGTTAATAGGATCCATACTTTGAAGTAATATGGGTGGGGTTCCGGTGGTTTTATCCATCATATTAATGGACCTACAGATCCACTCAGATTTGAACTATACGAGAGTATTGTATTTATTGCCAAGCTGATTTTCAGGCTTACAGTACCAAACAATCAAAATAATCCAGCCAACTAAAATCGCAAACCATAATAGCTGCCACCATCCAGATTTTCCTATGTCGTGCAGCCTTCTTGCTCCCAGTGCTAAACCAGGTATAAATGTGGCTAAGTTAAATATATTTTGTAACGCACCAATCCCGGTTATGGAATCGATAATACTCAGACCCACTCCCGTCACTACTAGAAATAAACACCACCACCAATATTCTGCCCTCGTTGCTCGGCCACTGAAGTTGATGTAATTTTTAAATCCTAAGCTGATGGCCTCCCCGAAGCCAACCATGGGCTTTGATGAATCGACACCATACTCGATGCTTGTGGTCTGTTGATCAGATAGTTGAGAGCCACATATTCCACAAAATTGGGCTGAGGACTCATTTTCTTTTCCACAAGTAGGGCAATTCATAGTAAACATACTAGCAGATGAGCACCCTTCCATCCCTGTAATCATTTGATAATAGCAATAAGATCAGCATAATTAGGAGTGGAAATCATTGTTTTATATAAATTAATATTTAAATGATAAAAGGAGTTGTGAGAATGGCTGGAATATCTAAGACTGTTGTTAGTTTACAACCAGAAAAAATGGAAGAGGTTACTAAATTTATCGATTCACAATCCCATTTAGTGACTGAATTAGACGGTATGATTGGATTCGCGGTTGCTGTGACAGGGAAAGATGAGATAACAATAATAGGCATCTATGAGAGTAGTAAAAATGCTGAGGCCGCATCTGATACGGTCCAGAAAGTCTTTTCTGATATGGCGTCTTTAATGGCCTCTCCACCTGACAGAGGTGTTTATTCTGGGGTTTGGTTTTCAAGCTAAACGACATGATGGGAAATGATGTAATAATTTCATTTACTAATTCTTGCGCCCTCCCACAATATTATTTGAGGGATATAAACATTCTTTGAATACTCCTAGTTCATTACTAATATTTGGGCTAGGATGACAAGATGGCTAGAAAAAACTTCACAGCATATACATTTAGATGGCTGGTTATTTTCGCTTCGTTGTTGGCTAAAAGCCCTATACAGCCTTTACGAAACATCCTCGACTACAAAGGACGGGCAACAGTCAGGGAATTCTGGCTGTTTTTTATTTTTTGGGTTAATCTCATACCTTTTATTTTAGGCTACTACATAGCTGGAATTTTCGGTGTTGACTTGTATTTGGATGTGCTAGTGATATTGCCTTACGTATCGCTATGCGTGAGACGGCTTCATGATGTTGGCTGGAGTGGGAAATGGGTGATTTTAATTGAGGGGTTGTGGTACGCCTTTATGACGATATCGGTATTGGAATCAATAGGGTTACTGCAGTTTCTCTGTTTGTTACTACACATAGTTATGGCGATTGTCATCTATGGCCGTAAAGGCCGAGAGGGTTACAACCAATATGGTGAACAGCCCTACGATTATGTTTAAATTTCCCTGAAATGTTAGATCAATAGCAAATTCAGGAATGTATATACACGAATTTTCTTACTTAGTATCGACCACCACTAGTATCAATCGTTACCCCTGTGACGTAATCAGCATCTCCAGATGCTAGAAAAGCAATGACCTTAGCCTGGTCTTCAGGTTGAGATACACGCCTTAGGGGAATTTCCTCAAGAATCTGTTGTTTGTTTTCCTCTGACCTTTGTTCCCACCTGGGGCCTACTCTTTCACTTAATGTCACACTAGGGGCGATTGCATTGCAGGTCACACCGTATGGTCCGGCCTCTCTAGCAACCTTTTTTGTAAAAGCCATGATGCCTGCCTTGGCCGCGACATAAGCGCTACTAGGGTCGCCCATACTGTGGGCGGCGTCAGAAGATAT
Organism: Dehalococcoidia bacterium UBA7891; assembly: GCA_002500485.1. GTDB lineage: Bacteria > Chloroflexota > Dehalococcoidia > Lucifugimonadales > UBA826 > UBA11996. The sequence continues at coordinate 49,798 of DLRJ01000027.1, forward strand.
GTTGACTATTTTTCCATTACCTTGCTTTTTCATCTGTCTGGTGACGACGCTAGTGCATAAAAAAGTACCCCTTAAGTTAAACTGGATGATCCTATCCCAGTCATCTAGAGAAAGGTTATCAACTGAGGCTGTACTATTTGGAATAATAGTGCTGCCTCCGACCGCGTTTACTAGAATATCAATTTTGTGAAACCTCTCGACTACGGTGTCCACTAAATCATTGACTTGATTCGGTTCCAATACGTTGGTTTCAAGGATGATAATATGCCCCCCTTCACCCTCTATTTCTTTGCTCAAGTCTCTGAGAGCCTCAGGGTTAATGTCCACAGCCACTAACTGAGCTCCTTCCCGTGCAAGGATTCTCGAGGTAGCTTTCCCAATACCATTAGCCGCCGCTGTAACTATAGCTACCTTGCCTTGGAACCTCATTCCTTCCCTCCTTAGTTGAACCTAACTTTGCCGGCAGTTTAGGAGATGTTCTAAGAAAAAGCCAGATAATTAATGGAAAGCGCCCTTGGAATGAGGAGATTAGAGCTAGATAGGAGGCCTTATCTGCAACCACTTCTCAAAATAGAGAGAGTCT
>DLRJ01000012.1:0-188 GCA_002500485.1 Dehalococcoidia bacterium UBA7891
CACTTCTCAAAATAGAGAGAGTCTCGCATTCCCTATCCCTTCAGCGCCAAACACCCACAATACAGCTTATACAGGAACGAAAAACCTGTATAATAATCATTCACCATCACGTGGGGCTGTAGCTCATCTGGGAGAGCGCTTCAATGGCATTGAAGAGGTAGGGAGTTCGAGTCTCCCCAGCTCCACCA
>DLRJ01000012.1:508-843 GCA_002500485.1 Dehalococcoidia bacterium UBA7891
CTCCACCACAGGAAGTAAACACTAACGATAGTAATAATATGCAATAAGCAGCCACTTTCATTGGCACATCATACCAACTACATGAGAATGTGGAATTACGTGCGAGTTATTGTAAAAGGTGTATTATTCGGCATTATGAACCCAATAATGCTGTTAGGAGGTTAGGTCATGACTATAGAAGCTGACAATGAAAGATATCCCGCCGTCTTGCAGGTAAAATACCCCGAACGCTGCTCACGGCTCCTTGCTCTTCTTGGAGCGTTGTTTTACGTAAAGGCGATTCTGCTGATTCCGCACATTATTATCCTCATTCTGCTCGGCATAGCACAGGGCAT
>DLRJ01000012.1:1175-7006 GCA_002500485.1 Dehalococcoidia bacterium UBA7891
GTGATTTACATTGGCTACTGGGTAGTTCTCATAACAGGACGCTATCCGAAGGGTCTGTTCCATTTTGGAGTGGGCGTACAAAGGTGGGGTTTCCGAATTGACGCTTGGATGAACGGATGGACTGATTCCTATCCACCATTTAGCCTCCGCTAGACATCTTTGTAAACAGGGATTTCTGCTGACGCCTAAATAATCTTCAAAGGTGTGTGGGGCGGTATGCTCGCTGGATGAGTAGGCAAATAAACATATAAATTATCACTTTTTGGCTATTTGATGTTTATCAACTCAATTCCTATAGTTCACTACAGATTAAATTCACCCAAATTGAGAGAAAAGGAGTTTATATGTCGTATTTTATTAATTTCCTAAGAGTGCCAAAGGCAGGAAAGACTTTCGAGGTTTTAGAGGCAATGAAAAAGGCCCACTCTGCAACCGGCCGGCCAGGAAATATCACTATCCCTGTTAGCGGTGCCAATCTTGGACAACCAAGACCAGGGCTCATTTCGCTTGTTGGTGGGTTCGAAACATTAGATGACATAGACCAAATGCAAAATGGGTTTACGGATAATGGAGAAGCTCAGAAAAGACAGGCTGAGATTGATGAACTCTGTGACAAGACCAATTATTTTGTTTCAGAAATGATAGGAGGCCCGGAATTTCCTGATGGTTATCAAGCTACGATTATCTCACGATTGGGAATGATTGCTAAACCAGGGGATACTGCAGAGTTAATAGAGAGATTGTTGGACGTCAGAGAAAAATTAGGTGGCCAACCTAAGAACGTTATAAGCAGGCCATTAGCTGGCCCAATAGGCCAGGTCAGAGTCACTATGTTTGGTACTAGTCTGCAAGATGTAGAAGACAGGCGAGTTGCATCGTTAAAGCATTTAGGAAATATACCTAAATTAATATCTGGCAGCCCAATTAGAAATCTGGGACGCATCGTGTACAGTAGCCGAGGTTAAGGAATTACCGTAAAGCTGGACTGTCCTAATTGCATAAGGCAATCCAGCTTTCAATACCGTCCTTTATTATTTAAAAATCTGTGCCGTACTATGCTCGCTGGATAGAGATAGCTAGAGATGAAGCCCCTTTGAATGTTGAGTAACGGTTATTATTAAAAGATGAAAATCTTAATCGTTGGTGCAACGGGAAAAACAGGTTTACGTCTTGTAACGCAGCTCTTGGCAGAGGGACATTCCGTGACCGCCATTGTCCGCACGGCTGAGAAGCTACCTCAAAATATCAGGAATCACGAGAATCTTTCCATAACCACTTCCACTATTTTGGATATGAACTATGAGGATGTTATACAACACGTTGAAAATCGTGATGCCATCGTATCCTGCTTAGGACATACTGTGGATTTTCGGGGTCTTTTTGGACATCCTAGGCGACTTGTTTCCGATTCAGTTCATCGCTTGTGCCAAGCCGTTCAAACTAATAATCCAAGTAACCCCGTCAAATTACTATTGATGAGTTCGGTGGGCTGCCGAAATTCCGACGCTGAAGAGAAAATTTCTTTTGCCCAATTATGTGTAATTGGCTTGCTGCGCCTCCTGGTACCACCTCATTCCGACAATGAAAAAGCCGCAAATTACCTTAGGACTATGATTGGACAAAATCATTCATATATAGAATGGGCTGCTATACGACCAGATGATTTGATTGAAGACGATGAAGTTACTCCATATTCCATCCATTCCTCCCCCATTAGGTCTATTTTCAATGCAGGAAAGACAAGCCGGATTAATGTCGCTCATTTTATGGTGCAGCTAATCACAGATACTGGAACATGGTCTAAATGGAAAGGACATATGCCTGTAATTTATAACGATGTGACTGATAGCTGATTGAGTAGTTAAAGGCGCCATTATAGATAATTCAAAATGATGTGTGGACAATGGCTAATGATAGTTGTGGGCTGCAAGGACTAAGGGGTACTAATCTAGCTGTAACTACTATTTATGTGACATTATCCTTCTGAATACATTTCAGGAGGATGATATGGAAACAGCGCTAATTGTTGCCATAGCCCAGATAGCAACAGGAATAGCCACCTTAGTGGTAGCCTTGTTCTTGGCCGCTCAGCTGCTAATACAGAAAAGCCAACTTGAAATCGCCCATCAGGATTCGGTAAGGGAATTGGGATTTGCTGCTCGAACTAGAAATGAAGAGTTAATACTAGCTAGGTTAACTAATAAATCTCTTCTCAATTCCTATTTGAAAGTTGGAGCAGGCCTTGAAACTCCCAGCGATGAAGAAACACACCAGTTCATGAATTACATGCGCCTTTCATATCTTCAGATGATTAACGAATGGCGGTTGGGTGTGAATGACCAAAATGTCGAATATTTCAAGGGACGATTAGGTGTGTTAATGGGGAGTGTTGGCGAGCGAAGATACTACCTAACAAATGGAAAAATAATCGTTGGAACCGTATTTGGGCTTAGCGATTTAGTCAATTTAGGCGACATGGTTTATGAAGAATTGCAGGGAAGGCCTGTTCCTGCATAATTCAAAATCTGTGTGGCGATAGGCTCCATGTGTAGATAGGCGTAAAAGACGAACCCCTTAATACATTCCTGCTAGAGCTGGTACCATTAAATGGGCACCTCAGTTCCTGGAGGTCTAGAAATAGACGCGAACACTCCATGAGCGTCAAGCTCACTGGGGCTGGGGTGACCGTGCACCTACTGATTAAGAATCAGTCATTGTGGAATTACGTGCGAATGTTTGGTGGTGACGCCGCTGGGACGCTACCCGTCATGATTAATTAGGATTCAGTGCCTTGGTTAAACCTCGTATTAGCTCGGTGAATTCAGCTACAATTTGATTATAAGAGTTATTTTGTTGAGAGTGGTTTTATCTTTCCTTCTTTAAGGGAAAAGATGATTTTGCAAATAATAACGAGGCCGAAACCGAGGCAAGGGCTGAAGTGATTAAAGCAAAATAAACTGATTTTACGACAGATATTATGGCCATTATTGGACCAGCCGACATTTCCCCAAAAGATGTAGATTGACTAATTATTGATATTAGCGTCGCCCTCTCAGAGCTTTGAACACCTCTGTTTACAAATGCTATACGTAGTGGATACATCGATTCTTCTACAGCAATTAAAAGCCAGTATGAAAAGAGTGCTAAAACAAACCCATTGGCGGCTCCGAAAACTAAAGCAGACAAGCCTAAAACGAAGGTTGAGAAAGTTAAAGCACGTGATACTGAAAGAAGACTTTCGGTCTTTACCACTTTTCCCACAAGAAAAGTACCAAAAAGTGCCGCTAGATAGCCACCACCTTTAATGATGCCAAACCAGCCTAGTTCGCTAGACTCCACATCATTGGTCGTACCAAATGTAAGGTAATTCATAAAAGATATACTCGGCATATTTTGAAGGTTGAGCATGATGTGTGGCATGAACCTCATAGAAGTTTCCATAGTCACACCTATACAAACCGAGGTAACTATACCGATGAACATAAGGTGATTAGTTTTGAGCCTTAACCAGAAACCTTCAGGAAGAATAGATACCCTACCTTTTATCCGACTAGTTCTTCTAATAAATCCCGTCTCCGGCATATGCAGTAATAGGAAAACCATCAGTGAAGCGTAGAAGAATGCTGCTGTAATGAATGGGAGGCGAGGGTTTATTCCTGCAAGAACAATGGAAGGAATGATGCTAAGTATTCCTCCTGCCATCTGCCATTGGGCGCCTTTAATAAATGCCTTGTTAGCCTTTGCCTCACCTATTTCGTCAGAGAGCCATGCTTCTTGTGCACCACTTATAAACGAGTACCCAATACCCCATGAGAACATTCCCAATCCGATTCCAGTAAAAGTTGGAGATAATCCCACGGTTGCGATGGAAGCACTCATTACGAAAAGGCCTATTAATATAGAGCCCTTCCTACTATATCGGTCGGCCATTATTCCGGTTGGAACCTCCGCCATAAACACAGCGAGCTCCATTGCAGTACCAATGAGTATTAATTGGTAAGCTTCCAAGTGTCCGTGCCGCACAGCGTAAACCCCATAAGTTACGGTTGCCAGAGAAAAGAAAAAATTGTCACAAAAGTTTATGAGGTAATAGAGCTTTTCGGACTTCATCGGCAGGTGGAGGTGTAATGAAATTTCTTAAGCACGTTGCCATTATAGATAATTCAAAATTCTGTGCCGTACTATGCTCTCTGAATAGAGATAGACAATGGCGAACCACCTTACTGGTTAAGAGCCATAATGGCATTACGTGCGAGTTACTGTGGTAAAAACAACACCGAAAATTCCTAGATAGGTTAATGTCATTGTGGAATCATATAAGGTATATAAGGTCCATTATAAAGGGAGGTTTGAAACATGGCTTCTGAAGGTACTCACAGCATGATTGAACGGATGATAAGAGCCTCTCGTCTTGACGTACATATATTCGAAGAGGTGGAGGCCGACACGTCGGCGACAAGGCAGGCCCTTTTGGTTGTTGCCCTTGTCGCATTGGCAACTGGGATAGCATCTGTGGGTACTACCGGACCCATCGGAGTATTCGTAGGGGTTGTATTAGCTATCGTTGGATGGGCGTTTTGGGCTTGGATAGTGCATCTCATAGGCACGAAGATAATGCCATCACATTCGACTCACGCAGATTGGGGGCAATTAGCACGTACTTTGGGCTTTGCTCAATCCCCAGGCATATTCAGAGTGTTGGGGTTCGTACCCGTCATAGGTAACATTATCTTCGCGGTCGCATCTATCTGGATGCTCGTTGCAATGGTCGTAGCCGTGCGTCAGGCACTGGATTACACATCAACCCGGAGGGCGATTGCCGTAGTCCTGATAGGTTTCATCCCGTACCTGCTGCTCATATCCATAGCATTTGCCGTTCTGGGGGCTCTAGGGTGAATGAGACGTCAAACAGAGGTTGAGCTTACTAGCTGTAAGAGAGTATTACCATCGCCATTTTAGGCATCGGGTTTTAGACGCTAAATTTGCTTATATTGCTGAGAAAGTCTACGAGTGACTTGAGGGTAATTACTCACCAGCATAATTCAAAAATCTGTGTCGGACTAGGCTCTCTGAATAGAGATGGCGGCGGACGAAGCCCCTACGGATTGAGAGTCATTTACTCAGGCAAGGCAGCTTATGGATTACTATTCATTGGAATCCAAATCACTCAGATGCAAATTTAATGATTTCGCTGCAATACCTACTTCTACTATGAACGAAATTATCGCGAGAATAAGTAATCCTAAAACAACCCCAAATAACCATTTTGAAACATGCTGGTTGCCCATATACAGAGTAAAAACGGTTAATAAATTTGCAAGGAAACTCAAACTGGTAATTATAAGAGTTATCTGAATCATCAACAGGCGTTTTTTCAAAGCCGAGATTTCTTCAAGCATTCTCGTAGCTCTTACATCACTTGCATCTATATCTGATGCATATTCATCGTGCAGTTTTCGTATCAATTCTGAGACAACTGTAAATCTAGCCCCAAATGCCATCATAAGAAATGGAATCGCAGGAAGCATCAATGCTGCTGTAGTCAAATCTAAAATCATTTAATTTCCTTTCTAAATATGCCCGCTAAATGTGGTGGAGGTGGGTTCAAGCCTCTAAGTGTGAAGTAGCGACGATTGGCTTTAGTAAGTACCGTTATATTACTTTTACCAATATAACTACTTGCAGCACTATCATCACAATGGGAAGTAAAGTTCTAACCAACTCCATCGTGTGATTATATTCATCTAATTTTCTTTCAAATCTATTTCTCTTCATTGCTGCTGCCTTCTGCGCCTAAAATTAATCAAACTCAAAGAGTAACTCAGGGATAA
>DLRJ01000137.1:0-4004 GCA_002500485.1 Dehalococcoidia bacterium UBA7891
GAGATTGGGGTCTTTTGCTATGTAAAAGAATGTGCTTCTGTGTAACACTGTGTCGTTTATTTGGTTACGTTTTGGTTACGTTTTGTGAAATCAGTTATTTGATTCACATACTTTAGGGCAAGATCAAAGTTGGGGTGTGTGTAGATCTTGGTAGTCTCACTTGATGAGTGAGCCAGCAAGGCCTGACGGTCTCCCATTGAGAGCCCCAAATCCCGTAACTGGTTGTTGAATGTAACCCTGAAGCTGTGCAACGTTGCTTTTGGCCTATTGGCCACTTCAAGGAGTGCCTGCATGTATTTCCTGGGCTTAGCCAAATTGTCCTTCACCGTTCTATCATTTTCAGAATAGAGGGTAGGGAAGAGGGGGGCTTTAGTCCCCGATGGCAAAAACCGAAGTAATGCATCAGATAGCGGAATCTCGTGAACTCTTCGTGATTTTCTTATCCGTCCAACAATCTTCCGATTCTCCTTGTCAATGTTGCTATCTTTGAGCCTAGCTACATCCCCTGCACGCAGTCCCGTATGATACAGGAATTGATAGTAAGGTTCCCAAGCACCAGCACCATCAAAGATGATTTTTAAATCAATCTCTTCAAGTAGGCGATACTTTCTTACCTGTACTATGCCTGGTAGGGTAACGTCGCTAGCTGGGTTGGATTGGATTACATCCTTCTTACGAGCTTGCTCCAACATTAGAAAAATGACACCGATGTGATTTTTCTTGGTTTTTGGAGCATTATCAAGCCAGTCAACGTAATTGTCCAACACTTCAACCGTAATGTCCATTATGTTGGTGACATTGATTTCATCCAGGTACTGCTTCAGTCTTCGTAATACTCCTGTTGCAGTCTCAACTGTATCCCGAGACTTCCTTGTTTCAAGGAATCTAAGGTAGTTGGTGAAGTGGGGACCCACCGCAGTGGTAGGGTGCACCTTACCGCTTATGAAATCAGTTTCACCCAGCACCAGCCTATAATCCCATTCATTCTGGACTTTTCTGGCTAAGTGCTTCTGGGTCATTTTGGTTGACTTGTAGACCTTCCTGCCTTTGTACCACGCCGTCCACCAGTAGTAGTTACTGTCACGACGCTTGTAAAGGCTGGACATTGTCTAGTTACCTCCTTTTATTATTGGTTTAAGGGACGCTCTTTCCAATCTTGGCAGTCCCATTATAACAAAAATATAGCCCAACCGCTCATCTGTTTGAATATGTTTCATTTATTTCCAGAATGATTCAACCTCAGCAGATTGTAGATAACGGTAGATCTCTTTTTCTGATATACGGTAAACCCCACCTATCTTATAAGCCTTGAGTTCACCCACCGTGATCATGTTCAAAATACTTCGGTAATTGAGGTTGAATAGTTCAGCTACCTCTTTGACGCTGTAAAGCTGATTCATTGGATGTTTTTTTCTAACTCTGAGCACCAAAAATATTGCTCACACTAACGTGTTATCAGGTACAGAATGTTCTTGTGACGGCCAAAGTGAAAAGGGTTACTCAAGTTTCTCTTTTATCATATCTGAGCATGCTCACCCCTATGGTAATTAATTGGATAGCCTAATTTCATGGGCACAAGAATGAGTGTTTTTAACTGGACAGCAATCAGTGTAACTCTCTTTATTTATGTACTTAAAGTATTCCTCTAGCATGTCAAGAGTACATCTGAATAGGCCCTTTATCCAGTTAAGAGTCCATATCAATAGGGTGATAGACATCCTTAAGGGTCTCTTTTAATAGGGTGTTTTTTGGTTTTCTTCCGCTCTTTCCTTTCTGGAACTGGGTTGCTACACCAATAAGCTGATTCCTGGATTTTGGGATTTCATGCTTCCAATTCTTATCAGGGTATTGTTTCCAGCGTTGATGGTCCTTTGGAACATATTGCAGAGTCAAGACTTTGTACATTGAATGATCGCCTTTGCCTCTGCCACCCCGGTATGTCATTTTTATGCACCCAGTTTCAATTAACAGATTTCTTGCGTTCTGGTAAGTTGTTTTTACGTAACTGAAATAGCTTGTGAATTGACTTTGGGTAACACACACTTCTCCATTATTGGGATATATCACCTGTTTCCGACGCTTGTTATTTGGGATTGTTCTCAAGTCAACTTCACTCATCAAGCAGTGAAGTAAGTCTCTTGCGGGTAGCGTTAGAGACTGATACGCCGTGGAGTAATAAAGGTCATTTGGGTAGAAAATACCCCAATTCAATTTGGGCTTATATTTTGCCACTTTCATTTTCACTTCTTATCCATCCACTTATCCACCAGCTTTTCCGATACCTGTTGCTTATAGCAGCCTTGGAAACTCTTAACTGACCTTTACGGATTGCCCTAAAGACTACTTGCCGGGATAGACCAGTGTATTCACAAAACCCCTTAGTGGTCATGAAGGAATCTGAATAAATACACTTGCCTAATGGATCTTTCTCTTGGAAAGATGGTCTATTACAACCTGAATAGCATCGGGATGATAAAGGGTGCCATAGCCAGGACCCTTTGACTTATGTACTATGGGTAATCGGTTGCACTCCCGGAGGTAGTCAATAGTGTAACCGGGAGCTGTGGTTGCAGCTTTAAGCTGCTTCTTAGTTAGGTATTTCTTTTCCATGACTTATTTTCCTTATTTTTGTCATGGAAATTTCCATCCTTATTATACTTACTTTAGTATGTAGGGGTATGTATGATCCAAACTCAAGATTTTCATGATCTGGGGGCATCTAATCTGCCATCCGCTACTGCCTTGTGAAAACTCCTATAAAGTTGTTTAGCGGTTATTTCCTTACCTTTTACAATATAGTTTTTTTCTCCATACTTATATGCTTCTTGATATGTCTCACATTTGCCCGACTCTTTATGTGATCTCAACTCATCAGCAAGGTGATAGATATTTCCAAACCATATCTCTTTATTAGTATTCAGATTATTAGGTTTACCAAAGGATAATTTTTCACTCTTTGTAATCCTTTGCCTCAGCTCTAAATCCAAAATTGCAACACTCTCAAGCTCTTCTTTTAACTGTGGATGGTTAGTTGCATTCTTTTTTGCATAATCAAGTGACCGTCCAATCACCATTAGAATAATTTGTCCCCAACTTTGGTCTTTTTCTGCTGTTGCCATTACAATTTTTTCTATTTTGGAGTCTTGAAGATTCCCGGTTTTATCAAGAAGAGCTCTTTTTGCCTTACAATAACTAGAAAACATCTCACCCTCAAAAAGAGGGTGCCATTTTCCAAATAATTTCTCCTTGTCCTTTTCTTGGATCACATTATCTATTATGAAATCTTGATCACAAATTTTCTTTATTAGTCTAATAGATATAGGTTCCGGTTCTACTGCCTGACATATTCTTATTAAAGATTTAACCTCAGCCCACTTAGAAATATCTAATTGGCTTATTAATTCTCTCAGCTCTCTCCGGTATAAATTGAGTCCCCTCACTATGGACAAAAGGATTCCCCCTCCAACAACAGGTCCGCCTGGGAATCTTTCTCCATTCCAAATACTCATTGCGTTTTCAAGGGAATCTTGGGAAGTCTTGGCTGAATAGAATATCTCAAGCTCTTCTGAGGATTCTAAGTCAAGTTCAATAGACATAATGGAACACTAGTTTTCAAGTAAGATGAATAAAAATATGACTTAGTACTAGATCCATCAAGTGTAAAATGTAAATGCCGACGGCCAGCCCTCTTACCCGGTCAATTACCTCGCAACCGAATGAATGTCTCTCATTTCTCATCAGCCGCCTCCATACTAGCACCTTCCCCTTTTCAACCAAGAGCTTCGGCGGGGATGCCGAAGCACCCCCAACTTTGCTCTGTGGCGTCAGCTTACTCACCTGACTTTCCTTTGTGCTTCTTCTTTCCTTTGTTCACTTTTGTTCTATTCGGTTTTACCTCCGGCGATAGCTCTGGCCGCATTATCGCCGATATGATGGTAGCTCCTGTGAACATGGGATCATCAGGCTTTGCTGAGACACTTTTGATTGTTTTACCCATTTTTCTT
>DLRJ01000137.1:4332-4483 GCA_002500485.1 Dehalococcoidia bacterium UBA7891
CCCATTTTTCTTCTCCTTTCTTTTGGTTGACACATCAGGAAGCGGGTAGAAACAAAAAACCGCCCGAAGGCGGTCTCATTGAGACTGTTTTCGGGTCCTACCGTACATCATGCCTGGTCCTTCCAGGCTAGGCACCGCAGCGTCTCTTGCT
>DLRJ01000143.1 GCA_002500485.1 Dehalococcoidia bacterium UBA7891
GATCTTGGTGGTGGTATTTACTTTAGCAACTCCGGTCCGATGCTAAGTCGGGTTGTTGTAGAGGATAATGAAGCTAAAGACGGTGGCGGTTTATATCTTGCCGCCTTATCAAGTCCTGACCTTGTAAACACGGTTGTGGGTAATAATACGGCGTCCAATGAGGGGGGTGGTCTATATCTTAACAATGCACAAACGGGTTTTGAAAATGTAACCGTTTGGGCTGATAGTGCTGGGACTAATGGAGGAACATTATTCTTGAAAGGAGGTACAGTTAAAACTCGTAACAGCATACTTGGGACAGGTCGTGGTGGCCCTTCACGAATATGGTATAGCACCAGTGGAGCCTCGAGTTCTATGACCATTCGTTATACCGGTGTGAACGGAGGATTGGAAGGTATCGAAACCAATGACAACGGTAATGTTGATTGGGGTGAAGGAAATGTGGATGATCAAACGGATTTTGAAGGGGTGGACTGTTGGTGTATTATGGGTAATTATTGCGGGGAACCTCCGCAATATACCGCAGCTGGTACTTGGTTTTGGGGTTCAGTATTATTTGATAAAGGAGATCAAGGATCACAATACGACGACGAGGAAAACAGGTGGTGTCTTTGGGTATATTCCTATATATATGCTTCAGGTTGGGCTGGGGCGTCAGAAGTAGTTGCGTATCCGGACACTACCACGGCAAGAAATGATCTGGGTGCGTTTGGAGGTCCAAACGGTGACTGGGGAATCATTCATGCAAAACATGGATCTGATTGGGAATGATAAGCTTTTGTCAGAAAATCTTCCAACTGGTGTAAGTACTAGAATATCTGTAAGTCTGTTGAAAGTCTGAATTTGAAATAATTCCAACGCTTCTAAAGAAAAACTCAATTCGTTAATGGTCTCTTTTGTTTTTTTCTTCTGATTGATTGTAGAATTATTTCTAATTACATCACATTAAAGGGGGGACGGTCGGGATGAAAGAAGAACACACATCTTGATATAAATTTTAATAATGAAAAAGCTAATACAGCTATTGATGCTCACCCTTTTTGTGGTATCAAATACTTCGGGACAAATAAACGGCACTGATCATTTAATAAACCAACTTTCGAATGAGAAACTAAAAGTCATCATTTCCAATTCAGGAAAACTACTTTCGATTGAGAATTTACTAGCAATGGAAAAGTATGGGTTTGAATCCGATAAGTTTGAATTGGAAACTGATCTTGGGATTTTTTCGAACAAAGACAAGAATCCAACTAGAGTAAGAAAAGAAGATAATCGTATTATCTATCAATTCGATTATGGTCAGGTCAGCTTGAATTTGGTCTACACGCTCAAAGGAGAAAACGGTTTCATCCGTCGTGTCCTGAAAATCGTAAACAAGACTCCTCTGAGGGTACAGAACCTGAAGATGGGAAGAACCAGGTTTTCCAAACCTGCTGATGAAACTATTCACTATATGACATTTTGGATGAGCCCCACAGTTGAATTTATCCGATTTAAGAAAGGAGGTATATTTACTGGAATTGAAAATCCATTTTATCATGCAGATTTAGATGAAAAGGGTGTTGCCTTGAATTTTGAACCAGGATTGATATTGAAGGTAGACGAGGGATATGAGAGCGAACCACAATTCATAGGTGTTTACAAGAAGTCCGGGATTATTATAGAAGATAGTGCCAGACCTTACAGATTTCTAAACGGCTCAGGTCACATACCAATCGATCGCAATGAAAGCAGGGCAATGCGAGCTTTTGCCCTTGACTACCTGGCTCCGGTTCAAAAAACCTTTCTGAATATCAACGAACAGTTCTTCCATCCACTACCTCAAATGCCAAAGAACTATATCGACAAAGGGTATTTCATAAAGGCCATCGATACATTTGCCGATATTGAAGGTGACATGATCGGTTTCAAACCCCTTCATCCTTACAAAAAACCCGATTCAGAAACAGGCTACTGGAATTTACTTCCCGAGAAGGAAAATGCTACTGCCCGGCAGATTGTAGAATATGCGAAGAAGAAAGGTATTTCATACGGTTTCTATATGGGAGTTGCCGCTCATGGTAAGGAAGGCAATTCCGCTGGGCTTTCGTTCAGACCAGACAAAAAGTCCTGGAAAAAGGTGGATGTTCAAGGTAGACGTGCTCCTGACAACTGCATTGGTGATGATGAATTCTACGAATGGTGGTTCAGAGTGCAAGACAATACCATAAAGAAATACAAGTTGAGCAATTGGAGTTGGGATCCCAGCTTGGGTTCGGCCATGAACTGCTATAATGAAAAGCATGGTCATATTGCAGGTAAGGGTGCCTACAAGGGTTGGAGGCGCTGCATAGAACTAACAGGTCGCTTGAAAGAGAAGAATCCGGAACTATACATACTTGGGTACTATGGTACAAAAAACTTTGGGCTCTGGGGCTTGAAGCATACAGATCAGCACCAGGCTTACAATGAACAGACTGCTATTGTCTCCTCCCACCATACACAAATCAGCGATGATCGACAAAACGCCGATGGAATCAGGTTTCAGAATTACTGGTGCATGCGATTTCGCTTTTTGCCAACAGTGCTTGGAAATTCTTATGTTCATCGTATGAGTGAAGGCGTATTTGATCGCGAATTGGTCAAGGCATGGGATTTCTATGGATGGCAGTACAGCTTGTTGTCATCTATAGCCGTCAGTGGATCTGCCATGCCAGCCATACTACCCTATGAAAGCGATTTGGTTCCGGAATACAAGCAGTTTTACAAGAAATGGACCCGCTGGGCAAAAAAGAACTTTCAGTACATCAAATATACCGAGCCATTTGGTGAACAGGTTCAACAGGGATCAGTGGATGGCTATGCTCGTATAAAGGACGATCACGGCTTCATTTTTCTTTTTAATGGAAATCCGCGCCCATCCGAGATCACTTTTGAAGTTGGTGATGAGATCAACCTTCAGCAAGAGGGGAATTATGAATTCGTAGAGCTTTATCCTTCAGATGAAGGTAAGCTGGTACTCGATAATCAAGGAAAATCTGTTTTCGCTCTTGGTCAAGAAGCCAGATTGACGATCCCTGCGAATTCCTGCAAGCTGCTAGAGTTAAAACGCGCGACTAAAGCAACCAAACCAATCTTAGTTGGCATATCTGGTCATACCCAACTTATTAAAAACCAGCTTTTGATTACTGGAATTAAAGGTAAACCGGGCCATGTCTACCCCATTCGGGTTCGATTGTCCGAACCTGCTTCAGTGAAAAAAGTCAAGATCAACGGAGTGAGACAAGACTTTTCGGTAACAGACAGTGAAGTCAGGTTGGACGTTCAGTTTAAAGGGAATGCCTACCCACGGGAACTGGATCATTGGATAAAACCTGATGGTAGCATCTTTGAGTTTCCCTACCACAACAAGCAAGAATCTCTAAAAATCAAGACAAAGTTCAGAATCAACAAAGATGTAGTTCAGTTACTGGAAAAGGCAAGGCCAAAGAACTTCGGTGAAATGAGTGAGAAGATAGCAGCCTGGCAGGTGAGTGAAAAATATGACTATAGTTATCACAACTTTACCTGCAGCCGCCCTGAACGCTTATGGTTGATAATTCCTTTTACCCTTCAAAAGGTCAGCGATGTTAAAGTGTCTATTAACTCCATAGATGTGGGAGACCTGTTGATGAATGACACTACCGGTCACAGTTTTTATATGGATATCACTGACCTGATAGGCTATGGTGTAGACAATGAAATTGAGCTTTTTATGCAAGAGATGAACGAGAACGAGTTCATGGGGCCATTTCTTATGTATCCAGGTGAAGAACTGACAGGTGATGTATTGTCAAAACCAAAAGACATTGATATGCGGGTTATCTATAACAAGTCATTGATTTCTCCGGGACCACCCCGCTACATCAAGGGTGCGAATCGACCTGTAATCTCAGACGCCACGGTAATGGGAAATGTTACGCTTAAGAAATCTACACAACTGCGTGTAAAGGTTAATCTTTCTCCTGAAAATATTCAAAGTGTTACATACAGCCATTCCGGATTTCCCTGGATGGGTAAAGTCGGACTGAGATACAATTCGGATATAAGGTGTTGGATTGCAAATGTTGAACCTGGTGATCGTTGGCGTATACAGGAGAGTGAATACATTTACATATGGGCTGTTAGTCGTGATGGTCTATATAGTGACTTCTATCCTGTTAAGGTCGGATGGGATTTTCAAGAATAAGTTCAAAAATGGTAATGTGGTCCCAGATTATGGACCGTGAAACTACTGAGTTATCAATGATGCCTGAAGGTCTACTAGAGTACCTTGATGCCCCAGATATAATCAATTTATTTGCCTATCTTCAAAGTCTTGACCCCATTCCAATAGAATAAAGACCAATATTAAGCTTTAACCTGATGTGCAAAGGTGGGGATAAGAAAATGAGATGCCTCTACCATTCTTTCTTGATTAAGGTA
>DLRJ01000163.1 GCA_002500485.1 Dehalococcoidia bacterium UBA7891
AGGTTCCTGTATAATTCTACCTAAGCCAACATATTTTTTGATTCGGACCCCATCCTAACCCCAAGGTGCACTAATATTGAAGTCTCTCGGAACCCAAATTCTATTAGATTTAGAAAACTGCAATTCTCGTCTTCTTGATGATATTGATTTTATAAAAGATGTCTTAAAAGAAGCTGCAAACTCTGCAGGCGCTACTATCATTGGAGAGACATTTCACAAATTCAAACCTGTTGGGGTAACCGGCGTCGTTTCGATAGCCGAATCGCATATATGTATCCACACCTGGCCAGAATATTTATATGCATCAGTAGATATTTTTTCATGTGGTGAAGATTTTGATTTGGAAAAAGCCTGCAAAATCATCAGCGCCAAATTAGAATCAGGAGATTCTTTTTCTAGAATTATCGAAAGAGGAATAAGAGAAGATGAAGAAGATTCAGGTGACGGTAAGTGAACATATCGTCACCTGAATGGCATATAGAGCCAATTAGCGCCGGTCTGATACAAGGAGAAAGAATCCTCTCCGTACTGTGCGATATTCAAACTGAATTTCAACATGTGATGATTGTTGACGGAGAATGTTTCGGCAAGTCTCTCATATTGGACGGCAAGACCCAATCAACTGAACTCGATGAATTTGTCTACCATGAAGGATTAGTGCATCCCAGCATGGTGTCACACACAAATCCAAAAAATGTACTAATTGTGGGAGGTGGAGAAGGGGCGACCGCCAGAGAGGTTTTAAAGTACCCAGGGGTCGAAAAAGTGACCATGGTAGATATAGATCAAAAATTGGTGGAACTATGTAAAAAATTCTTACCAAATCACCATATGAATTCTTTCAGTAACCCTCGTTTGGATCTATATTATTCAGACGCTTTAGAATTTGTTGAGTCGTTAAACAATAGGTTTGACGTTGCAATTATTGATGTCCCTGACCCATTGGAGTTTGGCCCAGCTTTTCAACTGTTTACAGTGGAGTTTTTTGATCTCCTTAAACAAAAACTAACCATGAACGGTATTATGGTCATACAGGCAGGGGCTACTGGTCCATCTTTCTCAGAGCAGTGTTTCACTGCCGTGGCAAACACCATTTCACAAACATTCAGTAGCTGTGCAGGATATGAGATTTTTGTACCCTCATTTGGTTCTACTTGGGGGTTTGTCACAGCTAGTGACAAAATAAACCCTGCTGAGAACACTGAAGCCTTCATCGATGAAGAACTAGCTAGGCAAGGAATACATGATCTGAAAATGTATGATGGCTTATCACATAAAGGCATGTTTCAATTGCCCAAATACACCAGAGAAGGTCTTATTTCAGAGACTAGAGTGATAACAAAATCAAATCCTATTTTCACTTACCAGTAGCTGAGCAGAGAAAGAATGAACAAAAATTTTCTGGAACAATTAAATCCAGCCCAACGAGAATCAGTTGAGTCAGTTACCGGACCTGTTCTGATAGTAGCTGGGCCAGGCAGTGGTAAGACAAGAGTAATCACTAATAGGATTGCACATTTGGTCCTCAATGAAAAAGTGAGCCCTTACAATATTGGTGCCGTGACCTTCACCAATAAGGCTTCTAGGGAAATGAAAGATAGGCTCGTACCACTGCTAGGAGATGAAGCCAGAAGGCTTACAGTCGGTACCTTCCATTCCTTTTGCTCGGTCATTCTCAGGAGAAGTGGAGAATATATAGGACTTCCAAACAATTTCGTTATTTATGATGATGATGATCAAATAGCTGCCATAAAAAAGAGTATGAAGGATGTGGATGTAGACCCGAAACAGTTTAATCCGAGATCTGTATTGTCCACCATTTCCAACTCCAAAAGTCAGCTAGTGAATTTCCAAGGTTTTAATACCCAAAAATCCAACTATTATGAAGAGGTCGTGGGTCGCATTTTTGAGAGATATGAAGAAATATTGAGCCAGGGAGTTGCTTTAGATTTCGATGATCTTCTATTAAAAACCCATCAACTTTTAGCGGAATCTCCTACCGCGGCTGAAATATATCAAACCCGATTTCATTATTTCATGGTAGACGAATTTCAAGATACAAATGTAGCCCAGTATTCGATTGCCAAAATGATAACTGAAACTTCCAGAAACTTATGCGTTGTGGGAGATCCCGATCAATCGATTTACTCTTGGCGTAATGCAGACATTAGGAACATATTAAGTTTCCAAAGTGATTTCCCAGAAGCTAAAATCCTACCTTTGGAGCAAAACTATCGTTCCTCTCAAAATATTCTAAGTGCCGCGAAAAATGTAATCGCAAAGAATAAACAACGAGTAGAAAAAAATTTATGGACTAGTAACGATAAGGGGAGTTTGATATCACTTGATGAAGCCTATGACGAAGAAGAAGAGGCCCGAAAAGTAATAAAAGAAATACAACGACTTTCCGATAATGAAGAATACTCCTTATCTGATTTCGCTGTTATGTATCGGGTAAACGCCCAATCCAGATCATTTGAAATGGGTTGTCAAAGATTCGGAGTTCCTTATCAGATTGTGGGAGGTATTAAGTTTTATCACAGGCGGGAAATCAAAGACATCACTTCATATCTGAGAGTGGTATTAAATCCCGATGACGATATAAGTATAGGGCGGATAATAAATGTGCCCCCAAGGGGTATTGGACAAAGAACCCTTTCAGAAATAGGCAGAGTAGCTAGGCAAACCGGCAAATCTCTGTATGAGTCAATGAAGGCCATAAGCTCTGGAGATGAAGTTTCCCATCAATTGGGTAATAGAGCTATAAATTCTTTGAACCAATTTATATCTTGCATCGATCAGATCAAAAATGCCTCCTCCGAGCTAGATATTATGCAATTAATCGATATCACCATGGCAGAAACCGGATACAGGAAATATATTAACAACGATGAAAACGCGGAAGAGCGTCTAGAAAACATACAGGAATACAGAAACTCTTCCAGGGAGTATTCTTCTGTACCTGCCCTGGAGGGATTAGTCGGTTTCCTAGAAGGAATTAGTTTGATATCTGATATTGATACTTTGGAAGATGATACCGACTCAATCACATTAATTACCTTGCACCAATCTAAAGGTCTAGAATTTCCCATCGTTTTCATCACGGGTATGGAAGAGGGCCTCCTGCCTCATATACGATCCCTCGATTCAGGAAGTCCAGAGGAACTAGAAGAGGAACGAAGATTATTTTACGTGGGGCTGACAAGAGCCGAACAAAAATTATTTTTGACCCGGGCATTTCGCAGAGGATTTAGAGGAAGCTATGAACCCACGGTACCATCTCGATTCTTATCCGATATCCCCGCCTCATCGCTAATTAATAACCTCCCCAAAAATAAATCGTCTAAACCCAAACCCGAGACTCCAGAAAACATTCTTGAATTCAGAAGAGATCAATCAAGGAGGAGAACACCCAATCAAGGTACCACTAATACATCGAACACGGACCGGTCGGGACCAAAGCCGATACGAAAGAAAAGAACAGTTAACAAGATAAACATATTAAAGTCAAAAGAGGGTCCTAAATTTCAAATTGGTGACAAGGTGATACATGGGCAATTCGGAAATGGGATAGTCATGGCCTGTGATCCATCTGGAGATGACCTACAAATTACGGTGGCTTTCAAAGATGGAGGCGGGATCAAAAAGTTACTCCAAAGTCTTGCAAAGCTTAAAAAAGTTTAATGAATGGCTTTGAAGCATTGGTTTCTAAAATTGAACGAATCGCAAAAAATAGACCGCACATAATTATAGGAATTACGGGGTTTGGAGGATCAGGTAAATCACATTTGGCAAATAGGCTGAGGGACCATTTTGGTATTAATAACAATCAGATTGTTCGAATTGATAATTTATATGGACAAAACCCTAAAGGAC
>DLRJ01000079.1 GCA_002500485.1 Dehalococcoidia bacterium UBA7891
CCAATGGTAGAATCTGGAAGCCTGGTATTGTGGCGAATGATATCAACGATCTCTTTATTGAGTACGCCCCTTTTAACTACTTTTACCCCCGGGAGTATAAGCCCTTCCTGATACATATCCGTATAGTTGGCAGCGAAAGGGGAACTGGCACCGATGTCTGCCCAATGAGCTTTAGCCGCTGCATAACCGAATAGTTTTTTGTCGTAGAATATTGGTTTAAAAACCAACACATCCGGATTGTGTGAACCGGCAAAATAACTCCAGGCTGCTATAAATACGTCACCCTCCTCGACATTTTCCCGGCCAACATGTTCAACTACCTTGTTTATCCCGATATTTACGGTTCCCTGGAACGCGACGGATCCCCGGCCTTCCGCAATCAATTCTGTTTTGCTGTTGTAAAGGTCGACACAAAAATCAAGCATTTCATAGAGTATCGGGCTCATAGAGGTCCGGCGCAGACTAAAGGACATTTCATTGGCAACCGAAGTAAGTGCATTCTTTATGACTTCAAGCATTATCGGATCTAACGTTTTTGGCCTATTCATTCAAGGTCCCTTTTCTGGCAATTACCAAATTCCCCACTTTGTCGACTTCACATTGGTATCCTTGGGGGACATTGCTCACAGTCGTTGGCTCTTCAATGAGCGCAGGCCCGTTGATGAAATCGTGAGCCAGTAACTTGGACCTTTCATAAACCTGGTAATTATCAAATGTCCTATCCATAGCGTTTAATACTTCTCTGCTACCTTTTAAAGCAACTTTCGGATTCCCATTGCCAGTCGCGATCTCTCGCAGCCTTGGCTTAGGCACCTTTCCTATGGCAGTAACTCTTAAGTGAACGATTGCAGCCGGTTGTTCCAGTGAATACCCCCAAACGTGTTGATATACTTTGGTAAACTCTTTATAAATCTTCTCTTGGGAGTCTTTATCAATTGGAAAATCGACCGGTACATTTACGGTATGCTCTTGTTTGGCATATCTCATATCCAGCGACTTGGACATCACTCTGTCATTATTGGGCACATTTTCGCTACCAAGTGTTTCATCGCCCTTCGTTACCAATTCCTCCAGTTTTCTATTTATCTCTTCCAGGTTAAGGGTATCCATGGACTCGGCCACTGTCAGGGAAAAGTCATGCCTAATGTTGATGGTCAACATTCCCCAGGCCGAAAAGTTAGCCGGGGCAACAGGTACAATCACGGAAGGCATTTCCAGTTCGCTAATCAAATAAGCCCCGAAAAGAGGGCCTGCACCTCCATAGCTTAAGAGTTTAAAATCTCTCGGGTCCTCGCCCTGATTAATAGTTATTTCCTTTATTGCATTGACCATATTGCTGATAGCGATACGAAGAATACCGCTGGATGCCATCGCCAAATCCATATTCAGGGGTTTACCTATTTTATTCATTATTCCTGACCTAGCTTTTTCCTTGTCCAAGTCTATTTCTCCCCCCAGGAAATAACCTGGATCTATATAACCGTTACTAAGGGCAGCGTCGGTGATGGTTGGTTCTGTACCACCTTTTTTACAGCAAATTGGTCCTGGATTTGCGCCTGCACTTTGGGGTCCCACGCGCAGTGCTCCTTCCTCTCCAATCCAAGCAATGGTACCTCCTCCTGCCCCCACCGTGTTGATACTCATCGTTGAAAGAAGAACTCTCCATTCATTGATTATTGCTTCCTGTTTCATCATGGCCCGACCATCCCTTATGATACAAATATCACAGCTCGTGCCCCCCATATCTAGCGTGACAAGATTCTTATGATCGAGATTATTTGCCAAAAACATTCCTCCGGTTACACCTCCCGATGGTCCTGAAAAAAGGGTGTTTATCGGATTCATCATGGCCAGATCGCTTGTCATTCCACCACCATCTGACCGTGTTATTATGACTCTTCCCCTGAACCCCCTCTCAACAAGCTCTTTTTCCAGATTAGCGACCCAGGTCTGAATAGTCGATTTCAGGTAGCCATCGAGTATTGTGGTCATACTTCTTTCATATTCACGATGTTCGCTAACTATATCTGATGAAATAGAGACCGAAACTTCCGGGTATTCCTCGAGGATTATCTCTCTTGTTCTCTTCTCATGGTCAGGATTTTTGAAAGAATGAAGATAACAAACAGCGACTGACTCTACACCCTCTTTACTCAGTTCCCTGGAGACTCTTCGGACTTCTTCAATTTCCAGATCAATTAGAACATCGCCTTTATAGTCAAGCCTTTCAGTGACATCAAACCTGAGCTCTCTTGGAGTAGGTGGCGGGTTTTTTTTATATTTTATGTTGTACAACTGGGGTCTATCGTATTTAGCAATTTCAGGTACATCGCGAAATCCCCTGGTAGCTACATAAGCTGTTTTTGCGCCCTTTCCTTCCAAAAGGCAATTCATCGCTGTGGTTGAACCGCTCACAAAGAAACTGTCTACCTGGTTTAAATCCAGCTTTGCCTTCTCAATGGCATTCAGGATGCCGAGCAGCGTGTTGTCTGGAGTCGTTGGGGTCTTTTCTACTATGAATTCGCCTGTATCCTCGTTTAAAACAACGATATCGGTGAAGGTTCCTCCCGTATCTACGGAAAACCTTATTTTTGAAAAATTACTCATATCGATTCTCCTTTCTCGTAAGTTCAGCGATGAAGCATCAAATGTGGTGTTTATCCGCCCCGCATGGTATTTGGTAGGAAAAGGCTAATTTGAGGAAATATAATAAGGAGGGCAAGGGTCAAAATATCCATAAGAAGAAACGCCCCAAT
The DNA here is from genome assembly GCA_002500485.1 of Dehalococcoidia bacterium UBA7891. Taxonomy (GTDB): domain Bacteria; phylum Chloroflexota; class Dehalococcoidia; order Lucifugimonadales; family UBA826; genus UBA11996. The sequence continues at coordinate 2,757 of DLRJ01000079.1, forward strand.
GCCTCGGAAGATTTCTGCTAAAGAGATTTTGTCACCGACCACCCCCTTAAGAACATAAACTGACAAGCCGACGGGTGGGGTAATAGCCCCTATCTCGGTTAATTTTATATAGATAATACCAAACCAAATTAAATTCACCTCCATACTTATCAGAACGGGCAGGAGAATCGGCATGGTCAGTAACAAAATGGATAGAGCGTCAAAAAACATACCAAGAAAGACGTACACGATAGCAATGACAAAAATTAATATAAAAATGTTGACACCCACAAGACCAATCCATTTTGCTAATTCTTGGGGGAGACCGCTTAATGTGATAAACAGACCAAAGACAGAAGCACCGAGCACCAATAGGATGACCATCCCCATGATCCCCAGGGTTTCGGAAAAGGTGTCTCTTATTTTCGGCCAGGTGAATTTCCTGTTTATGATCATGAGGATAAAGGCGACTAAAGATCCCACTGCCGCTGCCTCAGTAGGCGTAAAGAATCCCGAGTAGAGACCTCCCAGGAGTGTGACAATTAGAACCAAGATGCCCCATACGCTACCCAATGCCTTCCACCGCTTTGTCCATGTAACTATCTCGCCCGGCATGTTCGGAGCAAGGCTGGGGTTGAATCGCACTCGAATGAAGATCATGGCCATATAAATGATAATGGAGAGAGCGGCCGGCACATATCCGGCTAGAAGAAGTTTACCCAAAGAGGCACCAGTAGTAACTGAATAGACGACCATCATTATGCTTGGCGGAACAAGCACCGCAATTGTGGCAGCTGAAGCGACCGATCCGGCCGCGAGAGATTTATCATAATTGAAGCGAAGCATTTCCGGAATTGCGATTCGCCCCATGGCTGCCGTTGCCGGGACGCCAGTACCCGCGCAGGCTCCAAATAGCCCGGAAGCCAGACATGTCGACATGGCTAATCCTCCAGGGATTTTGACAAGCCAGATCCGAGCACAGTCAAAGGCGGCGGAGGTTAATCCGCCATGGACACTGACATACCCCAAAAGCAGGAAAAGAGGTATTGCTGTGAGGGTAAAGACAGAGACAGAAGAGTAGTAATGTAAAGGTAAGAGAAAAAAAGTCTTTTCAACTCCAAGAAGAACTATCAACCCGGAGAACCCCGAGAGTGCCATCGCAAAGGCGATAGGCACTCCTAAGGCAAGAAGGGCAACAAGGAAAAGAATCCCCAGAAATCCAATAATCAGAGGATCCATACCTAATTCCTTCTCAAAATATTGGTCAATTCAATAATTCCGGTTCGAAGGATTTGAGCGGTCAAGAGCCCCAGACCAACAGGCAGAAACCATCGAAAGGGCCAAACCGGGAAATCTATTATCCCGATCTTTAATTCACCGGAAATGGTTCGAGACCAAGCTACCCCCAAAGTCAGCCAGGTGAGTAGCCCAAAGCAGGCGACCCCGATTAGAGCGCTTACAAATCTTAGTATGGCCTGAGTCTTAGGCGGGAAACGAAGCGCAATAATATCCACCGAAATATGCCCCCGGTTCATCTGGACGTATGCTTGAGGCAAGAAACAGACCACAGCCATTAAGGCTTCACTGGTCTCAAGTGCCCCTGGGATACTACTGACAATCTTTCTCCCAAAGGCGTCTCCAACCATTGTCAGCATCATTATCGTCAGTCCCACCGATCCTACGAACAATAAGGCGAGACTCAACTTATCGAGAATTGTACCAATTACATTTCCGATCCTTAAAACGCTTGGCATGCAAGACTCTCACAATAGCATTCGTAACAGGTGTCCATCCATTAATACCATAAATGCCTTCCCGCCCCCCGCCAAAGGGGAGCGTAGTTCATGGATGGACACTGTCGAGTAGCCCAGTGAAGAAAAAGGATTGTCATTCAGCTTAATTTTCCCATGGATATCCTTTTTCCTTGATTTCTCTTTCATAAGCATTCTTCATGAACATGAAGTTCAGATGGGTTGATTTCACATCTTGCCCTTTCACTTCCCATTTACTGAGCCATTCCTCGCGCGCTTGTTTCGCAGCTTTCACCATGATATCAGCGGGCTCTTTATCCAAAATGTGAATCGTTCCTCCATGCTTTTCAACAAACTCTTTCTTCGATTTCTCAATAAACGTTATCAGGGTTTTCGCGAATCGTTCATTTATCTCCGTATTTATCTCGTTTATTGTGTCTCGCACACTTTGAGGAAAGCCGTCCCAGGTCTCCTTATTAATGAGCAAGGTAGCGCTCATACCACAGGTCTCTCCTTCTTTAGGAGTATCTGTAACATGCTTGACTGACTCCCACAATTTTAAATTCGAAAGCCATTGCCAACCAATACCGGAGGCATCAACCACCCCCTTATCGAGGGCTTCGTATAACTCTCTGGCGCTCATCGGCACAGGAACCATACCCATTGCCTTCTGGACTGAGGCAGTAAGGGCCCCGTAAGTTCGAATTCTTTTCCCTTTCATATCTTTCAAAGTGACGAATGGCATTCTTGATTGCAATGTCCCCTTTCCGCTATAATACCCTATGGTTCCAACCAGATTGCGATCAGCCAGCTCCTTTTTGAGGCGAGGGTCCTCTCGATACATCCGAGCAGAGGCCATAACAGCCGCATAAGGGTCACTGGCGTTACCCGGAAGGTCTAATGCGTTCCAATGGGCCATTTGGGGATTAAAGTTGGCGGCGGTTCCTCCGATCTCGGCTACACCCTTTGACACGCCATCCACTAGGTCAGGAGCCTTTAGGAGCGTCTGAGCCCAATATATTTTTATTTTTATCTTACCGCCGGTCCGTCGCTCCAGCTCTTTGGCAAGGTAATTGTAATTGTCAGCCAGGGGTCCCCTTGAGGGCATGATTGTAGCGAGTTTCAAGTTCATTTCCGGTATATCTGTGCTTGCTGCCTGGGAGTTCACCGTCAAACCAACGCCAAGAAACAGTAAAAAAACCAAGGACATCAAACCAGTCATTTTTTGCACTTTTTTTTTCTCCATTTTCATTTTCCTCCGTTTGCTTTATAGAGTTTGAGGTTTAAGAGGGGATTTTGATCTATCTCCCCTATCCCTAATTAAACTCTCTTTACTCGGGC
>DLRJ01000050.1 GCA_002500485.1 Dehalococcoidia bacterium UBA7891
CGATCTCTGCCTTGACAGGGCAGTATGTTAAACCGCTACACCACGGGGCCGCGAAAAAAACTAACGAAAGTTAGTTAGCAAATTGTATTTAGAGTTAATTAGCTCGTCAATCGATATTAAGAGGCTAGACCTGCTGCTTCCAAGGCCTCATCAAGTTTTGCTGGACTATAACCAACAACTTTCTCTTCACCGATGACTGTGACAGGAGTGCTTCTGTATCCCATAGATACCAAATCCTTCAAGGAATCTCTATCTGTGGATACATTGTGCTCTGTGTACTCAAAACCCTTTCGTGAAAGATACACTTTCACCATATGGCAGGGGCCTCAACCTACAGATGTGAAAACCTTTATCGGTTCACTCATCGCTCTCTCCTATCAATACTTGTTAACTCAAAAAAGATGATCACTCATTTTAACCCATCACAACTATTTTTTCTTGTTATCTTCCCTTCTACGTTCGTTGAATTCCTTCTTACCACCAGTATTTTCAAAAAGTTCGGTACCCAGTGGTACGGCTTCATCTATGGTCTGTGCGAAATCCTCTCCGGATTCATATTTGCGAAGAAACTCTTCGCTAACGAAAAACATTCATATACAGAAACCATCCCTTTCAATGTCTTCATGATGTCTCTCGCAAGGGCATATTTTTTTGCGATCCTCAACTGGATCGCCGCTTAGAGGCATTCAAGGGCAATATCTATACCCTTCCAACCTGTGATTCTCAGCTAACCCCTTCTGGACTTCCTCTACGACTTCCTTCAAAGGAAAAAACTCGTAGGGGCCACGATCAACATAGCGCTCTGAAAATTTTTGAGCACTTGCCAAGGCTTCGGATTCTGACATCTCCTTTGGCATAGCTATAAATACCTCAACTTACGTTATCTGGTGTGAACCCAGTACGCATCATACTATGCATACTACAATCCATTTTTCTAAACGATTTTTCTTGCATTTCGATTCGTTGAACCAGGGAAGGAAGAGCATCCGTTATTTCATCATCTGTTTTAGTCTCAGACACTTCAAGGCTCAATAAAGCAGCGGTCCCACAGTCGCAACTTGCAGAAAAAAACACTTTCTTAAACCCTGGGTTTGCCGAGAAATTCATTTTGAATCCATTCAGCGGACGTAGATTCACCGCGTCATCAAACTCGTTCAGAACCAGGGCTTGAATCTCTTTTTCTTCCATGGATTCATACTAACCTAAAATCCCATATTTCCCAATATCCCGGAAGGTGTATTTAGAGCCGTTTGATATCTAATATCAGAATATGATCCAATGTACCCTCAGGAGGCTGAATTATGACTGATAATATGTTTTATAAAACTCTTAGCCCTATCTCATTTCTTGACAGATCCGCCGAGGTATACCCGGATAAGCCCGCGTTGAGTTATGGCGATATCACCTACACTTATCAGGATTTTTACGATCGTGTAAACAAACTTGCAGGCGCACTCCTGAAAGAAGGTGTTAAAAAGGGTGACCGGGTTGGATTCCTGGTTCCTAACATCCCTGCCATGTTTGAAGGGCATTACGGCCCATTGAAAATTGGAGCTGTGCTTGTTGCGATTAATACCAGGTTATCAGCGAGAGAAGTTTCGTACATACTCAATCATTCGGGCGCCAAGGTGCTAGTCTTTGACTCCGAGTATGCTGAACTCATTAACCAAATAAAGGATGAGCTACCTGAAATAACCAGGTTCGTACAGGTAGCTGATACCTTCCCAAAATCCACTTTGGTGGAAGGCCCCGAATATGAAGAATTCCTCAATTCTGCCGACCCTGGAGAACATAGAATTCCACTAGACTCTGAATCGGACCCAGTCACAATTAACTACACTTCAGGAACCACGGGCATGCCTAAAGGAGTCCTATACCACTCTCGAGGCGCCTATTTATCAGCCTTGGGAGAAGTCGTAGAGAGTGGGATGAACCAAGACTCAGTTTATCTTTGGACTCTACCGATGTTCCATTGCAATGGATGGTGCTTTACCTGGGCGACGACTGCGGTGGGAGCAACTAACGTCTGCCTCCGGCGGGTGGATCCACTGGAAGTGTACCGATTGATAGAGGAAGAATCTGTCACCCACATGTGCTGTGCACCCACAGTTCTCACATCGATGTACTCTATACCGGATGCTGCCCTACAAGATCTCAGTGGAGTAACCATAATGACCGCAGGTGCGCCGCCCGCCCCGCAGGTCATACGAAGTATGGAAAATATGGGAGCTCATGTCCTCCATGCCTACGGACTGACTGAAACATACGGCCCAATCACCATATGCGCTATCCAACCAGACTGGAAAGGGAAGAGTTCTGAGGAGGTGGCAAATTTGAAATCTCGACAGGGAGTGGCATTTGTAGTTGCTGATACGGGCCTTCGGGTGGTGGACGCTGAAATGAACGATGTAAAAAAAGACGGTTCACAGATGGGTGAGGTGGCAATGAGCGGGAACATGGTAATGTCTGGATATTTCAACGATGAAGAAGCAACTGATAAAGCTTTTGAAGGCGGATGGTTTCACAGCGGCGACCTAGCTGTATGGCACCCGGACGGATACATTGAGCTTCAAGATAGAGCGAAAGACATAATAATTTCCGGCGGTGAGAACATATCCAGCCAAGAAGTCGAAAAAGTAATCATGGAACATGATGGAGTATTGGAAGTAACCGTAGTGGGCGTACCTGACGACAGATGGGGAGAAGTCCCCAAAGCCTTTGTGATGTCAAGGGACGGAGCCTCGGTGTCGGAAGAGGAAATAATCACTTTCACAAGGGACCGGATAGCCCATTTTAAAGCACCTAAATATGTTGAATTCGGAGAACTGCCAAAGACAGCCACAGGTAAGATCCAGAAATACGTTCTTAGAGATAAGGAATGGGAAGGAAAAGAAAAAAGGATCCAGGGATCTTCTCTCACATGAAGTACTGTCGCTGTCGTGTCGCCTTTATTTGTAGATAGGAGTCCCCGCATTCTTCATAAGGACATCGAGTTCTGCCATAAGGTGTTCAGGAGGTCTAACTGAGGGTGGCCTTGGCGGGCCTGCAGGAAGACCTACTCTTTCCATAGCTGCTTTTATGAAAGGTCCTTCACCCCCTGTTTCCTGAATTACTTTGGTAATCCATTCACGCCACTTCCATTTAAAGTCACCCAGTCTCTTTTTTACTCCATCATATTCAGAAGCTTTCAGTAGAGCCCATATTTCGGATGGATATTCGGGCCAAAACCCACTCAGATGGGTGATGAATCCTGCAGCACCTAGTACATTACTCCAAACATGCTCCCCACCGTTATCAATGATTACTAATTTATCCGAAAAATTAACTAACCCTTCTCTATAAAGTTGAACTGTCGGGGCGGACCACTTCATAGCATTTACATTTTTTATCTGTGACAACTGGTCTATGAGGCTAATACTCATAGTTAAACCTTCCCACCAGGTGTGGTAAATCATGAGATTTACATCAGACCCTTCGCTGACATATTGAAAAAGTCTGACTACATCGTCCTCTGAAGGTTCGTAATAATAAGTTGGTCCTAATTGAACCCCATGGAGCCCTACTCCACTGGCATATTCAGCAAGTTCCAGTACAACACGGACATCTGTATGCTGGATACTTGTAAGCACCGGAACCTGTCCATTGGCTGCTTTGACCGCAGCTGCCATTACAGATTTACGTTCATCCACATTCATCGTTGGGTGTTCACCGCCGGCACCTCCTACTAAAAGGGTCCCGTTTCCTGTCACCACTCCTTTATCAACCATAAATCGAATATTGCTGGTCAGCGAATCTAAATCCAAGGCAAAATCTTCCTTAAATGGAGTCGCTACAGCCACCATTGGGCCACATAACCAGTCTTTTATATTGGTCTCTCCTAAGGGCATCGGTACCTCACATTAAATATTTTCATCGAGCAGTGAGACCACCATCTACCGGTAGTTCTGCACCAGTAATATAAGATGAGTCGTCTGAAGCCATAAAAAGTACCGCTTTTGCTACCTCATCAACCAATCCCACCCTGCGCATCGGAACATCTTCAAGCATTATTTTCCTAAATTCAGGGTCTGCGGTCATTTCCGAAGTAGTCATAGGTGGCATAACTCCTGGGTGAACAGAATTAACCCTTATACCTTTTTCTGCGTACTGAATTGCCGCGGATTTAGTCATTAGTCTAACTGCACCTTTGGATCCACTGTATCCCATATGAACATAAGCTTGACCCACCAGGCCAGAAATAGATGAGATATTCACAATGCTACCAGCGCCATTATCTGACATAAGCCCAAGGCAATATTTCATTCCCAGAAAAACACCCCTGGTATTTACTTTCATCACATTGTCGAAAATCTCAATATTCAAGAGGTCTGGTGATGAAGCACTTATACCTGCATTGTTAACCAAAACGTCCAACTTACCAAATTTTGATTTTAGGTATTCCATTAGTTTTTCCCAGTTGGATTCCTCAGTCACATCTAAATGAAAAAATTCTGCCGAACCCCCTGATTGAGTTATCTCTTCCACCAATTTTCCTCCGAGGTCATCTTGAATATCCGCCAAAATCACATGGGAGCCTTCATTTGAAAAAAGTCTTGCTTCAGCAGCTCCCATTCCATTTGAGGCTCCCGTTATTAAAGAAACCTTGTCTTTCAATCTCATCTTAACTTGCCTCCATTAATTGAAGTGTTTATTACCTCATTTTCCATTCTGGTCTTCTTTTCTCCGAGAATGCCTTTGGGCCCTCTATAGAATCCTCCGTTCCTGAAATTCTCTCTGAAATAGGAATTGCAAGTTTTTGAGAGTATTCGACAGGCAAGTTTCTACCCTGGTAAACGATTTGCTTTATCGCCTGTACTGCAAGAGGCGCACACAGTTTAATCTCTCCCGCCAACTTATCCACTCTTTCAATCAATTTTTCTCTATCTTCCACCACGTCTTGTATGAGTCCAATATTGTATGCTCTGTCAGAGTTGATTCTGCTGCCAGTCAATTGCATGTATAGAGATTCTCCCAGCGGTATCATTCGGTTCAGGTTGTGTAAGCCATAGCCTGCAAGGATACTCCACCTTGGTTCAGGGAGACCGAACTCCGATTTCTTGGTTGCAATTCTTATGTCACATTGAAGGGATACCTCAAGGCCCCCCGCTACGCAGAACCCATCAATAGCCGCAATCAGAGGTTTATATACACCCATATCGATAAATGATCCAGCCCCCCTGGGGTCCAACACCTGTCGTTCTCCTTGAGCATCGAGTGTGGCTCTTTCTTTTAAATCCATTCCTGCTGAAAACGCCCTACCTCCCGCACCAATCAAAACTCCCAGAATAACCTCTGGATCGTCTCTTACCTCTGCAAGAGCTTCCCTGAGGCCAGCACTCAACTCCCTGTTCAGAGCGTTCATGGAATCCGGTCTGTTTAGGGTTATATAGCCTACCCCATCACGTTTTTCATATAAAATTGTGTCCGTTGATATGGTCATTGCATTTTCCTCCAAATATTTCTTCTACCGGATTCGGTGGAACCAAGTCAAAGCATGTTATTACTCACTAATTGGCACGAATTTCTTAACAGTAGCAGAAAGAAATGGTAGCAAACAGGGGGAGCAGGCAATAGTAGGTAGATTTACACAACCATAGCTTTCGGCACTATTTAGGAAGCATCAGGAAGGGTCACCTCAGCCCCAATCGATGCATCGTGGAGGGACTGAGATGCCCGAGCAATTATATTAGGTGAAGGGGACACAAATGAACCCTTGCAAGTTACCTATATTTGAGAAGCTTCATGCTCCATCATCTCTACTCAGCGAGCGTAATTCCACAGATTTTTGAATTATTTATAATAACGCCACGAATGATTAGGAGCGCAAAATGGATTATGAACTAGTATCAATTTTATCCCAAACAGCAACAGGTATTGCAACTCTTGCGGTTGCCGCATTTTTAAGTTTTCAATTGAGATTGCAACATAAAGAGTCAGTTGCATCAGCACAAGCAGAACTTACAAATGGATTGGGTGAGGTAGTCAGAGATATCTACAAAGACAGTGAACTTACAGATATCTATTTGAGAGGAATAACGGAATACGAGACCTTACTCAAGGAAGAAAAACATAGGTTCAACATAGTGCTATGGACGTATTTTATGCAAATTCAGCAGCTGTGGGAGACCAAACGCGAGGAAGAAAAAGTAAGATCCTATGCTAATACCATGCTCAACACAGGGCTGGGAGTTGTGGCATGGTGGGGCAACATGGGGCAGTACGTATACCCAGGAGAATTTGTCATATACGTGGATTCCCTCTTGAATACAGACTAGATTTAAAATAAAGGAAAAGCCCATGTTGCTGCCTAGTCACAACAATGGGATTTCTCCTTCGCACCATCTCTAGTTCGCAAACAATGGTCACCCCAGCCCCAGTGGTGCGTTCCAACACCGGCACTTTTTACAGGGACTGAGATGCCCAATTAATGGTACTAGATTAATGGCAAAGGCGCAGTCCTGATAAGGCTGCATGGGTTTCAATCATTTCCTTATAGCCAACAACAAGGAAGATTAAGAGTCACGCCAGCCCCACCGCATGTGTAGCAATATAGGTGAGACTGACCAAATAATAGTATCATCCCAGTCCCATTTACGAGGGTCTCCTGAGCAAATTAGTTAGAGTAACTCTGAAGGCTTCTGAGACCTACAGGCCCATGCGCAGGTGAAAATACTCTTTCTTTGATTAGGGTGGTAACTATTTACCCTACCTTACGCATATCAATCCAATTATTCTTAATTAACATTTACGCTTCAGGTTGGTTCTCTTTTTGCAGTGTCGTTAATATTCCTATTATTAATGTCGTTATAAACATTCCCATCCAACCTATAATTGCCAAGGCTTCAATGTCAAAAATCACATCAATAAAAGCACATACTGGTGCAATAATAAATAGTGCTCCAATAACTCCCTTATATTTTTTTAGAATAGTTAGTGATATGCCCAACATAACTAGTCCAACTATTAGCAACATTCCGCCCGCTTCAAACATAGTAGAAGAGGCTAGTATTGTTGTACCAACATCATTTCCGAATTTTTCAGCCGCTCCTATAGCTGCTGTCCATGAACCCATAAAAACAACCCATATAGGTACAACAAGTAGAAGTAATAACCCACCCATTTCAGCCAACTGATTGCTTACGGCATTATCACTTTTCAATGACCTTGCTAGAAAATAAAGTCCAGCAAACATAGCTATGACTCCAAAAATCTGAATCAATGAACCAATTTCAGCTAGATTTTTTTCTGCTAAGACTGTTGTCATAGCCTCGGATGGTGAAATACTAGCTGTATCAGGTACCAAACCTCCAATCCAAACACCCATAATTAGAATTGGACCCAATATCAACATAATACCGACAACTTTTGAATTCATGATTCACCTCCCTAATATGTCTTATATGATTCCACAATGACGTTAATCTAGCTAGGAATTTTCAGTGTTGTTTGCTCCAGGATAACTCGGATGCAATTCCATTATCCAGAGGAGATACGTCTTTCCGCCACCTCTATTCAGAGAGGATAACCACACACAGGTTTTTAAATTATGCAGGAACGGAACTGCCTTCAAGCTCTTCATAGACTGTGTTACCTAAGGAAACTAGTTCACTAAGACCGAAAACAGTTCCAACTATTATGCGACCATTAGTCAGATAGTATTTTCGTTCTCCTTGGGTTCCCATTAAGATACCTAGAGTGCCTTTGAAATATCGGACATTGTTTTCATTTACTCCTAAATTCCATTCATTAATCATCTGGAGGTATGAAATTCTCATGTAATTCATAAAATGATGGATAGTGTCCCGTCGGCACTGCCTGCACATGTTCTAAATCAATGGGCTACTCTGAGTTGGCAAAGACAAATGTGGGTGGTGCCGTGACACCAGCTTCCCCCATACCCTTTTTTATCTCTTCCGAAGCCACAAAGGCCTTGGCTGCATCGATGCTGGTCCATGTGTTAAGAACAGTCACGATGTTAGGGTCATCTGCATGTCTCAAGACAACTGCAGTTAGTTCACCAGCTTCTTTTCGAAGCTGTTCAAACTCGTCAAAAACTATCTTCCAAACATCAAAATCTTTCACAGGGTGAGTAACGATAACGTAGGCGGCCACATTTTCTCCTTATTTTGGTTAGCATACCTCACCAAGTACTATTTTTCTAACCCGTTGTTAATCCTTGAAGGGGATTCATCCTAAACCGTCTCTATTCACCGAATATAGTGCAACCCACACTTTTGAATAATGGAGGACTCTATTCAATTATTAGAATAGGGTTAATACTTTGTGTCATCTAAGGAGTGTGCTCAGTCACACGGATTGAAAATAATTTTAGTCAGATGGAAATTTTTCATCCAACAAATCTAGCAAACTTTATTTTGGCGAAGGCGAATTTTATTGCTTGAACCGAATTTTCTACCCTATTCGCGTCATATACGTTATTTTGATTGAATTTAGCCCCGCGAAGATATCGTTTCAGAAAACCTTTTTTATTTCCTTTTCTATCAAATTTAAATACATAATTACGCCGGAAATCACCAGCTACAGATATCATCGACATGGCTGAATATAAATCAGATTCTCCTTCTCTTTCTCGATAAATATCGACCAATTGTCTAGCCGCATCTAATAATTGTGCTTTCAGGAGGGTAGGGTCTTCATCTTCATAGATATGCATACGAAGTGCTCTTTCGAGTCCATTCAAAAGAACCTCTATGGGGCTGGATGGGTCTAACTCTTCCTCTGTAAAAAAAGAACCCTGGAATGTTACTGGCAAATCATCCGGAGATTCTCTCTTGAGAATTATTTGAAAGAGGATGGCCACAGTTCCATCAAAAAGACTGTCGTCAATGTATTTCATCTGTACGCCTTAAATAAATAATTCCAACCAGCAAATACTGTCTTTTTCATGGGGACATAATACCAATACTAGGTGAAAATACTCATTCTTTTCATCAGGAGACCAAAAGACCCCATCAATAAATGTGTTTGGGTCATTTGAGTCAAATCAGCAATCTCTGTCAGCAGGCCCACACATCGTTGTATGTTGGTTGAGTATGAACTGAATAAAAGCCCCTCCGACGTTCTAGCGGTCTCCTATAGATGCTATTCAGGAAAGCCAATCAAAAAGTCCAGTTCCGCCGTTTCTGCACTCTCGTCAACTACATAGAAACACTCGCAAATGGCTCTAATTTCCCACTTTTCCCCCGGTCTGAGGCTATCGGTAACATCCGCCGCTTCTCCAATTTTGAGGCCATCAGCGTCATATATGGCGAATAAAATAGCGACCTTTGTTTGCGTGTACTTAGTGTTGTTTGCTACTACACCACTTAAATATTTCATTCCGATTTCATCTGTTTCCCAACTGTATTCTAGCAACTCAAGTTCCCCTTCTTGAGTCTGTGTTGACTGACTCGCTTGAGTTGATGGGCCTTTTGCTGAAGAAACAGTGCCCTCTGCTTCACAAGCAGCCAAAAGCCACGACATACACAGCAGAGTGATAACAGTAGCAACATCTTTTCGAAACTTCATATACTCCACTCCTCTGAACATGTTAGTCGTTAGACCTATTGTATTGAATGTTGAAAAAGAGCCAAAGGCTTTGGCATTCATTTCATTCATCCTCCCATGTAAATTGTTTTCTATAGGCTGAAATTGGAGAAATAATAGGACGACCTGTCCTCACGGGTCATATTGGCGAATACATAGCTGCCGAAATTTTCAATATAGCCCTCTCACATTCTACTTCTGAGAAGAGTTTGGATAGCTACTTCCAATCTGGAGTACTTGAGGGCAAAAGTGTAAATATAAAGTACTACACGGTTAGAGGGAGGATTCTAGATTTAACGCCTGACAGTCTTCCAGATTACTACCTCGTTATAATGGGTTCAACCACATCTAAAGAATCGTTTAGAAATATGACTTATCCAGCCGACAAAGCATCTGTTCATTTATTTGAAAGTTCCTCATTAATAAAGGCACTAAATTACCTCGCTCAATCGGCGAGTCTTAGACCATAATCAAAAATATCATTATAGTTGCAGTGTTAGCTTCCTGGGTTTTTTGACAAACAACATTAGAAAGGCACCAAAAAAGGTCAAGATTGCGAACACCGAAAATGGGATTACATAACTATTTGTAGTATCAAACATATAGCCGGCAAATAGGGGTGCCCCAATCATACCTATATTCATTGGGAACTGGGATATGCCCATAATCGTCGCGAAGGCCTTTCGCCCGAAATATTCTCCCCGGATAGCTGTGGTTAATGGGTTACGACCACCAAACCCTATTCCATACAGTAAGGCAAAAATATAGGCCAAAAGTACAGTGTCTGCGAACGCAATTATTGTTATGGCGATTCCTTGGATAGCAAGAAATACGGCGATCATAAGAGTTTTGGGAAGGCGGTCTGCAAAATAACCTGAAAGAAACTGGGACGGCAAGGCCACTATGGTGTAGGTAAGAACCACAGTACCCGCTCCACTCAACGTCATACCCATGTCTGTCAGTTTTGGCACTAAATGTAATGCAAGGGTGACGATTGCAACACTTGAGGCCACTTGCATGATCGTTAGTGTCCAAAACACCGGAGTTCTTAACGCTTGTCCAGCGGTAAAATCAGGCTCTTCGTCTTCTGTTAGGACAGATTCTGACAACCTCTCTGGGTCCCCGTCAGGTTGTAGACCTATATCCTCTGGGCGGTTTCTTATAACTTTCGCCGCAGGGCCCACAACTATTAAGAGAAATACCCCGATTATTATGGCAGCCCCGCGAAATTCGAAAGTTTCTATTCCAATTGCCAAAAGGGGAACAAGTAACCCTCCAAAGTGGATGCCAGACATGGCAGAAGCCATGGCAAATGTACGTTGCCGTGTGAACCAATTATTCACCATAGCGATTACGGCAAGCCAACCCCCCAGACCTGAGCCAAGCGAGATAATCATAAATGACACATAGAATTCCCAAAGAGTTTTCACCTGCCCCAGCCATATAAAGCCCAGCCCCATAAGGATATAGCCTATCAACACCATTTTCCGAGTTCCTATACGATCTACCAAGAAACCTTCCACGGGACCCAGAATGGCTCCCTCCACCCTTGCTAGGGAGAACGCGCCGGATAAGGCAGTTCGGCTCCATCCAAATTGACGTTCAAGAGCGACCAAAATCGTACCTAAACCTTGAAACACTGTAAGAGACATCAATGTCAGCAGAAAAGCAGCTACCCCAACAAGCCACCAGCCATAAAATATATCTCCTGTTGGGAACAGGGGCCTTAAGGTGCGGTTTCGACTTTTATCAGGATCAAGTGACATTATTCTGTTTCTCTTTTGAGTGGTGGCAAACTTAATAGGACAACTGATGGCGAGTATAAATGGCGTAGATGATTAAAGGAATGTTACGAAAAACTTGTTTTATAACCAGTCAAGAAACAAACCACGAAAATGGAGCAAAGAAAGGAGATAATTCCATGCCCAACCCTAGCGGGATGGTGGGCGGTATAAGAGTCGAACTTATGACCTCTGCGATGTCAACGCAGCGCTCTAAACCACTGAGCTAACCGCCCTTTATGATGTATCTGTTTTTTCTCTACGAAGGAGCAAAAGCTTAGCAACGTAACCAATCTCAGTCAACGGAATGTGACCCCAGATTTAATGTTCCATTACCGTGCCACCGTTCTGGTTGATGGACTGTCCATGAATCCATGATGCGGCTTCGGTACAAAGATATGCACAAAAATCACCAACTTCTTCATCGGTACCATTTCGACCTATAGGGGTCGAATCAGCCATGTTGCTCCATGTGTTGCCTCTGCCAAGAATATCCATCCTATGAGTATCTACGGCCCCTGGGCATACAGCATTAACATTTATATTGTGTGATCCAAGCTCCTTCGCCATCGATTGTGTCATACCTACAATGGCAAAATTCGCCCCATTATAGGCAAGAGTATTTGCTGATCCACGCTTGCCAGCTGTCGATGAAATATTTACTATTTTCCCGCCGTCACCCTGATCAATCATGGGTTTGATGGCGGCCTTAGTACAAAGGAATGTTCCAGTTACCTTGATATCCATTACCTTCTGAAAAGTGTCTTCATTCAGGTCCAATATCGGCGTCCTATCTTCCGCCCGAGCATAGGCCGCGTTATTTATCAAAATGTCCACCCGTCCGAACTCTTTCATGGTTTCATCCACCATTCTCTTAACATCATCCCTGTTTGTGACATCTACCACCAAAGGAAGCGCCCGTCTGCCTATATCTCGAACCCGCTCAGCAACAGTTTCAATGTCTTTCCAACCAATTGCCTTTTCATCGTCAGGGAATGAATCCGGGCTTCGTCCAGTTCCTGTAACAACAACATCCGCCCCCAATTTCGCCAAAGCCTCAGCAGCAGCTCTGCCTATACCTCTTAATCGGCCTGCACCTGTAACGATTGCTACTTTTCCGTCGAGTTCTCCCATATCAAAAAAGCTCCCCTTTATTTAGGTATTTATTGGCTATTGACTAGCAAGTAAACTTGAGTATATCCCAACCACACGCGCCATGCTATTCTGGTACTTCACCAGGAAGGTATAGGTGATTCACAACCCACGATTTGACCTTCTCAATGACTTCCTCAGAAGATTCTGTTAACCCGTGACCTGTAGCCGGCATAAAGATCATTTCTTTCGGTTCCTCCGCCCAATCGAAGATAGTCTGGGAGCACTGAGGGGACAAAACGATATCGTCTTCGCCGTGAATTAGTAAGATCGGACGTGGTGATACTTCCGAAACATCAGTTGCTCCAAACGTTTGGCTTGAGAGGGCAATGACTCCTTTTACCTTGTCAGAAAAAGGCGCCGATTTTATAGCAACCGCCCCCCCAAATGAATGTCCTGCCAGTAAAATGTCCGAATGACCTGTCCCTGTCAAAAATGATACTCCAGCCAAGGTGTCCATGACACATTCAATCAACTCGCCAGGTTCCCTATAGTCAATTCGTAAAGATGTGATTCCAGGTGATAGTTCCTCACCTACAATTCGATACAGCCCCCCAGCTGGACCATCCAATCCTCCCCGAGCACCTCCTACCCATATAACACCACGGGTGGCTGGTTTGTCAGGATCATGATGAACTATCGTATTAATTGGGCCTCTAGTAGTTTGTAAAGTTAATCCTCTTCCTGTTTGATTTTCAGGAATTTCCCATTCTGCGAGACCGATAATTCCAATCGATATATCATCAGAATCTTGCATTTTTAGCCCTTCTAAATAGAGGGGAATTGATTGTGCCACTCGGTGGCTTGTTCGTATGCATATGCCGCTTTGAACAAATTAGTCTCTTGTAGGGTGCCCGCCATAAATTGAAGCCCTACCGGCAACCCATTAACCATTCCGGCCGGAATTGAAATTCCTGGGATTCCAGCTATGTTTGCTGGGATTGTGAATATGTCATTCAAATACATTTGTAACGGATCGTCGATTTTATCTCCGATCTTAAAGGCTGTAGTAGGTGAAGTCGGCATGGCTAAGACATCAACGTCTTTAAACACATCCTCAAACTCTTGTCTTATCAAAGTTCTCACCTTTTGGGCTTTCAAGTAGAAAGCATCATAATATCCAGCGGATAAAGCATATGCCCCGAGCATAATCCGCCTCTTAACTTCAGGGCCGAAACCATTAGACCTCGTCTTCTCTAGCCCTGCCCACATCGTTTCAGCATCTTTCTCAGAAAACCCGTATTTAACTCCATCATATCTTGCGAGATTGGCAGAAGCCTCTGAGGGTGCGATTATGTAGTAGACTGCTAGCGCATACTTGGTGTGGGGAAGAGAAACTTCCTTCACATCAGCTCCCAGGCCCCTCAACACCTCTACCGAATCAAGAATCGATTTTTCAACCCCCGGGCTGATTCCTTCAATAAAATATTCTTTCGGAATACCGATCTTAAAACCCTTAAGGTCTGTAGTCAGATTACTGAAATAATCTGGTATTTTTACATCTAGGGAAGTAGAGTCTCTAGAGTCGTGTCCTGCGATTGACTGGAGAACCAATGCACTATCTTCCACGCTCTTAGTCAAAGGGCCTATCTGGTCCAATGAACTAGCAAAAGCCACTAATCCAAATCTGCTTACCAACCCATAAGTGGGTTTCATGCCAACAACGCCACATAAAGAGGCCGGCTGCCTTATACTCCCACCAGTGTCTGATCCAAGTGAAAATACACATTCGGAAGCTGCTACAGCAGCAGCAGGCCCACCACTGCTACCTCCTGGAACCCTGTTAGTATCCCAGGGGTTTTTTGTCGATTTAAGAGCTGAATTTTCTGTCGATGAACCCATCGCAAATTCGTCTAAATTGCCTTTGCCAAGCAAAACAGAATTCTCATTTTTTAGATAAGTCGATACTGATGCATCAAATGGCGGTACAAAATTTTCCAACATTTTTGAGGAGCAAGTTGTGGGAATGCCTGAGTAGCAAATATTATCTTTTAACTGCATCGGAATTCCAGTGAGGTTGGTTTGAGTTCCCTCACCTATTCTCTTATCTGCCAAGTTAGCGTCTTCTAGGGCTCGATCTTCCGTGACTGTGACATATGCATCTATGTCTTTTTCGAAATTTTTAATTCTATCGAGATAATTTTTGGTCAGTTCAACTGCTGACACTTCTTTGTTATCAAGAAGCCGCCTAGCTTCAGCAATTGTAATAGTTTCGAGGTTTACAGATTCCATGCCTAGTCGGGGGTATCCCTATTCCAGAACAGCCTTAATTCTAATGAAAGACCCATCCCTTCGAGGAGCATTTAAAAGAGTTTCATCCTGTGTCAAAGAGTCTTGTATTTGGTCTTCTCTCATCACTGACTTTATGTTTACTGAATGTCCGGTAGGTTCAACATCTTCTGTATCCACTTCATTGAGGATTGCTACACTGTCTAATATATTAGACATTTGAGCCCGCATCACATCCAACTCATCTTCTGTCATGGCAATTCTAGTCAACACAGATATCTGCCTAATTTCTTCAATTGACAAATCTATTTGCTCGGACATTCTATATGACTCCTTCTGCCTCAAAAACGCCAGCCAAAAGAGCTATTCCTTCTTCTATTTCTTGAGGTGTATGGTGACTGAAAGTAAGCCGTAAATGATTCCCCCCCCTCCTATCTGCTCTGAATATTGGGCCAGGGTTGTATTTCACCCCTTTTTCTACTGCCTTCTCCAAAATATCCCAGGTATTCGTTCCTTCTGGAAGTCCCATCCAAATCATCATCCCACCGCTGGGCTCAGTCCAAGTACAAGAGGGAGGGAAATACTCACCTAACGATCTCAGCATCGCATCACGTTTCCGACCCAAGGAGGAAGCTACACCAGAGACATATGAAGATTTATTGTCTTTTAGATATTCATGTACAGCCATGGAAGTCAAATGACTCGGGGATACACCAAATCCTACTTTTGCCAGCGATTCCCGAGCAGCTTCTGGAAAGGCACCAAACCCTAGCCTAAGCCCGCAGCCCATCAATTTGGTAAATGCCGAAATATGCATGACTCCACCATCTGAATCCAACCCGATCATTGCTGGGGGTAATTGTGGCCCATCAATGTGAAAATCAGCATAGGATTCATTTTCTACTATAGGTATCTGATATTTATTAGATATCTCAACTATCCTCTTTCTTCTTTCAAGATTAATAGTGGCACCAGTAGGGTTATGGTAAACAGAAATCGTATAAATGAGCTTGGGTTTATCACCGTTCTTAATATTCTCTTGGATCGACTTTTCTAGCTCTTCTGGAATCATCCCATCTTGATCCATGGATACATGGCAAGGACGGGCCCCTTTTTTTATGAACATATTCAGGCTACCGTGATAACAAAATTCCTCCATCATAACTACATCACCAGGATCAATGAAGGCATCAACAAAAACCTGACATGCACCTCCGGCCCCACTGGCTAGAAAAATATTATCTGCCGGAATATCTGAACCTCGATTGGAAGACAATTCAGAGGATATGAATTCCCTCAGCCCTTCATGCCCTTGTGGGGGAGGGTATGTACCTAAAGATCTCCCGTCTCTTTCAATAACCGTCGCCGCTGCTTCAGCAAATTCTTTGAGTGCCATAGCATCTGGATCCGTATAAGTTACCGAAAATACATATTCAACTTCCTCTCTTAATCCTGGGGGCATCTCTATTTCTGCTGGCAGATTAGTAGAAGCTAATTGTTGATAGTTATACGCCATTTCTTAATGCTCCAAATTCTAGCTAGAGTGGAAGGTATATTTTCTCGCCCGACTGAGAACTACGGGTCACGGCTTCGGTAAATTCCATATAGCGGACACCATCTTCAAATGATGTATGGGTTATCTCTTCGATGCCTCTAATCGCATTTATAAACTCCTCTTCTACCCTCCATCCACCGGTCAACTCGGGCTTTATAGCTATCTCAGAAAGGGAAGAATCTGACTTTCTCCCACCGAAAAGTTTGAGGTCTGCTTGGTTTGTGGCATCTACATGCAAAGTACCTTCTGTACCATAAATCCATACACCATTTCCCGGAGCATGACCCAGGACATCGCTGAACCTAATATGCAAAACCGGGCCTGTAAACATCTCACACAGGATTTCAACGTGGTCAGGTATCGTCAGCACCTGCAAATCGCCATTTTGATCAGGTCGCTGAGGTACTGTTACTCTGGTTATTGCTTGAACCGTAGCCGCAGGGCCTATCCATCGCATTACAGCCTCGTACCAGATACCCAGACCCATGATGTTATAGCCACTAAAATCCCTACTTTGGCGCCAGTGATATGGCTTGTCCTTATCTACAAATCCTCCTTGAGTGATAGCAGCATCCACCGACAATATGTCCCCCAGATATCCGTCTTTAATAAGAGTTTTGATGGTCTTATCTAAATTTAGGGTGTGGGGTGCTGGAACTATTTGGGTAACAAGACCCGGGAAATTCTTAGAAGCTTCCAACATGATATGAGCCTCTGAGGCATTTATTGCCATTCTAGCCTCGGTCTGCACATGTTTCCCGTTTTCCAAAGCGGCGAGTACCAGGGTGCAGTGCATGTATGGCCAAGTTCCTATACATACAGCATCGTTATCAGGGTCCTCCATAACATCTATCCAATTGTCATAAACTTTCTCTATACCAAATTCATCGGCGACCCTTTTCCCAGATGCCATACTTCTATTACAAACACTGTCTATAACTACATTATCCATGGCATTAAGCCCAGGTATATGCCTAAGTGTCGTATTTCCGCCAGCCCCAACAAGTCCGATTTTTATGCTTTCACCTGTCATAATTGGTACCTCTTCAGTTTTCCCTTAAAATATCATGTTGAATATGGATTATATTTGAGTCGTGATTCGCAGTCTACGCAGAGAATCGAGCTGGGTCCGATTCCGCCAGTACAGGGTGAGATTCACCACGAGAAACTAGATCAGCTATCAACATACCAGCACCAGGTCCTTTTCCGAAGCCCGAAGAACAAAGCCCTGTTACCACAAATAAATTATCATTCGCTGGTATCCTGCCGATAACTGGCTGGCCGTCCTTCGAAAATGGCATCAATCCAGACCACGTCGTCGATATTGGTAATCCGGATAACAAAGGAAGAACTTCTGTAGCCTGTCCTTTGTTAATTTCCACCCCTCCAGCGTCCACTGTCTTATTGAAACCGGCGTCTCGACGATCACCTCCAAAGATAATTTCTCCATTTTTGCGTTGTCTTCCATATAGGTGTCTGGTTACTCTTTGTTCTCCAAAATGGGTTAATTCAGGTGGAGAAATGCTGTCTACGTATGGATTTTCACTCCAATGGAAACTAGACTCGAATGACGATATTGTACTGAAAACCCTGGGCGGCAAGGGGTCTGTAGACCACATCTGCCCAACAACTGGTTCTATAGGTATATTCGCGCCTACCATTTCACCTATATTTTTACACCAAGCCCCTGCAGCAATAACGACGAACTGTGCCTCATAATTCCCGTTATTTGTCTCTAGATCCCATATTCCATGGTGTGATCGCATACCAATTACTTGGGTATTTGTTTGCACTTTAGTGCCTGCCTGCATAGCAGCCTGCCCAAATGCCCGGGTGGTCTTTAGTGGATCAGCCTGACCTCTCGTAGGAGCATAAACATATCCAAGCAAATCTGGGTTCAATTCCGGCTCTATCGCCTTCGCCTCGTAGGAACTCAATAACCGCAGATTAAAGCCATCTTTCTGAGATTGTATAACCCGGTTCTGGGCATACGAATATTGCTGCTCATTATGTATTGCCGTGAAAGACCCTGACTGTCTAAATTCCAAATCATAGCCCAACTCAATCTGAAGTCGCTTGAAAATGTTCAGGCTCCCCATTGTTAGGTATTCCTGCAATTTAGGTGAATTACCCCATCCTGCACCACCAAGTCCTCCCATATTGACTCCAGAAGCTTCCCCCGAAACCTCCCCCATGTCCAAAAGCAAAGTTGACATTCCTGATTCAGACAAATGAAGGGCTGCAGAACACCCTGCGATACCGGCACCTATTACTATCACGTCAGCATTCAAATTACTTCACTCCCATTTTCATAACAATGGCACTATATCTTTGGATAGCTAAGTCGTCCTTGTCGTTCAGTAAAAGCCCGTAACAAAAACCCATCACCTGTCGTGACATACAAGGTTGATAAATCCTCACCGCCAAATGAACAATTAGTTGGCCTATCAAACGGAGTAGAATGCGTTTCCAGCACCTCTCCAGAGGCGGAAAATACGTATATCATGGGGCCCGGTCCGCCCGCCTTATATCCAGCGGTAGCCACGATATTTCCATCTGCATCAAGCACCATCCCATCTATGCCCCTGTGTTCGCCAAAATCATGTATTACCTCATGGTCGCCTAATGACCCATCCGTATTAACCGGGTAAGCTCGTAGCTGTCTTTTTTCCTCCGGTAATCGGCCACTTTGAGCCACATACAAGGTTTGAAAATCTAGGGAAAACAGAAGACCGTTCGGCCGAGTAGTATCCTCGGTCACTCGGCTCACAGCTGTTGACTTCCCGTCTGCCATATCTATTCTATAGACAGAGTCATGGTCCAACTCCTTGTTTGCCCTATCTTGGCTCCAAGGGCCACCTGCCCCTTCATAAAAAGGATCTGTAAACCAGACCCTTCCCTGAGGATCAATCGCCAAATCATTTGGAACATTAAACCTGCTGCCTTGATATGATTCCGCTAAAACTTCTGTTGAGTCACCGTCATACCTGACGACTCTCCTTCCTCCTCCTTCGCAAGCATACAGGTTTCCAGATTCATCAAACATCAATCCATTGGCACAATTAGTATTTTCTCTAAAAACCTCGGTGGTACTCGTTCTGGGATTAAATCTATATATTTTGCTTTCAGGAATGTGGGTGAATAAAAGAGATTCACCATCCCACGCTGGGCCCTCACTGGTACCCCCAAATGGTCCTTGTACTGCTATGAAATCCCAACTCATTATTTCTTCCTCCTAAATTACTTCTTCTGACTCGCCTACAGCACCTATGGTCTCACCACCTAGTTCAGATCCTACTGATTTTATTTCTCCAAACTCCTCTCTATACCCGTTATGCATAGTTCTGGCATCACTCGAATAAAGAACAAACCTTGCTCCTTCTCGAAGCCATTTTTGAGTCAATTCAACTGTTTGGTGATGAATCAAAACCGGTTTACCGGCAGCTTCACTTTTTGCAATTATTTCCCGTAGAGCAGCTTCATAGTCTGGATGGTCATATTGATCCGGTATCCCTAAGGTTATTGTGAGATCGTTTGGCCCCACAAAAATTGCATCAATTCCTTCTACTTTAAGCATGTTTTCCAAGTTTTCGATAGCTGGGACACTCTCAATACCTATTATGCAAACATTATTCTTATTTCGATTTTCCAGGTAGGCTCTCGTTGCTTCACTTGGTAATTCCCCGGTTTCCACGGCTTTCTCAGCTAAAGCCCCTTTCAGTGGCCTCCATCGAGCAGCCGCAACGACTTCCTTTACTTGGTCTACTGTCTCACAATATGGGGCGAGTACCCCTTGGGCACCTGCATCAATATACATAGTCACATAGTGAGACGCAGGGATTGGAATCCGTACAATAGGAACCACTCCGCTGTATGTGAAAGCTGCCAAGAAATCTGCTACTTCAGCCCTACTACGGGGAGCGTGTTCTGTATCAATAATTACATAATCTAAACCAAATGAAGAGATTGCTTGTGACCACCTAGGGTTACGTCCCATACTGAGCATCGTTCCATAAGCAATACCGCCACTACTCGTCTTTTTCCGTAACTGCTCTCCATTCATTAGGTCTCTCCTGAAGCTTCGTAACGATCTATCATCGAATTATAAAATTCGTTTGTGCATTGTACTCAGTGATATTTAACAGGTCTACGAAAAGTTTTTGGATTTCCGATTTCCAGTAATGAATCCAACCACTCCCGTGGCAACCCCGGCTCCCACTACCACAAACGCGGAACCGACCCCTAGGGCTCCAATTATCGGCCCGACTATAAAATTACCCCCTGAAGCGCCAATATCCCAGGCTTGCTGGAGGGTACCGATAGCAGAGCCTCTTTCATTCGCTGGAACTCGGTCTATCACCAAAGAATTAATACCAGGATAAATCAGTCCATATCCAACCCCGTGAAAAAATGCCGCACCAAAAAACATGCCCGAAGTAAAAGATCCGGAGAGCATAAACATCGCTACAGAGACTAATGTTAGGCCGGGAATAATTACAGCGGATCTTCCAAATTTATCTGCAATACGACCACTTACCAGGGTCGTGAGCATCGTCATGCCTGACAGTATAGTGAAATAAAATCCAGGATTTACACCTAATTCCCTAACATCCGAAAGCATTGGAAGGAAGGTGCTTACAGGAGCCATGGTAAACGCATACGTCAAAAAGATTAGAGTGGGAAATATCGCTGCTCTGCTAATAAAGGGCGCATCAGACATTTCATTTTCATTCTGTGGTGTGATAGGCATCCTAGTTCGAGAATCTGACATCGTTAGACAAACGAAAAAAGACACTAATGCCACGGCAGAGGCGACTATAAAAGCCAAAGAAAAACTGAAACTATCAGCTATGAAAAACCCGATCGGTGGGGCATATAACTGAGCTATAGATATCGAGTTACCCATGTATGACATACCCTCCCCACGCCTGGATTCAGGAGCCAGATTGGCAACCACGGTACTCGTGGCCACCGGAGCAATCGCAAGACCTACACCCTGGGCCATACGAACAGGTACTATCCACCACTCACTAGGCAAGGGAATGTATAAAACAGTGGTTCCCACAAATATTAATATCCCGAACATGATTACTCTTTTGGGCCCAGATTTTAAAATCCATTTACCTGCCATAGGTCGGAAAATTACCCCGGCCAATCCAAAAGTTGCGATAATGACACCTATCTCCCATTCCTTTCCTCCAAGTTTGTCTATAAACCCTGGAACCACCATAAAAAGAGAGAAAAAACCAGCGAGAAGTAGATGAGCCACCAGAAGATTTATAACAAAATCTCTCGACCATAAAGACTGTGAAGATTCTGACGCCATAATAAAAACGCTCCAAACAATAAGTTCAAACGAAACAAGATTATTACAGAATTAGGTTACATGAAACGATTGACGTGAATATGCCGCAATGTTACCTTCTGAAATATTCCAACCTCGATATTGTAACCCTTTCTTAGTGACTCACAATGGCCCAGTCTGTTAAAAAACCGAATATTCCTTGTGAAATAAATTCAGACCAAACGCCATCAAAAAAAAGAAGATTCTCAAACATACTAGATGCCCTCTCGTATAGGGACTTCAGATGGCTATGGATAGGCTCATTTGTATCTTTCATGGCAATGAATATGCAAATGATTACAAGAAGTTGGCTTATATTGAGGGTGACAGACGATTCCCCTTTGGCACTCACACTTGTTACTTTGACCTTTGCCTTACCCATGACGGTTGTGGCCCCTTTTGCTGGAGCTTTAGCAGATCGGTTTTCCAGAAAAAAATTAATTGTTTTTAGCCAAATTGGCAGTGGAGTCTTTACATTAATTCTCGGAACCCTTGATTTGATTGGAATTGTAACTTTTTGGCACATTATGGTGATTGGAATTTTCAATGGTTCATTAATGTCCATAAACATGCCAAGCCGCCAGGCAATTATTTCTGACATAGTTCCTGATTCAAAATTAATGAATGCTATATCTCTTAGTAACTCCAGTATGAACTTAACCAGAGTCGCTGGCCCTGCGTTAGCAGGATTCTTAATTTTATTGTTAGATACCGCTGGGGTATTTTTTGTTATTTCTATTATTTATGTTTTCGCTGCTGTCACTATTGGAATGGTCCACTATGCACCTAACAGATCAGCAAGAACTGGCAAAAATGTCGGCGGGGATGTGGCAGATGGAATACGTTACGCCTTTGCCAACCCGGCTCTGAGAGGGCTATTCATTATGTCATTCATACCAGTACTTTTTGGTTTTTCCTATATGGCTTTGGTTCCTGCATGGGCAAGAGAAGCATTGGCTATCGAATCTGATGGGTTGGGAATTCTACTGATGCTAATGGGTATTGGAGCGACAATCGGAACCCTTCTACTTTCTGCTTTGGGTAATATTCCAAGAAGAGGAGTGGTTATGCTATGTGCATCCCTAGCCTGGGGTGTGGCTTTGGCGATATTTGCTCAGGTCACCTCATTCTCTATGGCAATCCCGTTTCTCATATTTATCGGTTTAACTAGCTCAATGTACATGTCCCTAAACATGACTATGGTGCAACTTAAAGCTGACCCTGAGATGAGAGGCCGTGCTATGAGCATAACCATGATGACCTTCGGTATGATGCCTTTAAGTGCTGTTCCATTTGGTACTTTAGCTGAAAAAATAGGGACTGCCGATTCTTTGACAATAAGCGGTATTTTACTTGCTTTGTTCACCATCGGTTTTGCTATGAGCAACAAGACTTTTAGAAAAATGGATTGATGGATTGAACCGAAAGTTGCTTTTGCTTTTCCGCTCTCCGCCTAAATCATAATGATTATCTAAACGCAGGTATAATGAGGCTTCATAAGCGGTTGCAACACTTTAACAACTACCCAATGCCGCTGGACGCTAGAGTGAAGCGCAATGCCTAGTACCTCTCGTTGGTTGGAATGTAAAAGTAGTCGGCATGGTAGAAACATTTATTAGCTCTGACCACGAGATAGATTTCGGACCAGTACATGAAATAAATGCGTGCTTTTTAAATGACCAACAAACATAGTAACTCTCAGTAAGCATTTATAGGTTAGGATTATGAGTGACCCAACCCAAAAAGGAAAAATTCAATCAGTACTGGGCTTAATAGATCCAGCGGACCTTGGTTTAACAATGACTCATGAACATCTACTTATAGATTTCTCTGTCATGTTCAACCCTTCCCCAGATGTAACAACGCAAAGATTGGCACATATACCGGTTTCCATGGAGAATCTGGGGTGGATAAGACAGTATTCCTACAGTAATCTCGACAATCTTTTGGTACTTGATGAGGACACAGCCATAGAAGAAGCCACGCTATATCAAAGGCATGGAGGTGGGGCAATCGTTGACGCAACCACCGTCGGAATAGGAAGAGATCCACTAGCGCTTGCAAGAATATCTCGAGGTGCCGGTCTCCATGTGGTGATGGGAGCGGGGTATTATGTCGACGCAGCTCAACCTAACAGAATTAATGAAATGGATGAAAATGATATTTATCAAGAAATAGTCCAGGATATTCAAATAGGGGTAGGCAGCACAGGAATTAAGGCCGGAATTATTGGCGAAATTGGCTGTACATGGCCCTTAATGGCAAATGAGTTAAAAGTTCTGAAAGCATCTGCTCGAGCTCAATCAGAGACCGGAGCCTCCATCCTGATACATCCGGGCAGGGACGAAAACGCTCCAATTGAAATCCTCAACATACTCATTGACTCCGGAGCCGACATTTCCAGAGTGATTATGGGACATTTAGACAGGACAGTAGATACAATAGAAATGCTAGGAAAAATAGCCGATACTGGGTGTGTTCTGGAATGGGATCTCTTCGGAAACGAAGTGTCTTTTTACCAGCCTTCTGACTTTGATATGCCCAGTGATGCGCAGCGCCTCAATTTCATTAGACAAATGATAGACAATGGTTTGGGTGACCGAATTGTCATATCTCATGACATTTGTACTAAACACCGACTTGTGAAATATGGCGGCCATGGTTACGGTTACATACCTGAACACATAATTCCAAGAATGCGAAACAGGAATTTCCACGAATCTGAAATAGAGGCAATAACCAAAAATACGCCCGCGAGACTACTTACGATCGTATAAGAATTAGACTAGAACACCGAATCCCGATTTAGTACATATTTCTATTCGATTACCTTCAGGATCATTCAAGAAAAAAACTCTCTGCCCATCATTTCTGGTTGTAATGTCAGTGGTCTCGATTCCTTTCTGTTGAACTACATTAGCCGCTGCATCTATGTCATCGACTTCAAAAGCACCGTGATGTGATGGAGTTGAGGGGCCATCAGGGGTTTCAACAATGTGTACCATCGCTCCGCTCGGTAATTGGAGCCAAATTATGTGTTCAGCATCAACCTGTTTAGGTATTTGTTGTACTCCAAGTACGTCTACCCAAAATTTTGTTGCTCTCTCTTTATCAACCACGTTGTAAGTCACATGATTGACCGCCTTCAATCTAACATGATCTTCCGTTAGGCTCATTTGGATCCCCTCTGATATTATGCTCTGTGCCGAAGTGCCCTACATAGTAGTGAACAATAGTATCAACGATAAGAAAAGTCCAACTAGGAGAACCTAATGGGAACGATAGAAGACAGAATTCAGGAATTGGGAATCGAATTACCAGATTCGCCAGCTCCTATGGCAAATTATGTGCCGGTGGTCAGAACAGGTAATTTAATATACCTCTCCGGGGTAGGACCCACTCCTAAACCTGACGGAAGTGCCTATACAGGAAAACTCGGCGGAGCTCTTGGTGTGGAGGAAGGCTATAATGTCGCTAGACTGACAGCAATAAACTTGGTAGCCAGATTAAAAGGATACCTAGGAGAACTAGATAGAGTTAACCAGATTGTCAAGCTACTCTCGATGGTTAATTCAGTACCAGACTTCACGGAGCCTCCAGCTGTGACAAATGGTTGTTCCGATTTACTAGTAGAAATTTTTGGTGATAAAGGACGTCATGCCAGGTCAGCGGTGGGAGTAGCAACTCTACCTGGTGGGATGCCAATCGAAATAGAAATGATTGCAGAAATATCAGATTAACGAGTCTAAACCAAGAAACTTATGAATAATATTCTCTTGGTTGGAGGTGGGGAATTTCAGGAAGAATGCCTCGCTATGGATTCTTATTTAGTGGAATCCTTAAATAAAAAGCACCCCCGTGTCGCAATTATTCCTACAGCCGCGGCAAACCAACGGCCTGAAAAAGCTGCAGAGAATGGGGTTCGGCATTTTGATGCCCTGGGAGCAAATGTCAACCCAATCATGATTTTAAACAAAGCCCACGCAGAAGATGAAATCTACTGCAATGACCTAAATGGAGTCGATCTCATATATTTAACAGGAGGAGACCCAAAACACCTGTTAAATACTTTATACCAAACACCATTCATGGCCTCTATTACAGAAGCCGTATCGAAAGGAGCAACTCTAGCCGGTTCGAGTGCAGGAGCAATGGTATTAGGTAGCAAAATGAGATACCGAAGTTGGATGCCAGCCATCGGCCTTATATCAAACACTGCTGTCCTACCTCACCATGAAAATAGTGTCCCTGAAACAGTTTCGTCTGAAAATCAATCCGAGTTACAGTCAGGAATGGAGATTATTGGAATTGACTCCGCTACTGGCGTTTTTCTGGGAGATAACGGAGTCAAAATCAAAGGAAAAGGCAAAGCCGTATTTTACAGTAGAAGCACTTTCAAGATAATAGAATCAGCTTCTTAAACTAGTAATTAGGCATCCAAATTTATTTTCATTCCGTCATTCACCAGGGCATCAACTGTATTTCCGTCGACGAGATGTTCTTTAACGATTGTTTCTACGTCATCAGGGTTTGCAATGTACCACGTGCCTTCATTTCCTGGCCCATAGACAATCATGCTGCATTGATCAGTTTCACATTTCCTGTGTTGACTCGTGCAACCCGTACTGGAAACATATACGCTTTTTCTGAGTCCGTACTTCGACAACATTTCTACAACTTTTCGTTTTACCTCCGCGCCACCCTTATTTCCACAATGAATCCCATCATCTCTTTCAACATCACAAACCAGGACATGATTCTTAAATTCAGGCATAGTGCTTCTCCTCCTAACCGTAGTTCTAGCAAAAAGATTCTATCAGCCTTATATTCCTGTCACAAACTACCGAAAGATTAAATACATGCTAATCTTGTCCAATACTAGATTAGGAAGTTCGATATGTGCGCAAAAAAAAATGTAGGAAGGTTATCTGGAAAAGTAGCCCTCATAACAGGTGCCAAATCTGGAATTGGAGAAGCATGCGTTGAGAGATTCGTGGAAGAGGGAGCCCGCGTTGTCGCGGCAGATATATCAGTTCCGGATAGCTACGTGGGAGATACCGGCAGCATTTTAAAAATTTCAGGTGATGTTACCAAATCAGGTGATGCTGCCGAAATGGTGAATCGAACTATACAAACGTATGGAAAACTCGATATCTTAGTCAACAGTGCTGGAATAAGCAGCCGAAACGCTTTTGAGGAAGATGCAGACCCCGAGAAAGTATGGGACAGGGTGATAGAAGTAAATTTAAAAGGTACTTATCTGGTCTCTAGGTATGCAGTACCAGAGATGGAACTGAACGGAAGTGGATCCATAATTAACTTAGCCTCCATAAACGGCTTGGTAGGATATCCAGTCGGCATCGGAGGTGGGTTTAATGCATACCCTCCTTCAAAAGGTGGTGTGATCCAATTCACAAAGACTTTGGCAAATGATATGGCATCCAAAAATGTACGGGTCAACTGTCTATGCCCAGGATATGTCGAGACTAACCTAACTGAATCTTTAACTAACAATGAGCCCATTTATCAACAATTAAAGAATTTGCACCCTATGGGGCGTTTAGGACGACCGGAAGAGATAGCTAACGCAGCTCTATTTCTTGCTTCTGACGAAGCATCCTTCATCACTGGCTCTTCCCTTGTCATCGACGGCGGATATACTTCCCAATAAGTAGAAAATCATCTAACTGTCTTAAAGACTCTCACCCTACTCTTATAAATTTCATCCCCTACCGACTTTAGAGCCTCGCTGTTTGGTTCATCAATATTTATCAACCTAGACATAACCTTCCCATCAAATTTTCCAATAAATCCGCACCTTTTCTTAAATCCATTTACAGTGTGTTTCTCACCACCCAGAAACAGATAATCAATATCGTTTATCCTTGGTTCAAATATGCGTTGAGACACCTCGCAGACCTTGTCGTATAACTCTCGAATCAATCTTTCTCTGCTTCTCTCAAATCTTCTCTGTGAAGATCCACCTGCCTTATGACGATTTTTCATTTGACGACCTTCAGTCTTTGTGTCCACCAATTTCTGACCTTCCATTAGGGCAACAGCATATCTACCTAGTCTAACCAGGACCACTGCAACTGTTTTGGGTACATCAAATATGTCTTCTAAAAGCAAGGTATCTTGATCTTGCATGATTGCATCCATCGTAAATGGTAAAGGTGGTTCAATAACAGTTAATTCTTCATCACGTCTGAATATAACCATCCCGGTGTCATTAGAACCAACCTCATTTATAACAGCCTCTATAACGGGGCCTGCGATTTTGGGAGTGACGGATTTACTCTCTTTGAAATTAGCTGCAAGATAGACAGTACGGTCCGTGTAAGTATTCTCAGCCAACTCATTCAAGTGTTTAAAAACAGCTTCTTTTGAAAGCCAATTATCGCTTGTCTGCACTATTTGCATTGCAAGTGTCCGTATATTTTATCCATATTACTCGGCTCCGGTAATATCGTCGTACTTCTGCTCGCATATATCCACCACTCCTTGAAAATCTTCACTCAAAATATATCCTTCCTCAATTAATTTCTGAGCGGCTTCTTGTATCTGGGACATGTAATTTTGCTTATTGGAATAAAGGCTTTCGATTGATGGTCTGGGGTCATGATCTTTTTCCTTTTCACCTTCAGTGGAAGGAAGTGGTACCGTCCACCCGGCCAAGCCCCCGGTAATTCCAATAAGAAGTCCTTCGTTTCCAATAAGGGAATGTCTCGTGTTCCACCCGGTATTAGTAGCTACGGGAACGCTTATATCTGGAAGACGTATACCAGCTATCTCATTTAAAGTTTCATCTACATCTGATACAAAGGCAGGATAGGTTTCACCTTGTTCTGGCGGCAACTTTACTGTTCTCCCCAAATGCTGCTCATCGCCATAATCTAATCTCATCGGATTTAAGACCCTATCAGGAAGTCTTATACCTGGAATCTTCGAAAATTTTCCTATTACATCTTTAGTTTCGATCGCGGAGCCATCTTCATGTTTTGGGTGACTACTAGGCGGCGGGTCATTTTCGCCTTTTACCCAATTATTCATATTAGTTAAACAACCTCTCAAAATCGGAGTGTAGTTGACACCATTAAAAGGGAAATTACCCCTTACAGAATCTGATTCTCTGACCGTCTCCAAAGGGTATTTTCCAGAGCCATGTTGGGTTCCTGAAAAATGATAACGCCTAACATTAGGGTGTTCTGGGGCATCACTATTATTTTCTATATTAGTGTGGATTAAAGCAGCATCTCCACGCCAGTACTCGGCAGAACTATTTGTGAACATTATTTTCGGGACATTTCCTTGACTAACCATCCTGTCTAACAGTCCATCCTCCCTACCTGTTACCGCATCTTTTTGTTCAGTATCAGTGAATGGGAATAATTCTGGAATTATGTAGCAAACATCTTTGGAAGGTTGTCCGAAGCGGAGATTAAACTCTCCTCTCATACCCCCGCCGACGTGAGCAATTATGCCATCCATAGATTGACGAGAAGACTCATCCACATTCATACCCGTGTATATGTATTGCCTAAGAAACCTACCGGTCTGCGACACTCCGTAAGATATCGCATGATCTACGTAACCACTAAGTGGATTACCTTCATCTTCCGAGGCATATTTTATAAAGGAGCAAATATCCCTAACCGCGGCAAACCCTAACCCAACAATTCGACTACCCTTTGCCGTATAAACCAGCTTATATATCCGTCCTAATTCGAATCCTCCCTGAAGATGAACATGCGACACGTCCGGTTCAATTTCAGAATCTTCCACCCGGACAAGAGCCCATTTATCCCTTTCGATCAGTTCTGCTATCCCGTTTGGTTGATCTTGCACCATTAATTCTGCCTTAGGGTCAGTTTCATCGGCAGCCGGGTTTTTCAAGTGATATCGGTCGGCCAAAGGAAAAACTGAAGTTGCAACATTCGCCTGATATTGATTCATGACCTTGCCACTTAATTGTTCTCCGTCGACATATGCTTCCGGTACTGAAAGCCCGATCAATCCAGGTATATCTGGTATATCTGCTTGCCATCCACAGAACATCACCGCATATCCTTCCCTCATCAAAAATCCGTTACCCGATTCAATTGGAGAGGTAGGGTCTGTAGGTCTATTGGAACTATTAAAACCATAAAGTACGGTCTTGTTTCCCCTATTTACAACATCAAGAAACATCGTCCCATTACCTCTGTCTGGATCAGAAGGGGTCAACAAAACGAAATCAGCTGAAAATTCAACTTTCCCATCTGGGTTACGGGGAGCTAATTGAATATCTACGATTCTTTCGTTTGACTCCAACAATGGGTCTATTTCAAAATAGACTGTACCTTGCATATGGTCATAGGTCCCTATATCTCCATATTCTTTCCCATCTTCTAACAAAACTTTACTGGTTATTTCGAATCGACTTACCGACATTTTGCACCTCCCACAAAGTGAACCTCATTCTAGCATTCTAATTTCTCTCAAAGGGCGTTGACTGTACGGCAGGTCAAATCCTAAACTCTTTATCTAATAATGGTAGATACTACTGCATCCGGAGATAACACCTATGAGAATTTCAGTCGCTGCCGACCATAATGGGTTTGAATTAAAAAACGAAATATTAGCAATTCTCAAAAAAAGCGGGCATGATGTCATAGATATTGGGCCTCATTTTTTGGATCCTTTAGATGATTATCCGGATTACGCAAAACCACTGGCGGAGAGTGTATCTTCAGGAAAAACTGATAGAGGCATAATGGTTTGCGGAAGTGGGGTAGGAGCTTCAGTGGCTGCAAACAAAGTCAAAGGGGTAAGGGCAGCAGTATGCCATGATATTTATTCGGCTCATCAAGGAGTTGAACACGACGACATGAACGTTCTCTGTCTAGGATCACGGATAGTCGGCGCCGAAGTAGTACGGGAACTGGTTTCAGCCTTTATTTCTGCTGTATATACAAATGAAGAAAGACATGCACGAAGATTAAATAAAGTGATCGAAATGGAAAACGACTTTAAGTAAGATAATATTAGCTGTATTCCGCCCCCAGTAAACAGGCCACAGGCCTTCTAGTTCGTTCTGCTTCCTCAAAAGCTGAACTTATCCTATCAACATCATCATTCGACTCTATTAAATAATAGTTAATGCCGTAGGCATTCAATATTGGTTCTGTAAAATGAGCAGCTGAATCTTTGGTTATTCCATGCCTTGTCCAACCTCGATAGCCAATCATCATCACCAATGGAAACTCTATATCAATCCCCAAGCCACGAATAGAATCCCCTGCTTCAAACATACCCGTATTTTGGATTAAGACAACGGGTTTTTTACCACCTACCCACAGCCCAGCTGCTATAGCCATCGATTCCCCTTCCCGGCACACAGGCACGATTTTCAATTTTTCTTCCCTCGTCATTGACTCATACATGAAATTCGTTTCACTATCTGGCAACCATATAACGTGGGTTACAGCATTTTTCTTGAACTGTTCTATTATTGGTGGAGGGGTTAAAACTTGTTCCATTAAATCTACACATCCTTCATAAAACGCATGAAGCTAATACGGCAGATTATATTAACCACACTAATTCTCAGTCAATCAACCATTACGCCATATCTCAGCATCATCAATAGGAGCGTACCCTAAATCTCTCTCCGAGTTACTTATATCCCAAAATCTCCATTTATTATTCGACACCCCATAATAGATCCCATATTTCAAGCTTGAAGGGGCTTCTATGCACTTTCCAAATAAATTGCTCATATCACTATGGCTAAAGAGGGTAGCAAATTGCCTCTGGTTTGTAGGTCTACCTTCAGAATTAAGAGTTCCAATTCGTACCGATATAGAGCTGATTCCATACTGGTCTGAATAAAATCTGCCCGCGGCTTCTCCAAAGGCTTTAGCAATCCCATAAGGCCCATCAGGCCTAACCGGCATATCTGTGGTTATTAATGGGATGGAATCAGCTGTAAGACCACTATAACTACCTTTCACGATTTCGCTATACGGGCTATCAAATTCATACATACCGGTGGCATGATTTGAGCTAGCAAAAATAACCCTTTTCACTCCCGCAATTTTAGAAGCCTCCAAAGTATTGGAAGTGCATTTTAAATTGACATTATGAATAACATCCCAAGCACTGTATTGGCTGGGATTACTTGCAAGATCGATGACAGTGTCTATACCGGAAAAAACTGGCAAAATATCCTGGAGGATAGAGCAGTCAGCCGCCACGGTTGGGACTTGGCTACATTCCTTCAAGTCGACTCCCGTGATCTCATAGTCTTGGTCTAGAGATTTTGCCAACACACTCCCTACCAATCCTGATACCCCAGTAATTAAAACTTTTTTTTTACACATATTGCATACCTTCAATGAAATGGATTTAGAAAATCTACTGGCTTTTTATCAGGAAAATTTAATTGCCACAATAGCTGCTGGCACCTCATTTCGGCTGCTCTAAATCTCTGATGTCGTGTTTAGGGGGTTTGCGGATAAGTTAATGATAGATATAATTCCGAAACTTTCTGATTTTTAGCATCCTTACGTAAAAAAAGGTAAGCTAAAAGAACGGGAAATTACCTAAAATTACGAGGTGCAACATTTTGGAAGCTTACTGCCTTAAATGCAAAGGACCGCATGAAATCAAAGAACCTAATGAGATCACATTAAAAAATGGAAGAGCAGCCACTCAGGGCAAATGTGGAGCTTGTGGTTCAAAAGTATTTAGAATTGGGAAAGCTAGTTAGTGATAGTTTGAGAAATGAGGTGAACTGATGGCAACTACAACAACACTGTCTGGAGAGGTAATCGAAGAGCTAAAACAGCAGGCTGCTGAGCATTTTTGGCCTCACGCCCGCCAAACCAACGATATGTTTGGTGATAATGGACTCAAGCTTGTAAGTGACTCGAAAGGGGTATGGGTTTACGACGTTGACGGGAACGAATGGTTTGACACCCTATCTGGTATGTGGCTGGTAAATATCGGACATGGCAGAAAGGAAATTGCCGATGCGGTTTATGAACAAATGCAAGGGATTTCTTATTCCCCCGGTGGTACTTTGACCCCGGTAACCGCAGAACTCGCAGGAAGAGTTGCCGCTCTTGCACCGGACAAACAGGCAAGAGTGTATTTTGTCAGCGGTGGATCAGAGGCAGTCGAGACTGCACTCAAAATGGCGAAGAATTACCAGAAGAATATAGGGGAAGGTACCAGGTACAAGGTTATAAGCAGAAAAGGCTCCTACCACGGAGCAACTCATGCCTGCATGAGTTTAGGCGGGGGAGGTGTTGCTGCTCCTATTAATTATGGTCCTCTAATGCCAGGAAACATTCATATCGAACAACCCGATGCATACCGAGGGAGATGCTGTAGTGCTGATGGGGGATGCACACTAGAATGCGCAAAAGACTTGGAACGAGCCATACTTCATGAGGGACCGTCGACCGTAGCTGCCTTCATTGGCGAACCAATTTCGGCAGCATCAGGTATCCACATACCTCACCCAGAGTATTGGCCTACAATTCGAGAAATATGCGATAAATACGGTGTCGTGATGATATGCGACGAAGTTATAAATGCTTTCGGCAGGACTGGAAAAATGTTCGCTACGGAGCATTGGGGTATTAACCCTGATATTACTACTGTCGCCAAAGCACTAACTAGTGGATACCTGCCTATTGGCGCAGCTATCGCCAGTAAAAAGATTGCCTCGGCTTTTGAGGGAGGTGATGACGACACATTCAGGCACTTAATAACATTTGGTGGAAATCCAGCATCATGTGCAGCAGCCATCGCGAATCTAGATATCATGGAAAATGAAAATATCGTGGAAAATGCAGCTGCCATGGGAGACTATATGTATGAACGACTGCAATCACTGTATGATCACAAAATAGTTGGGGATGTTCGTGGAGGAAAAGGACTACTGAGTGCTGTAGAACTTGTAAAAGACCGGGATACGAGAGAAAAATTTCCAGCTGAATTAAAATTAGCTGACAAAGTCACTGCAGCATTGCAAAAACATATGATACTGGGACGTGCGGGAGATTCTATCCCAATCGCACCCCCTCTTTGCATAACGAAAAATGAAGTCGATCACTTTGTGGGTCAACTCAACTCGGCTTTGACGGAAATAGAAACCACCTTATAGATCTCCGCAATGCAATCAAACGTTTGTGTCGTAGGTGGAGGTATAGTAGGACTGTCCTCCGCCTATTTTCTCGCAAAAACAGGTCATTCAGTCACAGTGATCGAAAGGGATTCCATTGGCAGCCATGCTTCTGGATTTGCCTATGGAAGTCTAAGCCCACTAGGTGAAGCTGGTCAGGCTGATGATATTTTGCCAGAGCTAGAAATAGCCAGAATGGGCATGGACATACACACCCAATTTTCAAAAGAATTATTTGAAAGTACGGGAATAAACACAGACCATAGGTTTCGCCCAGCCTTAGACTTAATTTTCACTGCATCTGAAGCTAGCGAAGCGAAAAATCAAGTTGAATGGAGAAGCGACGAAAAAGGCTACCGTGTTGAATGGCTCAGGGGTGAGGAAGCTTTGAAGCTAGTCCCACATATTTCAAAAGAGGTCCTCGGGGCTGTCTATACAGAGGGGGTAGCCGACGTAGAACCTTACAAACTATTATTGGCTTTAACACAAGCATGCGAATTACTTGGAGTCAACATTGTCCACGGCGACGTAAGTAGTGTCATCCGTGAAGGTTCCGCTATTTCAATAACTACCCAAAGTGGGGTCAGAACTTGTGAAAATCTAGTACTGGCGATGGGTCCTTGGATGGGTAAAACAGCCGAATGGCTTGGTATAAATGTACCCATCACTCCTTTAAAAGGCCAAATAGTAAGACTGAATGCACCTAATGTTACAGTCAGCTGTTCAGTTGGATGGAAAGGAAATTACGCATGCACAAAACCAGATGGCCTTTTGTGGGCCGGAACCACTGAAGAAAATGTAGGTTTCAACGACATACCAACTACGGGTGGTAGAGATCAAGTACTTGAGGCACTGAACAAAATGATCCCTAATTTGGATGATGCAACCCTAGTACAACATACTGCTTGTCTACGTCCACTTCCTGTAGATGGGAAAATCATTATAGGATCAGTACCAAACGATCAAAATATTTTTTTGGCTACTGGGACCGGCAGAAAAGGAATTCTACTCGGTCCAGCAATGGGCAAAATTATTTCACAGCTAATATCAGGGCAAAACCCTGAAGTGGAAATAACCTCGTTTAGTCCGGCAAGATTCGCTTCCTTTTAGATTCTTTTTTATTGGAGCGGGGAAAAATCGAAAGGCAGTAGTATCTTATTTTCTTGTTTTACCGGAGCAACTCCACCTTTAGGTGGCCACACGCCCTGCGCCCTCGTCTCCGTTCTAACGCTTGTCCGTCGCTCAAATGAATCATATGACCACATATGTATGAATTTATTAAGCCCTCCAATGTCAGAATACCAACATCCAACCAGAGGAGAATATTCTTCTCTTTTTTGAATAGCTGCCCCCCAAGCGTCTAGCACTTTGGGGATATCTCCAGGTTTATAAGTATAAATTCTCATCTCATAAATCGGTCCTATAGTCTTAGCTTCTAAAGGCCTCATAAAAGGTGCCGGAAGCATTATTTCACTTTCCATATTTAATATGATGTCGTTATTATCTGGCGGCCAATTTCCATCTGATACTGCTTTGGACCTAATTTCGGACCTGTGATTTAAATCTTCATATGGCCAAATATGAACGACCTGATTGAGCGGTCCCATCTCGGTATACCAAAAACCTCCTAACGGAGAGTATTTCAGCCTTTTATTCAATTTAGCCTTTGTGTTTTCACCAAACTGATCCACGGTCCTGGGTTTGATATCGTAGGTCCGGAACTCATATATCATAACTAATACTCCTGCCTAAACCGACTCAAAATGATCTCAAAACACAAGCCTAACATAATAGAATGAAATAAAATATTTAAAGTACCTTTGAGGCCTTAGTTCATGATATTTAAATTTACACATCTCAAGAAAATACACGAAAGGATTTGAGTTGAAGATACTGATAACCGGTGGCGCTGGATACATTGGAAGCATGGTTTGTCATTCTCTAGCTGACCATGGGCATGAACCAATAATAATTGATTCCATGATCACAGGGTCCGGTCAACAGGTGGATCAATTCCCTACATTCACTGGTGATATCGCCAATGATGATCTAATAAAAAATATAATCAGAAAACACCCTGAGATTGAGAGTGTGGTTCATTGTGCAGGGAAAATTTTAGTCCCCGAATCAGCTGTGCACCCAGATCAATATTATTATGAAAATGTGAGCAAATCTCTTCATTTATTTACAACCCTAAAAACTGTTGGTATCAAAAAAATACTTTTTAGTTCTAGTGCTTCCATCTACAAGTCTCAAAATGGAGGGAGTGTTGATGAGGATTCCATTTTGACTCCATTGAGTCCTTACGCTAAAACCAAATTCATGACCGAACTGATTTTGGAAGATTTTTGTAATGCCTTTGAAATTGAAGGGATTGCGCTTAGATATTTTAACCCTATTGGTGCTGATCCAAAAATGAGGTGTGGGCCCAGCCTAAACAACACCTCTCACCTATTAGGCAACTTAGTAAGAGCTGCAGAAGGGTTCACAAATAACATTAAAATCACCGGTTCTGACTGGCCAACCAAAGACGGTACGGGAGTACGGGATTATATTCATGTTTGGGATCTAGCTGAGGCCCACGTTGCAGCGCTGGAATCTTTCCATTCAATACTAGCGTCAAAATCCAAATTCGAAAAAATTAATATTGGAGGCGGTAGTCCTACAACTGTAAAAGAATTTATCAAGATTTTTGAGGAAGTATATGGATGCGAAATAGCAACTGATATCGCTCCTCCCCGTGATGGGGATACTGCAGGTGCATTTGCTAATATAGGGAAGGCCGAAAAATTAATGAACTGGCGACCAAGAATGTCTGTCGAGCAAGGAATAGCCGACACGATCAAATGGCACAGAAAAATGGCGGATTAGACAAAGTTGCGGTATTCATTTCATTCAGTACAATTCTGTTACCTAGCTCCCAAGGAGGGATTAAGTTGCCTACATTAGCAGACCTAACAACAAATCACCCAAAGAATAAGAATGCCATTCTAATACCTGGCGGACCAACAACAACTTACGGCGAGTTTAACGACCAGATAGAAAAAATAGCAGAAATACTTTCTGCTGCTGGTGTAGAAAAAGGTCGAACCGTTTCGATCGTACTCGGAAATGGTCTAGATTTTATGATCACCTTTCTCGCAGTAACGAGGTCCGGCGCCATTGCGGCTCCCTTGAACTCAGCTTATACCAACGAAGAATTTAAATTTTATATGGAGGATACCGAATCCCAGTTGGTTATTATTGCTCCAGGTGCAGATGTTGCGAAACAAGCCGCTGATGAGTTAAATATACCGGTGGCTGAAGTTAATTTAGATAATCGAGGCCAATTATCAGTATCAAAGTCAGGATCTTTGTTAACGGCGAGGTCCCCCGTATCGGCTCCTTCAGAAGATGACATAGCTCTTTTTCTGCACACATCAGGCACCACTAGCAGGCCAAAGGGAGTTCCTTTGACCCACGGCAATTTGATAGCATCTTTAAGAAACATAGTAAATACCTACGATCTCACTGAAGATGATTTAGCAATGGTTGTTATGCCGTTGTTCCATGTTCATGGGCTTATAGGAGTTTCGCTATCCACTATGAAGAGTGGTGGCAGCATGGTGATCCCACCAAGATTTAGTGCCAGCAATTTTTGGCAAATACAAGCAACCACAAATGCCACTTGGTATTCAGCGGTGCCCACTATTCACCAGATACTATTGATGAGAGCGGATGAAGACAAGGCACCTAGCCAATCATTTCGCTTCATACGATCTTGCTCTGCAGCATTGGCCCCT
The DNA here is from genome assembly GCA_002500485.1 of Dehalococcoidia bacterium UBA7891. Classification (GTDB taxonomy): domain Bacteria; phylum Chloroflexota; class Dehalococcoidia; order Lucifugimonadales; family UBA826; genus UBA11996. The sequence continues at coordinate 37,604 of DLRJ01000050.1, forward strand.
ACAGTTTTCAATGATCTTGAGAATAGATTTGGGGCTCCCGTGCTAGAGGCCTACGGCATGACTGAGGCGTCTCACCAAATGTCATCAAACCTCTTACCTCCCGGGCCAAGAAATCCAGGTACCGTCGGAAAAGGGACTGGTGTTGACATAGGAATTATGGATGAAAATGGCACGGTCCTAGCAACAAACCAAATTGGAGAGGTTGTTATAAGAGGTTCGAATGTCACCCATGGATATCACAATAACCCTTCTGCCAATGAAGAGGCATTCACTAATGGTTGGTTTAGAACCGGCGATCAGGGAATTCTGTCCGAAGAGTCGATACTCACTTTGACGGGAAGACTTAAAGAACTCATTAACCGTGGGGGCGAAAAAATTTCCCCACTAGAAGTTGACGCGACGATACTGCAGCACCCAAATGTTTCAGAGGCAGTCTGTTTCGGGGTTCCAGATGAGAAATACGGGGAAGCCGTACAGGCAGCTGTAGTGATTTCCTCAGGGACAAGTGAAAGTGAGATACGCTCTTTCTGTAGCCAGCATTTGGCCGATTTCAAAATCCCAGACCGTGTCTATATAGTTGAGGAACTACCCAGAACAGCTACAGGGAAGATTCAGCGAAGACATGTAGCCGCCAAGTTTGCAGAATAAAATTAGACAAGGTGAATTTAATGAGGGGGAAAAACCTAGCTCAAGTAAAAGCTATGACTTTTGACGTTTTCGGCACTGTTGTTGATTGGCGAAGTAGTATAGCCAGAGAAATACAAAATGTGGGTAAAACAAAGGGATTCGACTTAGACTGGAATTCGTTCGCTGATGAATGGAGGTCAGGATACGCTCCCTCAATGAACAAGGTTAGGGCCGGAGAACTGCCTTGGACTAAGATTGATAACCTGCACCGGATGATATTGGATGAATTATTGTCAAAGCATAAAATCTCCAATCTCTCGGAAGAGGAAACAGATGGTCTGAATAGGGCCTGGCATCGATTGGACCCGTGGCCTGACTCGGTTGAGGGTCTCACACTCCTGAAAAAAGATTACATTATCAGCTCACTTTCTAACGGTAATGTTTCTCTATTAGTAAACATGGCCAAATATGGTGGGTTGCCATGGGATACGGTACTTTCCGCCGAAATAGCAAAACACTATAAACCAGATCCTGAATCTTATTTGAGCACAAGTGAATATCTTGGTCTCCCAATAAATCAAGTGATGATGGTTGCAGCCCACAAAAATGATCTGAAGGCAGCCAAAAGCACTGGAATGATAACAGGATATGTCCCCCGACCCAAAGAACACGGAGAAAATACGATTGTCGATTACGCCGAAGAGGAATACGTAGACATAATAGCCGACGATTTTATAGATTTATCTAAAAAAATGTCTGCCATAAAAGAAGTCTGAGCGATAGTCATAAGAACCACATGACCATTTCATCTGGAAATATCCTGCTTGTCCAGTCTGGAGGGTGCACCCCAGTCATGAACAGTACTCTAGCTGGACTCATAAAGAATGGGCAAACCCTTTATCCACAGAGCCGAATTTACGGTGGGATTCACGGAATCGAGGGAATTATAGACGGTAAAATTCCAGATATTACAGAATTATCTAACTCCCAGTTAAAATCTCTATCAAAAATGCCGGGGGCTGCTTTAAGAAGTAGCAGGCATAAGTTACTCCCTAATGATATTGGACCTTTATTAAATACATTAAGGGCTCACGACATAAGAATTCTCCACACAATCGGTGGAAATGATTCAGCCGTAACAGGATTAAGGGTTTCAGAGGCAGCCCAAGAGGATAAATATGAACTACAAGTCATTAACCTTCCAAAAACGATAGACAACGACATAGTCCTTACAGATCATTCCCCCGGTTATGGAAGCGCCGCTCGCTTCATAAGTCAAGCCACTTTTGGTATCGGTAAAGACGCAGAAGCTATGGGAATAAACTCACCGATATGTATTCTTGAAGTTATGGGTAGAGATTCTGGATGGTTGGCAGCAGCTAGTTCCTTCTATAAAAAAACTGACCATGACGCCCCACATTTCATCGGAATACCAGAAGTTATATTTTCAGAGGAACACTTCATGATTTCCATTGAAAGTGCATATAGAAATTACGGGTATGCAATAGCAGTAGTTTCAGAGAAAATAAGGTCCGCAGAGGGCAATTTAGGTCGGGACAATCCTCCAACCTTCACTGACAATTTCGGACATAATTATTTTGAAAGCCCTGGCAAATATTTGTCAAATCTTGTTGAAAAAAGATTGGGAGTCAGGTGTAGATGGGAAAAACCAGGAACTATCCAGAGGTCCTTTATGGACGCAGTGTCTACAACCGATCGCGAAGAGGCCTATCAAATAGGCCAAAAGGCAGTTGAAATGGCCCGATCTGGAATGAATGACGTGATCCCTACTTTAATCCGTTCCAATAATCAAAAATACGAATACTCAATAGGCTCGGCTAGCCTAAAAGATGTAGCCGGAGAAATAAGATATTTACCTGAAAAATACCGCCCCGACGAACAAGGTTATACGAGCGATTCATTTAAGTCTTACCTCAGGCCTTTATTAGGAAATCCAATACACGACACTGACTCCATCTTTCACTTACTTTGAAATTGACTCAACTATTGCACTAAGGTACGATTTTTCCACAACTAAATATAGCGAACTTATCTAGAGTGGCTGAGGGACTGGCCCTTAGACGCCCGGCAACCGACTTTGATGAAGATCAATAAACACTCTTATTTGAAATACGGTGCCAATTCCAGCGGGATAATATAATGCCCGGAAGATGAGAGAACATACAATAATTATTTTCAGTAACTTCTCTCTTTGGGAAGTTTTTTTTTGGTGAAAAATTATCGGAACTCAAATTAACAATATGATAGAAGCTGCTTTCATCGGTGGATCCGGAGTCTATGAGTTGGAAGACCTCAGAGACATCGAAACCATTGAAATCATCACCCCTTTTGGTAATACAAGTGCCGCAGTTACATTAGGGTCAATTGGACACAAAAGAGTGGCGTTCATACCAAGGCATGGAACTGATCATTCTTTATCCCCTTCAGAAGTCCCTTACAAAGCTAACATTTATGCTTTAAAGGCTTTGGGGGTCAGAAAAGTTATATCAGTGTCCGCAGTAGGAAGCTTGAATGAAGCAATCAAACCGTTAGATATAGTAATTCCGGACCAACTGATAGACCGAACCAAATCCAGAGAAGACACTTTCTTTGGAGATGGTCTCGTAGCCCACATAAGTTTTGCAAATCCATTTTGCAAAAACCTTTCCTCAATGATTGATTCTTTTTGTGAAAGCCTAGCAATAGATCGACATTTATCTGGTACATACCTGGCTATAGAAGGCCCTCAGTTTTCCACCAAAGCTGAGTCCAATTTATATAGAAAATGGGGTTGCGACATCATAGGGATGACTGCTATCCCAGAGGCCAAATTAGCTCGGGAGGCGGAGATGTGTTACGCAACAATAGCTGTTGTAACAGATTATGACTGTTGGAAGGAAGATCAAGAAGAAGTAACCGCTAGCATGGTAATTAATAATCTCAAACAAAATGTGGAGACTTCAAAAAAACTAATCAGTAAAATAGCAGGAAATATTAATACATTGGGAGATGAGTGCTTATGCAATGCATCTTTGCGAGACGCACTGGTAACGCAAAGAATCCTAGACAACCAAAAAATCGCAAAAAAACTAGGTGTGTTGTTACAAAAATATTTACCAGCCTGAAATCGAAGGAGTGTGTAATGCCTAAACAAATCGAAGGGGAACCTTACGTTAGAATCTCTGTGGATGAAGCGGCCGATCTACACGGTAATGAAGATGTGGTTTTTGTGGACGTACGAAGAACCGATGAATACATTGAAGGTCATGTAGAGGGAGCCTTGTTCATCACGGTAGATGATGTTCTCGGACGCATAGATGAGCTTCCTAGAGACAAAGATCTCTTGTTCATTTGCGCAGCTGGGGTCAGGAGTGGTCTTGCTTGTGAAATGGCCGCTGCAATGGGATATGACTCAGCGAAGTTATTCAACATTGAGGAAGGCACACCATCATGGATTGAACGTGGTTACCCGACTAGCCAAGGTACTGATTTATAGTCTATGTCTTTATTAGTTGTCGGGTCCGTTGCGTATGATTCAGTAACAACTGCCGCAGGATCGCGAGCAGACTCTCTGGGTGGCTCCGCGTTGTATTTCAGCGCTTCAGCAAGCTATTTTACAAATGTTAGTTTGGTAGCAGTTGTAGGAGAAGACTTCTCAAAAGCCGATAGAAAAAAATTGAGTGCTAGGGAAGTCGATATAAGCGGTCTTGAAACAGCAAAAGGCAAAACTTTTCGATGGGAAGGAATTTATGACACGGAAAACCTAAACTTCCGCGAGACAATAGATACCCAGTTGAATGTATTCGCCGATTTTTCTCCCTCATTGGCAAAAAATAACATGTCGCACCCATGCTTATTTCTCGCAAATATTGATCCTACATTACAACATGAGGTGCTAACACAGATGAATCCTAAACCGAGGATTGTGGCACTGGACACCATGGATTATTGGATCAATGACCATAAAGATAATTTGAGCAAAACAATAGAAAACATCGATGTGCTTTTTATGGATGAAACAGAGATTAAATCTTTCACTTCAAAATCCAACATATTTTCTGCGGCCCAAGCCGTTCGGGATATGGGACCACGTATAGTCCTTGTGAAAAGAGGTGAATACGGGGCCGTAATGTTTAATGAAGGAAATATATTCTCAGTACCTGCCTTTCCTGTGGAAAGTGTCATAGACCCCACTGGTGCAGGTGACTCTTTTGCTGGTGGATTCATGGGATATTTATCCAATATGAACGATTTTTCACATGAAACCCTCAGAAGAGCTGCTGTGATCGCATCTGTTATGGGATCATTCGCAGTTGAAGGCTTTAGCACAGATCGGGTCGGTAACCTAAACCGTTTGGAAATTGACGATAGATTCCGCGGTATTGCAGGCATGACCTATTTTAAGCCGCTAGAAAACGAAGAAGATCTATTTAGTAAACCAAATTAAGTGCAACAACAGGAGACATAGATTGGGAACGACAAACTTGCCAGGAGACGTCAAAGATATTTCTTTAGCATCTGAAGGGGTCCGACGAATCAACTGGGCTGAACGTGAAATGCCGGTGTTACGACAAATTAAAGAACGATTCACCAAAGAAAAGCCTCTTGAAGGACTTAGAATCGCCGGATGCTTACACGTAACTACTGAGACTGCAAATTTGGCGATAACCTTGCGAGATGGTGGTGCGGACGTATTTTTGTGCGCAAGTAACCCTTTGAGTACTCAAGATGACGTGGCGGCCGCTTTAGTGTCAGAGTATGGGATCCCTACCTACGCTATAAAAGGGGAGGACACTGACACTTATTATGAGCATATTATCTCGGTCCTAAATACCAAACCGCACATGACTATGGATGACGGAGCTGATTTGGTAGCTACCTTACACGGTGATCGTACTGACTTGATGGAAAATATTATCGGTGGCACTGAAGAGACTACAACAGGGGTAATTAGGTTAAAAAGTCTAGCCGAGGAAGGTAATCTTAAATACCCGGTAATCGCAGTTAATGATGCTGATACTAAGCATTTCTTTGACAACCGTTATGGTACTGGCCAAAGTACTTTAGATGGTATAACAAGGGCGACAAACGTCCTTTGGGCAGGAAAAACCGTTGTGGTTATAGGTTACGGATGGTGTGGCCGCGGAGTAGCTATGAGGGCTAGGGGTATGGGTGGTAATACAGTAGTCTGTGAAGTTGATTCCATAAGAGCCCTCGAAGCAGCAATGGACGGTCATCAGGTCATGAAGATGGACGAAGCATCTAAAATAGGTGACATTTTTATTACCGTAACTGGTGGTATGAAGGCAATTGATGAAAAACATGTTGCGAATATGAAAGATGGAGTATTACTGGCTAATAGCGGGCACTTCAATGTTGAAATCGATATTGAAGGAATTAATGAGCTTTCGGATAGTAAAAGTGAAGTTAAACCGTTTGTAGAACAATACATCCTAACCAATGGCAACCGAATAAATTTACTAGCTGAAGGGCGCCTTATCAACTTGGCTGCAGCAGAAGGTCACCCTTCCGCCGTTATGGATATGAGTTTCGCAGACCAGTCGCTGTCGGCGGAGTTTGTAGCCAAAGAGTATAAAAATCTGGAAAATCAAGTTTATGTGGTACCAAGAGAAATTGATAATGAAGTGGGAAGACTAAAATTACTATCGATGGGGATAGCAATTGATGAACTCACAGTAGAGCAAGAAAAATACCTAAACAGCTGGAACGTTGGTACCTAATTAAGATCAAATTCCCAGCCTATCATTTGGAGATTAAATAATGACCTTAAATTTCATGGAATCTGAATCGTACCTATTCACTTCAGAATCAGTTACTGAAGGACATCCTGACAAGATATGTGACCAGATTTCTGACGGCGTCCTAGACGCTATGCTTAAATTAGACCCCAGAGCAAGAGTGGCATGTGAAGTCTCTTGCACCACAGGGCTGGTGGTAGTGATGGGAGAAATAAGTATATCTGAAGGCTATGTGGATATTCCTGGATTGGTTAGAAACACAATTAAGAGTATTGGATATACAGACCCAGCCTACGGTTTTGACTATCAAACCTGCGGGGTGATGGTAGCGATTGATGAGCAATCATCTGATATCTCTAAAGGTGTTAGCAACGCTTTGGAAACCAGGTCGTCAAAAGACATGTCAGATGATGAGGTCGAATCATTGGGAGCAGGAGACCAAGGAATGATGGTCGGGTTTGCGTGTGACGAAACTCCAGAATTGATGCCATTACCAATGGCTCTTTCACATCAATTAACAAAAAAACTATCCGAAGTAAGGAAAAGCGGGGAGTTAAAATACCTCCGTCCAGATGGGAAATCCCAAGTTACGGTTGAATATGCCAAGGGCAGACCCAAACGTGTTCATACTGTTCTACTTAGTAATCAACATGATCCTGATGTAGCAAACGAAATCATTGAAAAAGACCTCATCGAAAAGGTGGCCAAGGATATAATTCCTAAAGATTTACTTATTGACACCCGATTCATTGTAAATCCATCCGGGAGGTTTGTTATAGGTGGACCTGTCGGAGATACTGGCTTGACAGGTAGAAAAATTTTGGTTGACACTTATGGTGGAATGGCAAGACATGGGGGCGGTGCATTTTCCGGTAAGGACCCAACAAAGGTCGACAGGTCTGCAGCTTATGCAGCGAGATGGGTCGCAAAAAATTTAGTGGCAGCAGGTATCGCGAGTAGAGCTGAAGTCCAAGTATCCTATGCAATCGGAATATCAGCTCCAATATCAGTCTCAGTTGAAACTTTTGGTACAAACAAAATTTCAAACCATCAAATCGATCAAATAGTAGAAACACATTTTGATTTGAGACCAGGGGCAATAATAAGGGACTTAGACCTCAGACGGCCGATATATGCCCAGACAGCCTCATATGGACACTTCGGAAGAACTGACATCGACTTGCCGTGGGAGAAAACTAATAAAGTTGAAGCTATAAAAAAAGCCATAAGCTTTTAATAATTTTTAGGGGGGGGTCTTGACTATAAGATTTGGCACAGATGGCTGGCGGGCCCTGATGACAGAAGAGTTCACTGTCGGAAATGTGAAGATATGCGCTCAAGCGGTTTGTAATTTCATGAAAGACCGTGACGTATGGGGAAACGGTCTAATAATTGGATATGACACAAGACTAAATTCCAATATTTTCGCGGAAACCGTGGCAGAAGTTGCAGCAGGTAACCAAATCCCTGTAATTCTATGCGATCGGCCCTGCCCAACCCCTGTACTAAGTTACAATCTTGTGTCACGAGAATGTGGCGCTGGGGTGGTAATAACAGCGAGTCATAATTCAAGGGAGTGGAATGGTTTCAAATTTAAACCGTCATACGGTGGAAGCGCTTCCGAAGCAATAATCTCGGAGATTGAGAAATACATATTTGAGGTAGAACAATCTCAAAATATTTCAACAATGCCTATTGAGACTGCAGAGCAAATAGGACTGTTAGAGAAATTAGACCCTGAACCAACCTATTTAAACCACATAGCGGAACTAGTTGACTTAAACAGGATTAGAAATGCTGGCCTTAATATAGCAATAGATTCCATGCATGGCGCAGGATCCAAGTATTTCGCCAAACTGATCGAGGGTGGATCAAGTCGGGTAGCGGAAATTAGGGGAAATCCAGATCCCAACTTCCCTGGCATGATTCAACCGGAACCTATAGAAAAAAACCTCCTACCCTTAAAAGAACTTCTTTCTGACTCGAATTTTGATGTGGGCTTAGCAACTGACGGAGATGCCGATCGTTTGGGCCTTACAGACGAAGACGGTAATTACATCTCGACACTTCACACTTTTGCCCTAATTTGCAAGCATCTCCTTGAAAATCTGGGATTGAAGGGGCCAATAATAAAATCGATAACGATGACTAACATGATAAATAAATTAGGCGAATTACATGATATAGATGTGATTGATACTCCCGTGGGGTTTAAATATTTGGGCCCAGTGATGATGGAGGAGAATGCCATAGCCGGTGGAGAGGAAAGTGGGGGATATGGATTTACAGGTCATATTCCAGAAAGAGATGGTTTACTTTCTGGCCTAATGATATTAGACATGATGTCCGTTACGGGCTTAAATCCTTCAGATCTGTTGGAAGATTTGAAGGATTTAACAGGCCCACATCATTTTGAGCGACTGGACATAGCATTTAATGAACAAGATCGTGAAGACAAATTACTTAGAATAAGCACGTCAACATTTGAACATGTAGGGGAGTTGGAGGTCTTAAGCACCGACACCAGAGATGGACTCAAACTGCACCTTGAAGAAAATGCATGGGCCCTTATTAGATTCTCAGGTACTGAGCCATTAATCAGGCTATATGCTGAGGGAAGTAGCCCAGATCAGGTAAAAAACATCATCGAAAATTGCCGTATGATAGTCGGCAGTTGAAAGGTACCTAAACTAATAGAATTTAATTTGAGCTTTATGTCCGCAATTCTGAAGAGACTTTGGAGGTTGTAGTGTTAGATAGATTTAAAGTACCCAAGGAAGACCAAGTAAAAGTATCCGAGCCTGCTTTGAGAAAGACTGTTGAAGATATATTTGAGAAAACAGGATTAAGCAAGGAAGATGCCAAAAATGGGACTGACGTGCTGGTCACTGCCGACCTAAGAGGAGTTGAAACTCATGGTGTCTCAAACATGCTAAGAGTTTATGTGCAACTTTTTGAGGATGGAGACCTCAACAAAACCCCAAATATAAAGGTAGTCAAAGAAAGTCCGGGTACCGCCACAATAGACGCTGATAGGGCACTTGGAATCATGGCCGGCATCCAAGCCATGGAAATGGCCATTTCAAAAGCACGAAACGTGGGTGTAGGAGTGGTTACGATGTTTAATAGTGGTCACATGGGAGCGGTCGGACATTTTTCAATGATGGCTGCCCAGAAAGATATGGTGGGCATGTGTTCAGTGGCAGCCGGGACAGGAATTCTCCCAACATTCGGTGCAGAGCCAAGATTAGGAACCAATCCCATTTCCATAGCATCTCCTGCTAACCTAGAGGCACCCCTACTGTTCGATGCAGCCACTTCGGCCGTTGCAGGGAACAAATTAAGATTGGCTGCAAGAGTGGATGCCACACTTTTACCAGGCTGGGTTGCGAGTAGCGATGGTTCCCCAATAATGGAAGAAACTAAAATAGTTGATAGAGACGATTATTATCAACTCCCTCTTGGAGGATCAAGAGAACAGGGTTCGCACAAAGGATATGGTTTCGGATTAATGGTGGAAATACTCGGGTCACTTCTTTCTGGGGACGATCCTGGTATGTTGAGAGATACACCCTCTTGGACACCTTCAAGAACCTATTTCGCAGCATATAACGTAGACGCATTTACCGATATTGATGATTACAAAAAGAATATGGATGACATGCTCGCAACTCTTAAATCAACACCACCTGCACCAGGCCATGACAGGGTTTTATATCCCGGACTGTCTGAAAGCGAAGAGATGGCCAAAAGAAAAGTGGGTGGGATACCCCTTCACAAGGAAGTTATTGGATGGTTTTCCGAAACCACACAGAGGTTGGGATTGAAAGAATTAGAAGTGCTATAAATGACCAAAATTTGAATAAAAAGGGACCCGTTCTTCTACCATGAACCCAAATCCTACGGATACCTATGACAACAAATCTCTTCTGATACTCATTGATGGGCACGCCTTAATTCATCGGGCATTTCATGCGATACCACAGCCTTTGACCGTTAGTACCAGTGGAGAGGACGTCAGGGGTGTATATGGATTCACGAATGCTTTTATCAGGGCTTTATCGGAATTAAAGCCTACCCACGTGGCTATAACTTTTGACCTCTCAGCTCCTACCTTCAGACATAAAATGTTTGACGAATATAAAGCCCATCGCCCTCCCACACCCCCGGAACTCCGCACCCAATTCGACAGGGTCAGGCAGGTTATGTCTACCTTTGAAGTGCCTATTTATGAGTTGGAGGGGTTCGAAGCAGATGACCTTTTAGGAACTTTGTCTCATCAGGCAGAGGAGACAAATCTCAGTACAGTTATTCTAACGGGAGATTCTGACACCCTGCAATTAGTATCTGGCACGACTAGAGTTTTCATGAATTCGAGTTTCCAAAAATCGTCTATCTATGACATAAACGCCGTTAAAGAAAGATATGGGGGACTTGGACCAGAATTTGTGTCTGAAATAAAAGCATTACAGGGAGATTCTTCTGACAATATCCCAGGGATACCTGGAATTGGGATAAAAACTGCTATAAAGCTGCTATCAGATTTTGGATCTATCCAAGGCATATACGACCACTTAGAAGAAGTGACCCCTCCAAGAGCAAAAAAAAATTTAGCAGAAAATAAAGCAATAGCTGATAAAAGCCAAATTTTAACCAGAATTATTAGAGATGCGCCAATAACCTTAGACTTATCAGCAGCTGAATTCGGAACATTTGATAGAGATAAGGTTGTAGATCTTTTTAGAGAACTAGAATTTCACTCGATAATACCCAAAATTCCAGGTAATAAAAGCGATTTTGGCCAAAATCCTGAAACACAACTGTCGTTCCTAACTGAAAAATCCGAAACAGAATATATCCTGGTTGACAATGAAAAGTCATTAAAGGAATTAGTTACGAAAATAAATACTGATTTAGGATTTTCATTTGATACAGAAACTACTTCCACAGACGCCATGAATTGCAAATTAGTGGGCATATCACTCTCAATTGAGCCCAGCAAAGGCTGGTATATCCCAATTGGTCATGACAATGGGACCCAGTTACCCAAAGGTGATGTTCTATCCACTTTGAAACCTATTTTTGAAAATCCGGCTATTCCTAAACGGGCCCATAACGCCAATTTTGACATCATGGTCCTAATGAATGATGACATTAGAGTAGAAGGTTTGTCATTTGACACTATGGTTGCTGCCCATTTATCCGGTAGAAGGAACTGGGGATTAAAAGAACTGGCTTTAGAATGTTTTGGAGAAGAAATGACCTCTATCAAAAATCTGATAGGAACTGGAAAATCCCAAATAACAATGGCTGAAGTCTCGATCGAGGAGGCAGCAGAATACGCAACTGCAGACGCGGATTTTACAGAGCGTCTCCATGATTTAATGAAATCCGAATTAGAACAAAAAAATATTTCTAACCTATTTTATGAAGTTGAAGTTCCATTAATTCCTATTCTGGTGACCATGCAGCGAAATGGAGTTAAGTTGAACGAAAATATTTTAGAAAGTATGTCAATCTCTTTAGGTGAACAATTAAACCAAATTAGATCTGAAATGTTCGAACTAATTGGTCATGAATTTAATTTAAACTCTCCAAAACAACTGAGTGAATTACTTTTTACCGAGCTTAATCTGCCACCAACAAGAAAAACAAAAAGTGGACACTCAACTGACGCCCAAGCATTGGAAGATCTTAAAACCATATTAGATAAAGGCGACTCTGAAAATGCTGACCCAAGATCATATGAAGTACTAAACCGAATTTTAGAACATCGTGAATTAGCCAAAATTAAGTCAACCTATATAGATGCACTTCCTAGCATGGTTAACAAATCAACAGGTCGTGTTCACACTTCCTATAGACAAACCGGTACAACCACTGGGCGCATATCTAGTAACGATCCTAATGTCCAAAATATTCCGGTACGAACAGAACTTGGCAGAAAAGTTCGAGAAGCCTTTGTGACTGAAAATCCAGATGAAGATGTGTTACTGGCGGCCGACTATTCACAGATAGAGCTTAGAGTGCTAGCGCATTTATCCAAAGATTCAGGATTAGTAAATGCATTTCACCGTGGGGAAGATATACATAGTGCAACTAGCTCAATGGTTTATGACATACCGATTGACGAAGTCACACCTGACATGAGACGAGTGGCCAAGGTTCTAAACTTTGGAGTTATATATGGATTAAGCCCACATGGAATAGCAAGGCAAACCGATTTAAGCCAAAAAGAAGGAAAGGAGTTTATAGATATTTATTTCAATAAATATCCTGGTATATTGAACTACTTAGAGGAAATCAAGTCACAATGCCATACAAGTGGTTATATTGAAACACTACTCGGAAGAAGAAGATATTTACCGGAAATAAATTCTAGAAATTTCCATCTAAGAAGCCAAGCTGAAAGAGCTGCCATTAATATGCCAATACAAGGAACTGCCGCCGATATTATAAAAGTAGCAATGATCAACATTGATGAGCAGCTGAAGGTGTTGGGGATGGAATCAAAAATGATACTTCAAGTTCATGATGAATTAATATTTGAAGTACCTCAACAGGAATTACAGCAAATGGAGTCCTTGGTCGGAGAATTAATGCCTTCAGCAGTAATTCTTGACGTGCCTTTAGAAATCGAAATGAAAACGGGTTCCGATTGGGGTAATTTAAAGTAAACCAATATCTAAATAATTGACTCCAATCCGGAACCTAGTTATTGACTTTACTCCTACCGCCGAGAACTAATACAAATATCCCAAGTATCAAAACCACAACACCTCCCCAAAAGACAAACTTGATGCCTCTGACAAATGAATCTAATACAGATGTCGCAGTGTCACTAGTCAAATCAGACAGAGTAGGCTCATACCCCATATAAGCCATGACTGATGTGGCTATAGCCGTGCCAATGGAGATACCTATCGCGCTGCCACTATTTCTGGTTGTATGCATAAACCCAGAAATCACCCCATGAAAACTACGGGAAACTGATCCAAGGATCTGTTTATTATTGGGCCCAAAAAATATCCCATTGGCCATACTTGTAGACAACATTCCTATAATCGCTAATTTCCAGGTAGCCTCCACTGTCAAATTTGTTAAAACTAAAAGACCGAGAGCCGCCACAACAAAACCGCCTATTGAAAAAAGAAAAGGGCCAAATTTATCGGATAAATACCCGCAAAAAGCACCTGCAATCGACATGGATATTGCCCCTGCACCCATAATAAACCCAATTTGTTGAGGAGAATATCCAGCTACGATTTCCAGAAAGAATGGCATAAAGAAAAACGAACAAGAAGTCGCTGCAAAAAAAAGGAAATGTGCCGATACACCGGAAGAAAATAGCTTGTTCCGAAATAGCCTCAAATCAATCATTGGTTCTTCGACTAACATTTCCTTGTAAATGAAACCGGCGAATCCAGCCAAGGATAAACATGCAATACCTATTGTTATCGGGTTTGAAAATCCAATCCTAGAACCCCAAGTAGTTGTTTGGAGTAAGCTCGCTATTCCAATTGTAAAAAGTGCCGCGCCAATCCAATCAAATCTAAATTCCTTGAATTTGATCGATGAGACATGATTTGATCTGACTAACAAAGATACTGCCGCGGCCGAGATGACACCCAGTCCCCCCAAGAAGAAATATAAAAACCTCCAACTGTAGCTATTAAGAATGAATCCTGCTATTAAAGGTCCGACTCCACTACCGATACCCACAACAGAAATATAGAGTCCTAATGCCTTTCCTCCTTGCGAAGAAGCAAAAATAGACAAAACCAGGGCCATAGAGGTGCCTTGTGTCATACCGCTTCCTACACCTCTCACCAGACTAAGAACTATCAGAAGCCCTATTGAATTACTGAATCCAGCAAAAATGGTAGTCGCAGCCACTAAGGTCAATCCCCAAACATAAATTTTCTTATGTCCCAACAAATCAGAAATCCTGCTCATCGGCAGGAGTGAGGCGCTAATCGACAAAACATAGCCAATTAACACCCATTGAGTCGTAGAAAGATCTGAATCAAAAAAACGTGAGATGGAAGGAAGAGCCAACATAATTCCACCCTGGTCTACCACCATACAAAACACACCCAAAGAAATTGCCAGAAAAGGTATTAGCGGTCTATTCATTCGAACTGTATTTTAACCAAGGGGGTTGTCACAAGAGTACATTCTATCTCAAAGCCATCATTACAGATATTTACGATTATTTTGGTTTATCGGATTATTGTCATGACATAGGTAAAAATAAGGGAAGAGGAAGGAGAGGAATACTATCAAAAATGGAAGCACTAGCTTTGGTCAAGGTTTGCATGGGAGGACTATATGAGGGTCGCTGGGTAGAGGGCTCAGCATTAACAGGGCCGTATGTTAAACCGCTATGCCATGGGTCCGCATTCATCTATGCCCATACACGTACATGAGGGATGTGGCAAAAAATGTGGCAAAAGTTAAACCCCAACTATCAATGCTTCGTTTATATGCTGAGCAGGTGAATAGTGAGGATGCTATTAGGGCTTACAAGGCTGTTGTGAGGTAGGATGGCACATCAGCTATTTCTTTGAAGAGTACTTGAAATTGGAATCATGTTGTTCTGCTGGAAGTTGATACCCTCCACACTCGAAAGGATAAGCAAGTATCCCACTGGGAAATTCCGTGCCTGCACCATAACATTTCCAATAGAAGAATGAGCCTGGCTGAACCCAATGAAGATAGC
>DLRJ01000151.1:0-499 GCA_002500485.1 Dehalococcoidia bacterium UBA7891
ATCAGAGAAGTTGGAAATTTTGAGAGCTGCTGATTGGATAGTGATGGATGAGATAAAGTCAAATGGCTTATACAATGAGCTATGGCAGACTTTTGCAGTTCTTACCGGGTCCAGGTCAGTAGGTGTTACCGGTGATTTCAGGACGTACGGTCACGTGATTGCTATAAGAGCGGTGAAAAGTGACGATGCGATGACTGCTGACTGGGCTCGCCTGCCTTATGATGTTTTGGCTTCTATTTCCAGCCGTATCTCAAACGAAGTTTCTGACGTGAACAGAGTGGTTTTTGATATAACCAGCAAGCCTCCCGGCACCATTGAGTGGGAATGAACTGCAGTAAAAAATGATTGATAATTATTCCGATGAATACTTGAAACAGATACTTGCTGAAGTTAAGTCTATTGCAGTGGTAGGAGCTAGTCCAAATTCTCATCGTGACAGCTTTAAAGTTACAAAAAGATTAATAGATTACGGCTATAGAGTAATACCTGTGAACCCTAA
>DLRJ01000151.1:855-11537 GCA_002500485.1 Dehalococcoidia bacterium UBA7891
TTTGGACTATGTTTTCATGCCGACTTGAAATCCATAGATGAACCTATAGATATGGTGGATGTTTTTCGTTCTAGTGATGCTATTATGGGTATTGCTGAGGAGGCTATAGAAATAGGAGCCAAAGTATTATGGACTCAGTTGGATATTATTAATGAAGAAGCAGCGAGTCTTGCTGAAAAAGCGGGCCTAAAAGTTGTCATGAATCGATGTCCCAAAATGGAATTAGCCAAGCCATTTCTGGCCCCTGGCGTTTGGAGTATCCGGACTGGAAAAAAAGAAGTAATTGTTAATTAAATTATTATGGTAGACGACGCCAGCATACTACATGTCGAACACACTGATGAAGGCGTGTTACGACTCACAATGGACGATCAGCATAGTAGAAATGCCTTATCAGAGAGTATGATGAAATCTTTGATTGAAGAGTTAACAAAAGTTTCCTCAAACGATGCCGTTAGAGTCGTTGTTATTGCTTCCAATGGCCCGGTATTTAGTGCCGGACATGATTTAAAGCAAATAACCAAAGTTAGAAATCAAAATGATTTTGGAGAAGAATACTTTAAAAAATTATTTGATACGTGTTCGGCATTGATGAAACTAATTGTTGCATGTCCTAGACCAGTGATTGCTGAAGTATCAGGTATAGCGACTGCAGCAGGGTGTCAGTTGGTTGCTAGTTGTGACCTTGCTACCTCTTCAGATTCAGCACAGTTTGCTACACCGGGAGTGAATATCGGTTTGTTTTGTTCCACTCCTATGGTTGCACTGTCTCGAAATGTAAGTAAGAAACATGCGATGGAAATGCTTTTAACTGGAGACATGATTAATGCAAAAAAAGCAAAAGAGATTGGCTTAATAAATAATTATTTTCAAACTGAAGAATTAACTAAGGAGACTATGGTTTTAGCTAACAAAATCGCTAGCAAAGCATCCACTACGGTGTCTGTGGGTAAAGGCGCTTTTTATACTCAGTCTGAATTAGATTTATATGCAGCTTACGAATACACCTCTCAGGTAATGGTGAAAAATATACTTCAGGAAGATGCTAAAGAGGGTATTGACGCATTCCTTGAAAAGCGATCTCCTGAATGGGAATGAACGACACAACAAAACTCCCCATTTTCGACAGCCATTTTCATATCATTAGTAAGGGGTACCCTCTTGAATTAAACGATGGATATCTTCCAGATGAGTTTAGTATCAACGATTACTATGAACGCATTTGTAGTTACACTTCAGTAGGTGGAGCTGTAGTATCTGGCTCATTTCAAGGATTTGACCAAACATATTTACTTGCGGCCTTGAAGACGTTAGGGTCAGGGTTTGTAGGTGTAACCCAGCTCCCTGCAACTGTGAGTGATGAAGAAATATTGAATTTAGACAACCATGGGATTAGAGCGGTAAGATTTAATTTAAACAGGGGAGGATCCGCCGGAGCCGAAGATTTGATCTCTATGGCTACGAGGATCTATGATCTAGTCGGATGGCATGTGGAACTATATCTAGGACCCGAGTCACTCTCTCAATTGCAGGATAAAATCCCTGCTTTGCCCAAAGTTTGTATTGACCACCTAGGTGTATCTGATTCTAATCTTGAAATCCTTTTAAATCTTATTCGAGATGGATTGGCTGTTAAAGCTACTGGTTTTGGGCGGGTAGATCTTAATGTAGAGGAAGCCATAACGAAAATACATAAAGTGAGCCCGGATTCGTTGATGTTTGGGACTGATTTACCTTCCACTCGGGCACGCCGAGTATATTCGGATCAAGACTTTTACACAGTACTTGATGTGTTGGGTGAAAATGAAGCCCAGAAAGTGTTTAGTGAAAATGCCATAAACTTCTATGGAGTAGAAAAAACTTGAGCATAACAATATCATTTGGAAGGTAATCGAGCTTGAAAATACTGCTTATTGGTAGTGGTGGCAGGGAGCATGCCATTGCCTGGAAAATTAATCAGAGTCCTAAACTAGAAAAGCTATTCATAGCTCCCGGAAATGCCGGTACGAAATCAATTGGCACTAATGTCGAAATTGCAGACACAGACATTGAAGCACTGAAAAATTTTGCCTTGGCGAGAGAAATTGATTTAACTATAGTCGGGCCAGAAGCTCCCTTGGCTTTGGGCATAGTGGATGTTTTTGTGAAGTCAGGACTTCCTATTTTTGGACCAACAGCTTCTGCCTCCAAGTTGGAATCCAGTAAGTCTTTCGCAAAAGATGTTATGGAAAAATGGGATATCCCAACCGCCTCACACAAAGTTTTTCGGGATTCTGAGAGTGCTAATTCATACCTGGAAAGCCTGAATTCTTTTCCTACGGTTTTAAAGGCCGACGGATTGGCAGCAGGTAAAGGTGTATATATTTGCAAAGATCAATCCGAAGCGATATCTGCACTTAAAGATGTAATGGTTACAAAGGTGTTTGGTGATGCAGGAACAACATTGGTGATAGAAGAGTTTCTAGTCGGTTGGGAGCTGAGTGTGTTTGCATTTACGGATGGAGAATCTATTTCTGATCTAGTTGCTGCTTGTGATTACAAAAGGATCGGGGAAGGAGATACAGGACCCAATACAGGAGGTATGGGGGCATTTTCTCCACCTCGGGTTTGGGACCAAAACTTAAAGAATGAAATTAGAGATTTGGTGATAAGTCCAATTGTTGAAGCAATGAGAACTGACCATGAGCCTTTCATTGGGACAATATTTGCGGGCATGATGATTACAGCGGAAGGTCCCAAAGTTGTGGAGTTCAATTGTAGGTTGGGAGATCCGGAAACTCAGGCTATTTTGCCACTCCTTAGAACTGATATTTTGGAGATATTCGAAAGCTGTGTGAATAGACGATTGAACTCCATTAAGGTTGACTGGAGAAAAGATGCGAGTGTTGCTGTAGTATTGGCATCAGGTGGATATCCTTCGACATACACGACGGGTTACCCAATCGATGGGCTGGCATTAGATAGAGATTCGGTAAATGTATTCCATGCTGGAACAAAGCTAGACGGGGAAGGTAAAATTATTACTAATGGAGGGCGGGTACTTGCTGTTAATGCTTTGGCACCAGATATCAATCAAGCAGCTGAAGTAGTGTACGAAAATATCCGTGAAATCACCTTTAGCAATATGTACTATAGGACAGATATAGCGAAATAAATTCGAAATTTTTTGGTTTAGAGAAAATTAATGATTGACCGTTACACCCGGCCTAAGATGAAGTCCGTTTGGTCGGATAAAAATAAATATGACAAGTGGCTAAAAATAGAGATAGCCGTCTGTGAGGCTTGGAATAAAGCAGGACTGATTCCTGATGATGATATAGTCAAAATCAGAAAGGCTAATTATGACTTTGATCTATTTTATGAAATATTGGATCGTACAAAGCACGATATGACTGCTTTTTTGCAGTCTACGACGGCCAACTTGGGACCAGAAGGGCGCTGGTTGCACCAGGGGCTTACTACAAGTGATGTTTGGGATACAGCGACAAGCCTACAATTGGTCGAAGCTGCGCAACTTTTAGATTTTGAATTAGAACAACTAGAAGCCGCACTGAAACAAACGGCGATTAAACATAAAAATACTCTGATGATGGGTCGGACCCACGGGGTTCATGCAGAGCCTATTACTTTCGGGCTGAAAATTGCTCTTTGGTGGGATGAAGTGAAGCGTGGTAGGAAAAGACTTCATGAAGCTACCGGCAGCATATCTGTCGGAAAGCTTTCAGGTCCTGTTGGCACGCATGCTACGGCTCCACCATCGATTGAAAAGGATGTTTGCGATCTTCTCGGCTTGTCCCCTGCACCGATCTCTAATCAGGTTATCCAAAGGGATCGGCATGCACATTTTATTACAACCTTGGCCTTGGTTGCCGCAACACTTGAAAAAATCGCCACTGAAATTAGGGGCTTACAAAGGACAGAAATTAGGGAGGTAGAGGAACCATTTACAGAAGGTCAAACAGGGTCCTCCTCAATGCCACATAAAAGAAATCCGGAATTGACTGAGAGAGTATGTGGTTTGGCTAGGCTTATTAGGGGTCATTCAATAACCGCTATGGAAAATGTGGCGTTATGGGGTGAAAGGGATATTAGCCACTCATCTGCTGAAAGATTGATACTACCCGATTCTTGCCTGGCATTAGATTACATTACGAATTTACTGACGGGGGTAATAAAGGGACTCCGAATTTATGAGGACCGTATGTTGGAAAATATGGAACTCACTAAAGGTTTGTTATTTTCTCAGCGGACCATGCTTTTGCTAATAGAAAAAGGACTTGCAAGAGAGGATTCCTACAAGATTGTTCAGGAAAATTCCATGAAAACTTGGGACAATGGGTTGGATTTTAGAGAATTAATATCAAATGATCATAGGGTGACTGACATAGTGTCCCCTCAAGAATTAGCTGATCTTTTCGATTATTCTCATTACACAAAGTACGTTGATGAAATTTTCGATAAGGCCTTTCTTAGTTAGCTATGTCAATCGATAGTTCGGACATTTTATTAGAATCAAATGTTGCTAAATTGGTACACCGAGGCAAGGTACGCGACACGCATTCAATCGATGAAGAAACTTTACTTATGGTATCCACTGACAGGGTATCTGCTTACGACGTTGTGATGCCTAATGCGATACCAGGGAAAGGGGCAATACTAAATCAGATGTCGGTGTTCTGGTTTGGAATGACAAACCATATCGTTCCTAATCATTTGATCAATTTTGCAATGGATATGGAGGATATGGGTCTTTCGGAAGCCGTACGCCGTAGATCCATGATAGTAAAAAAGGCAGAGAGGATCGACATTGAATGTGTGGCTCGAGGATACATAACAGGATCTGCTCTTCAGGAATACGAAGATAACGGGATGATAGCCGGAGTTTCCATGCCTACAGGTATGAAGGAAGGGGACCTTTTTGAACGTCCAATCTTTACCCCTGCCACCAAAGCTGAAACTGGCCATGACGAGAATATATCCATAGAGAAGATGGAGGATATGATTGGGGGAGAATTGACCCACTTGCTGCAACAGATGACGTTGGAAGTATACCGATTTGCCCACGGATATGCCCTGAATAAGGATATAATTATTGCTGATACGAAGATGGAATTTGGGTTCATTGACGGCGAATTGAGTTTAATTGATGAATTGTTAACCCCGGATTCCAGTAGGTTCTGGGATAAAAACTTATATTCTCCAGGTAGTACACAACCGAATTATGATAAGCAATTTGTACGAGATTGGTTAGCTAACCAAGGATGGGATAAAGAACCCCCTGCACCTAAATTACCTGATGATATTGTTAACAAAACGAGTATACGATATCGGGAAGCTTTCGATAAACTTACAGAGATAGACCTACGATAAAAAATTAAATATGGTGTTTTGATAAAAGAATATGAGTACACAAAATCCTAAGAATAGACCTACGCCCACCCAAGCTCGCGCTGCCCGTAGAGGGAGAAGACAAAACCGTAGAAAATTTACTAGAGTCTTTATAGGTTTGGCGATCGGAGGCGTTGCTCTTTTACTTATATTAGGGCTCATTTTGCCTATGCTTGGTGATTTAGGTAGTTCAGCTGATAAAGTGCCTGATGGACCAGGAAAGCGGATTGAATCCGACGGGAAGGATCATATTGACGAAGGTTCAGAACATCCAGCATACAGAACTGTACCAGCTGCATCTGGTTGGCACTATCCGCAACCGCTTGCTCCCGTTTCATGGGGAATACATACAGAATATATTCCAGAAGAGAAACGAATTCATAACCTTGAGCATGGGGGTATTTCCATAGCATATAACTGCGCTGAACCTACTAGCGATGATTGTAAGCAACTAGTTGAGTCACTGGGGAGCATAGTTGGTAGGGCCAGAGAGGCTAATTTGAAAGTAGTAATGTCGCCGTATCCGGGGATGCCTACTAAAATAGCTTTGACGGCATGGACTTTTATTGATGCTTTTGATGAGTTTGATGAAGACCGAATAAAAGATTTCATAAATTCTCATGAAAGTTCACCGAATGCACCAGAGAGGTTTTCCAACTAGACCATGGCCTTTGCCGCAAATATATACGTTAGTTTGAAATCTACGGTCAGTGACCCGCAAGGGGCGACTGTTTCAGGAGCCCTGTCCCAGCTGGGGTTTGATTCTGTTAAAGATGTTCGGGTTGGAAAATATATAACATTACACATTGACAAATCTTCAAAAAAAGAGGCCGAGTCAGTTGTTGCTGATATGTGTGAGCAGTTACTTGCAAACACGGTCATAGAGGAATATAAATTCGAGCTTCAGGAGCTGTAATCAACCACTAATTGTACCTTTTGTGCTAGATATGGCTTCCCCTTGCCGTGGGTCAAACGAAAGAGCGGATTTTAGAGATCTGGCGATGCTTTTGAATGAGGCCTCTGCAATATGATGGTTGTTTATTCCGGCCATGACTGTAAGGTGTAGGTTGAATCCACCTTCCCGTGAAAAAGTCTCCATAAAATGTCTAATCAAGTCTGAAGGCAAATCTCCCAAATCACTTTCTGTGAGAGGCGAATCGATGATTGAATACCCTCTCCCACTATAGTCTATGACGGTTAAGACTAATGCTTCATCCAACGGTACCAATGTGTGGCCCATCCTCACTATCCCCTTACCCTCCCCGACAGCCTCCTTGAAGGACCTTCCCAACACAATGGCTGTATCTTCTACAAGGTGATGCCAGCCGACATGAGTGTCACCGGAGGCATAAATTTCAAGATCAATTAATCCATGCCGAGAAATTTGAGCTAACAAATGGTCGAACATTCCATTACCGGATTCAACTTTGTAATTACCGGTACCATCCAAGTTTACCTTTACTGATATGTCGGTTTCGGTAGTTTTCCTTTTGTTTTCAGAGGTTCTACTCATTTTTATTATCCCGTTAAATTATTATCTTCATGGCCGCCATTAATTTGTCAGTGTCTGAGGCAGTACCGATAGCGATTCTGAAGCAATCCCTCAGTCTAGGGGAGTTAAAGTTCCTAACGAATATACCCTTTGCGGCTAATTCCACATATACTCTTTCTGCCTCGTTTTTCTCGAATTCGCACATTAAATAATTACCATGAGAAGGCCAAGCTTTTGCACGTGGTAGGTTATTTATTAGCTCAAACATCCTTTCTCGCTCTTCTATTATTTTCCCCACATTGCTTAGGAGATAATTCACGTCTTCCAATGAAGCTATAAGTGCAGATTCAGCGGCAATGTTGACGTTGTATGGGGGTTTTACATCCATGAAATATTTCACCAATTTACGGTGCATGATACCGTAACCCACCCTCAGTCCAGCTAATCCTGCCCATTTACTCATAGTTCTGAGCACAATTAGGTTTTCATTCTGCGAAACTAAATGTTGTACAGTCTGGCCTGAAAATTCGAAATAGGCTTCGTCGACTACGACTAAAAGTCCCGTACCGAGTAGATCAGTCACTTGGGACTCAGTGGCTATATTACCTGTCGGGTTGTTTGGGGAAGTTACAAAAATGACCTTTGTTTTGGCATCTATGCTCTCCAAAACTGAAGGCACATCAATATCGAATTGTTCATCCCTTTGCACCAGTGTGATTTCACCTCCTGCCACTCTTGCACAAAAACTATACATTCCAAAGGTAGGTTCGCAGTCTAATATTTTGTCTCCTTCAGATATAAACAGCCTGAAAATTAGATCTATTAGTTCATCAGCCCCTGATCCCACAACAATATTTTCAGATGGCATACCAGTGTATTCTGATAAGGCAATTCTCATATTTGTTTGGTTTGGGTCTGGGTAGATATGAAGCGGGGTTTTAGCGACGGCATCCAAAGCTTTTTGAGAACCGCCATATGGGTTTTCATTTCCATTCAACTTGATGATTTCCGACTCTGGGATACCACTCTTCTTCGCTAAGGCCTCTGGCGCCTCCATTGCTTCATAAGTTTTAATATCCACAAGATGTGGCCGAATAATTTTTTGTATATCAACTATTTCCATATGTATAGCCTTTCTTTGAAAAGTTGTAATCAACCATATTATAGGACTAGTTAAGTTCGATTCTTATCTCCGCTGCTTCTGCGTGCCCAGTTAGACCTTCTTCTCTGGCTATCACCGACGCCACATGCCCTAATTTTGAAGAATTATCAGAATCGATGGTAACCACAGGTATAGTCTTAAGAAAACTTTGCACCCCTAACCCAGAGTTAAAACGGGCCGTGCCTGCGGTAGGCATTACATGGCTTGGACCGGCTCCATAATCTCCGAGTACTTCATGTGATAATTCTCCAACAAAAATCATACCGGCATTTTTTATTGCCGGGACTAACTTCTCTGGGTCATTGGTAGCTATGCAGACGTGTTCCGGGGCGAATGAATTTGATAATTCCAAAGCCTCTTCAAGATTATTGACTATTGCTATAAATCCCTGAGTTTCAATTGATTTGGTAGCTATTTCCGATCGGTCTAATCTGGATAAGCGTAAATAAATCTCAGCCTCTACATCCGCAGCAATGTTTGGAGAGGTGGTTATGAGGATTGGACGTGCTAAAGAATCATGCTCAGCTTGGGCGATTAAGTCAGCAGCACACAATGTTGGGTTAGCATGTTCGTCGGCGATCACTACAGTCTCTGTAGGCCCATAGAGGCCGTCTATGCCAACCTCTCCATAGACTAGTTTTTTAGCTAAAGTGACAAACACATTACCTGGGCCGCATATAAAATCTACTTTCGATACTGATTCGGTACCGTATGCCAAGGCTCCGATGGATTGTGCTCCTCCTACGCAATAAACCTGATCTACTTCTGATATATACGCTGCTGCAAGCACGGAAGCATATTCCAAAGGACTCTTAGGCATCGGGCATGTTATAGCTATTTCTTCAACTCCGGCTACCCTAGCTGGTATGGCTGTCATGAGCACTGTAGAAGGATATTTTGCGGTACCACCTGGTATATAGGCAGCCGCCGAATTTACAGGAACATATCTTTGACCATACCCTTCAGCATTATCATGCCAATCGGTTGGCATAGATCGTCCATGAAAATTTTTAATACGATTGGCCGAAAATTCTAGAGCTTCGCGAAGATTGGGAGGTATGTGTTTGTAGGCATTTTCAAGGTCTTTTTTACCCATAGAAATCTGTTTCAGGTTTTGCCCGTCTATTTTTGATGAAAGATCATAAATAGCTTTATCTCCACCTGTTTTAACCTTAGTAAGTATTTCTTTTACATAATCCAATAAACTCATTTTCTCCCCAAATATAGCCTCAGAAAATTGTGAGATGTATTTGGGATCCCCTTCTAGATCGATACCCCTATTTTTAGAAAGAATATCTAGAGATTGTTCGACTCCGATCACTTTTCTCATAAGGTAAACTCTTTGAGAGCTTTGTCTATATTTTCCAAACTCTGATTTGAAAATTCTTCTAAAATTCCATTTGGGAGCCTTTCGAGAATATCATCTACACCCCCCACCGGGTCCGCGATGAAATCTTTTGCAAGGTCTACCACTGGGTGCTGTGAATTTCCTTTGGCGATTCGGTTAGCCATGAATTCCAGTCTGTCCCATGAGAATTCTCGGTTGAGCAATGTGGATATCCATTTCTGCCATTCTTTCAGCGGTTCTTCCCGCAGGAATTCCACATCTACCTCGATCTCACATGATTCAACATGTGCCAAATTTTGTTCCAAAGTTTTCCAATACGATTTGTCTAATTGCATTTGGAGCGCCCGGTCCAGAATAAGACCTTGATTTCTGCCCCCGAAAAGATTCACATCTGAAAAAAATGGACGAAACATTGTTGTAATCCATGTTTCGTCTAAAATCAGGTGAGAGGCATATCCAGCCATAAATGACCTTGTATGGCTATCTTTTTCCTTGAGATAATTCAGTTGAGGATGAAAGGATTGCATATTTCGGATCCCATCCCCCACCCCATCAAAATCCAACTTTACAAAGTGATAAAAGGACCGATCTTGTTTAGTTATCACTCTTATATCTGGAGCTGTGGACCCTAAAAGATATACATCCAGATTCTTGCTCAAGTCGAGATCGTTATATTTTCCAAGTGATTCAAACGAAAAATGTATATGAGTGGGCAAGTTAGGCATATTTATAGACGGCTTTTAACTTTTCTTTCTACAGATTGTACCTGACATCAATCCCACTCGATTTACTCTCAAAATTACTTATAATTGTCTTTATAAACTGTTTTGCTGTACCTAGTTTAATTACATTTGAGGACAATTCGTTTGTGTTACCTATCAGACAGGCCTCTGATTCAATAATTGTTCCACCCTGTATCGTTTTCAGTTGGTTCTCTTTCATGGTCGTGCCAGTTGAAGTTATATCAGCTATTATGTCAGCAAAGCCCATTTCAGGCGCGAGCTCCAACGTTCCACTTAATCGGACTAGCGAAAAATAATTTATTCCATGAGAAAGTAGATACCTTTCCGTAAGGCGTGGTGATTTGGTTGCAACCCTCATACTCAACCCTCGTTCTCGGAATTCCACTGCCACTTCGGCCACGTCAGCAATAGAACTCACATCTGCCCATGAATTAGGAACTCCAAGGGTAAGGGAACAATTACCGTATTTTAGGTTTGCTAATAGGATCTCCGTTGGTAGATTCTCCTGTCTAAGTTCTAGATAGCGATCTTCACCCAGTAAGCCTACAT
>DLRJ01000061.1:0-2094 GCA_002500485.1 Dehalococcoidia bacterium UBA7891
ATCGTGATATAATTTTTTGGAGTTAATAATATGAAGAAAAAATCAAGCTTGATAATAATAGTTCTATTATTGTTTCATACTTCAGTCATAAAAGCTCAAGAAAAGAATACTATTGAAACATCAGTTGCAATGATGGCAAAGATTGGTGCCTGTTGGTCTCCTAGTTTTTCTCCTGATGGAGAAACTGTGGCTTTTATTTCAAATATGAATGGGGTCCCCCAAATTTGGACAATTCCGAGAGAAGGAGGCTGGCCTACACTAATAACTTCACTGGATGATCCTATTGGCAGTGTCGCATGGTCTCCTAGCGGGAAATGGCTTTCTTTTTCAATGGCTCCTGGTGGGGGTATGAATCAACAGATTTATATCATTCGTCCAGATGGTTCAGAGATTAGGCTTCTTACAGATGGGGGGAATGAAACCAACCGTTTGGGTAATTGGACTTCTGATGGAAGAAAGCTTATGATGTCTTCTAATCGCCGATTATCTACCGCTATGGATGCTTATTTGGTAGATATGGAAAATATGAAATTAGAACTTATTTCAAAGAGTAAAGGTATAGGATCATTTTCTGATATAACCACTGATGGGAAATACGCTATTCTCAACAGATTGGAGAGTCGTGGCAGTAACGATCTATTTCTTATCGAAACGCAAACAGGTCAGGAGAAAATTGTTACAGATCATAAAGGTCCCGGTACATTTTTTGGACAATTTTCCTCTAGTGAGAGAGAAATCTATGTTGGCTTTAATAAGAACCGGAATCTTGTCGCTTTTGGAAAAATCAAGATCACAAAAAAAGGTAAACCTGGACCAATAGAAATTCTTGTTGAGAGATCTGATGCTGAACTTGAGAATTTCAAATTGAATAATGATGCTACACTGGCCGCATTAATATGGAATGTCTCCGGCCGGAATGAACTAACCTTTTTTGATTTGCAAAAAAATCAAGTCATAAAAAACACTATAAGTCTTCCTTCTGAAATCGTCAGAGGTATTGACTTTTCAAAAAATGGGAAATGGATTGCAGTTGAACTTTCAGGTGCAACAACCCCAAGGGATATTTGGATTCTCAATACGGAAACTTATCAATTTAGACAGCTCACCTTCAGCCCACACGCAGGGGTTGATCTAAAAACATTGATAGCTCCAAGACTTGTCCATTTTTCTGCTCATGATGGACTCAAGCTAACGGGATGGTTATATCATTCTCAATCAAGTTACGAGCCTGGCCCAATTGTCCTTAGTTTCCATGGAGGCCCGGAAGGACAAGAGCGACCTCGCTTTAGGAGCGACTACCAAGCTCTTTTGGCTCAAGGGGTCTCCATACTCGCACCAAATGTGAGAGGATCTTCCGGCTTTGGGAAAAAGTTTGTTAACCTAGATAATGGTGAATTACGATTTAATGGCATTAAAGACATTAAGTCGTGTGTCGAATATGTAATTAGTAGTGGCATCGCTAATCCTCAACGCATTGGGATTATGGGAGGATCTTATGGTGGATATATGGTTTTGGCCGGCCTGGCTTATTATCCTGACCTGATAAGTGTTGGAGCAAATCTTTTTGGAGTAGTGAATTTTGAAACTTTTTTTGCCAATACAGAACCTTGGATGGCTGCCATTTCAACAATAGAATATGGTGACCCTGTGACTCAAAAAGACCTCTTAAAAAGTCTTTCTCCAATTCATATGGTTGATCAGGTGCGAGCCCCTACAATTGTTTTGCATGGTGCAAATGATACCAATGTACCGGTAGTGGAAGCAGAACAAGTAGTAGAAAATCTAAAAAAACGAGGTGTACCCGTTGAATACATCCTTTTTCCTGATGAAGGACATGGGTTTCGAAAAACTATAAACCGGATTCGCTCAACAAGCTCAATCGTAAACTGGTTTGTTAAATATCTATAATGAATAAATTCGGCGCAGGACTTTTTTCGGAGCTCATTGCTCAGAGGTCGAAAGGATATATAAAAGGATGAAAGAATGAAACGCCTCTGGCTCAAAAAGCCCCCGTGGGATGGCTATTTTGTTTATAGAGGACACCCACATTGGTGTGTAGTTTTTTGTAAGTTACCTACTGGTATGTGGCCATCA
>DLRJ01000061.1:2411-2885 GCA_002500485.1 Dehalococcoidia bacterium UBA7891
TGGTATGTGGCCATCACCGGTTCAGACACTTGACTAATCAATATTCCCCACAGTTATTGGAGGTTAAAATGAAACAAAGATATGCAATGGGCTATCTGTGCTTTTCCTTAATAATGCCATTAATGGCAGGTGAGGATAATTTGACGAGGAAAGCCAATTATCAATTAGCAGGAAGATTTGCACCCTATAAAATTAAAAAGCTCATGTACAGTACATCTATTAATCCCAAATGGATTGAAGGGACAGAAAATTTTTGGTACGAATGGGAGACATCCGAAGGAAAAATATTTTATGTTGTTGATCCAATAAGGGGTAAAAAGGAACAAATATTTGACAACGATAAAATAGCCGCTGAATTGACCCGCATTACTCTTGATCCATGGGATGCGCAGCATCTACCTATAGAAAAAATAAAATTTATAGATCAAAACACCCTTCAGTTTGAGGTGAAATCTTCCCAGGATGAGGAAGAAA
>DLRJ01000102.1:0-2351 GCA_002500485.1 Dehalococcoidia bacterium UBA7891
ACCTAAATTATTACTACTTGATGAACCTGGTGCAGGCCTTTCACCAGTAAATATTGACAATTTAATGGATACTATTCTCACCCTCAAAGAGCGTTATCAATTAACTGTAGTTGTGGTGGAGCATGTCCTCAAATTAGTTATGAACACTTGTGAACGGATTACTGTGCTAGATCATGGCCAGAAAATTGCCGAAGGGACTCCTGAAGAGGTTAAGAGAAATCACTCAGTTGTTGAAGCATATTTGGGTAAAGAAATGGCTGATGAGGAAATTCGCCGAGTTTTTACAGGATAGTTTGTCATTGCTTTAATGCTGACAAAGTTAATCTGAGCTTAGACGAGTTGATGAAAACATTTGATATGTTTCAATGTTCTACAGATAATTTGAGCTTCTGATTTTATCTCCTATTTTCTCCTATTATTATCCAATTTTAACTAATTCTGATTGAAAGGTATCTTTGACAACTTTAATACTAGTTCGTCATGGTGAAAGTGAATGGAATCGTGCAGGACGAATTCAGGGGCAGGTTAATTCACCCTTAACTGATTTGGGTATTAGCCAGGCTATAGCAATAAGAAACTATCTTTCAGGAATTTTTATTAATCAGGAATTGAAGATTTATACAAGCCCGTTGGACAGAGCAATCCAAACAGCTAAGATAATTGCCCAAGGAATTGATTGCTTTGGCAGTGAGCTCATAATTGAAGAAAGGCTTAACGATTTTAATCTTGGTGAAATATCTGGTACTTTCGGATGGGACAAAGTAGCTGAAATATTCCCCGAACAGGCCAAGCTAAGATTGCAAGATCCAATGCGTTTCCATCCTTCGGGTGGCGAAAGTGGAGCAGACTTTGAAGCAAGACTTCGCTCTTTACTGGAAGAACTGATGGGTGACGGGACATTAAAACTGATGGTGAGTCATGGGATAGTCAACAAGTTTATCAGGGGCATCCTCAAAAATCTTTCTGGCAAAGAAATGATCAATTTGGGCGAATCACAGAATACAATTTATCGTCTGGAGCAAGGTGAAGAAACTGAAATAAAGATACCACCTTCAAATAGAGAAAAAAATTGAAACAAACTCTGCGTGTTAATCTTGGTTCGAGAAGCTATGATATTATAATTGCCCCAGAACTTTTACAGAACTCAAAACCATTTTTGGATCCAATCATAGCTGGAAGGAGGGTGGCTGTTATAAGTGATAAAATAGTCTCAAACAAGTATTTGAATTTATTATCACCGACTTTGGACTCAATTACTGATAGTTGGGATTTATTCAGGATTGAGGGAGGTGAGGATGCTAAATCATTCGGTAGTTTGGAAAAATTATTGGACAGCATGCTTGCCCATGGTATCGACAGACAGTGTGTGGTCATTGCCTTTGGTGGAGGAGTTGTGGGAGATGTTGCCGGATTTGCGGCAGGGCTCATTATGCGCGGCATTGATTTGGTCCAGATTCCAACTACTTTGATGTCACAGGTTGACAGTTCAGTAGGTGGTAAAAATGGAATCAACACTCGTCAAGGAAAAAACTTGGTTGGTAGTTTTTTACAACCTCGAATTGTACTGAATGACGTTTCTCTCCTATCCTCATTACCTTCTGATGAACTGAAGTCAGGCTATGGCGAGATCGTCAAATATGGTCTTTTGCGTGGAGAGGATGAATTCACGTGGCTTGAAAAAAACTTTTCTACAATCATGTCCTGTAACAATTCGGCATTGGTCGAAGTGATTAGGATGGGTTGTGAAACGAAAGCTGGTATTGTTAGTGAAGACGAGCTTGACAGGGGGAAACGTGCTTTGGTGAATCTTGGCCATACTTTTGCCCATGCATTTGAAGCTCATGCGGGTTTTGGCAAATTTCAACATGGATTGTCTGTTGAGCTTGGATTAATTGCAGCATGTGACTTGTCTGAAAGAATTGGTTTATGTGAGAAAGGGATTAGTCTAAGAGTGAGAGACCATGCAAATGATGTAGAAATGCCCGTGAAATTAAGTGATCTTTCAAATGAAACACACTGGAAAAAAGATGCACTTTATAAGAGAATGCTGCATGATAAAAAAACAATAAATGGGAAGATAAATTTTGTCCTTTTACGTGAAATAGGAAACCCATGTGTCTGTAATGAAGTTACTCAGCAAGCGGTCTATGAAACTCTTATCCAACTTGGTGCAGTTTAATTGGCCAAACTTTGGATCACAAATATGGTTATACAATGAAACAATATGTAGCCCTGATTGGTGGTGTTAGTGGAGCAGTTGGTACGGCCCTAGCGCGAGAGCTTTCATTAAGAAAAGAATGGAAAGTTTATGGCTTTGCCAGACGAGAACCTGAAATAATTCTGGAGGGAGT
>DLRJ01000102.1:2746-3041 GCA_002500485.1 Dehalococcoidia bacterium UBA7891
GTAGACGTCACTCATGTATTTTATTGTGGACGGGCGACCCATGCGGAACAGGTACTAGAAAGTCCTGAGGACAACCTAAGGCTGTTGGATAATCTTTTGAATGGTATTGAGTTGGCTGCAGAAAATCTGAGGCACATCCACCTGGTCCAAGGAGGTAAGTATTATGGTGTTCATATAGGAGAATTCCCAACACCTGCCAGGGAAGAGGATTCACGTGTGCCTATTCCAAACTTTAACTATGATCAGCAGGATTACCTGGTTGAACGTTCATTAAAAAGAAAGTGGTCATGGACAA
>DLRJ01000016.1 GCA_002500485.1 Dehalococcoidia bacterium UBA7891
CGGCCGGTGGAGGGATGTCCGGCATCCAAATCAGAAAGAACTGGATATGACAGCAGTGGTTGCCGTTGATATTGAAGAAGCGTCAGCCAAGATCCGCACCGGGCAGCCCATTGACGATGAAGAAGATTCCTCGCTCCCAATCTGGGCAGGTGTGGTACCGTTCCGTTTAGCAGCTGGGGAACCAGAGGAAGAACCTGGTTTAAATGAAGGAATTACCTTACCAGATTATCTCTTGTGATTACCTATTTTTATAACTCATAACTGAGGCTTAGATAGAAGTTCCGCGTCGCTCCCGGCCAGCCATGCACAGCTTGGGGAAGAAGGATACTTTATTGGGAATGGGATGAGTTTCTTGGAATTACAGATGTAAAATCGTTTTTAATATCTTTTGACGGTCAGATTGGATACAAGTCTGCAGAATTTGATAAATTCTCAATAACTCCATCCGTTAGTGCAGGCCCATTATTCGGAATTGGTTATTTAAGTGATCTGAATTTTGGAACACCGATTATTCTTTTCTCACCTTGGGAAACTCTCGAGTTAAGTTATGGGCTTTAATCTAATTAAAACGTTACTTCTCAGAAAATAAATTAGAATGTATAGGCCAGATTAGCCCTGGCAATTATAGAAGTGGATTTCTCACCGTTTGCTGTTTTATCTCTAAGCTCTCCAGTAGCATTCAGATTGAGATTCTCCAATATCCTATAGCGGAGACCACCTTTTATACCAATCCACGAGACATCTGCTGCTCCCGTTCCTTTGGCATAATTAACACCACCAAGAACAACTAACCCAAGCTGATTCAGCTTATAATCACCATTAATAGCGGCAGTTAAGAAATCCAGATTGGTCCTTAATCCTGGACCTATACTATATTCACTGGTATTATTGGTTACAGCCATATTTGTGGTAAGAGGAAATGGAAACCTTGTTGTTAAAGCTAAACTTATTACTTGAGATGAAAGTGATGGATCAACAAAAGTAGTGTCGAAATCTCTATTAGTGTATCCATCTTCTTTTTCTACATTGATGAAAGTACCCATGATGGAATTGGAGAACTTAGCGATACTAAAATTGTAGCTGGTACTAATCATGATATTGGAAAGGAATGTCTTATCTCGATTGTCGGAATATGAAACACTGTCAATTAGAGTTGGTTCTGTTACACCATTATCTCTTTTGACAGTTTTATACTTTATATTTGCAGTAGGTAAACCGGGACCTGGCATTACATTGACGCCGACTGAAAATGTATTTTGATTACGTATATTCTCGATATTGCCAGCGATTCCATTATTTTGATGTTTATAACTTAAAGTAAAAAATAATCTGTTTTGCAGCAGCCTTAGCTTATCAGTCACTTTCCACTCTCTATTGTCCGTAACTAAATAAGGATTTGCAAGAGAGGTAAACTCAGGTCCAACTTGAGAAAACTCAAAACCGAACAGATTTCCGAAGTAGTTAAAAGTGGCTTTTGCTCGCAAAGCGAGAGACGGCATTGATAGAAGCGCTTCGCCTAAAGAAATGGCTCCGCTGTCAGCAAATAGTTCCGGAGATATGGGTGAAAGAGGTACCATATTTTGATTAATTACAAAAATATTTTCATAGTCGGCAGGGTCGGGAAAAGCGCCAAGGTCCATGAAACCACCAATTGAATTATCTTGAAGGGAATCCAAAAGAGTATCCAAGTCTGCAAGGGTTAGAACTCCCTGGGAAATATCGTTGTTGAGCAAGCTGAATGCTGCTTCACCTTCTAAGGCAATCCGTTTGTGATCCAAGAACAGTCCCAAGTCAGTTGCTACAACTATATTGTCCCTCGGTTTTACTCCTGACCAGTCGCTAACATCAGACAAAACCAACTGTTGACTCTCCAACACATTAATAAGTTCATCATAAGTTAACGTGTCACCTTCCTGAAGTCCGAAAACAGTATCAGCTAGACTAATTTCAATCAAAGCATCATCAATGACAGCATCCACGCTATTTACAATATCTTTTACCTTAAGAAAGGAAAGCCCAAATCGAAACTTTTCACCCCGACCAAGACCAAATCTTCCAGCTAAGAGATCCTGTCCAAACGTATGCCCTTTGCGCTGAAGAGCCATAAACTTTGTTCCCGCTGTATCACTCTCAATGGAATGGGAATAGACTTGATCTATTTCACTTCCTCCCTGGATTGCTCGATTGACCTCACCTTTAATAAAGGTAAAATTGATAGGACCCAACATTAGATTTAGATCGAGACCTCGGATTCGTTTTCCAGCTAAAGTAAAGTGAGACAGTCGAGGATTTGAATCACCAAGTTTGAGATGACCATATCTACCAAATGTCAGACCAAAACCATATATATTCCTTGGTTGAAATAAAGGATCCTCATCGGAGGTCAATTTGAGTTTAGTCCTGAAACCAATCTCCTTAAAGACTGTACCTTTCAGATTAACTGCGATCTGGTTAACATTCAGTGATGCTTCATCAATCTTATCTATACTGCTGCTGGAAGTAATATCCCCTCTCACACTGAACGTTGACCTTTCTGCTGCTATTGCTTTTTTCTTTCCCAATATTTCGAATGACCAGGCGACAGAATCAACTTTCCCTGCTACGAGCTTAATATGATGAATACCCGGTGTTAGCAAAGATGGGACGTAGCTCACCATGTCTGGATCGATAAATGCTCTACCGGAAATATCTTCTTCATCAAGGAAGAGGGAGACAACTTCAGGAGTTACATTTTCTAAACTGTACAACGATGCAGCAATAAGCAAATCTGCGCCTGACTGTTTTGATCCTGGTTCAGGAGACATTACTATTATCTGCTGACCGAAAAGAAATGAACTGAAAAGAAAAAGTTGAAAAATTATTTTTCTCACTTCTATAACCTATTCGGAGAATTGGATGATAACTTCTTTAGTATTGCCGGATTCATCTTCAAACTGAAAGCGTAATTCGTTCACTTGCCCTGAGTCCTCTTCTTCTGACTCTTCCATCTCTTCTTCAGTGGTTTCATGAGATTCCAAATCTCCATCCGGAGAAGAGTTAGCTGTCTCACCTTCAGTCATGTTAATAATTTGACCACTCACGCCGTTCTCAACTTCTAACAATCCTGAGAACAAAATAAACTGATCACCATCAGTCGGGTCACTTGAGATAAAGAACTCAGTCCCTTTGACAGATGCTACAGACGTAGGTGTAGAAACGACGAACTGCTTACCCTTTTGAGGTGAAACATTTGCTGTCATCTTACCGTAACCTAGATTTATATTTTTAGATATTCCTTCGGGTGATTTCTTTCCTCCAACAACAAATTGAGAATTTTCACGAATTTTCAGTATAGATTTGTCGTCCAAAAACATAATCATCGCAGAGGATTTCTTTCCATTAGAAACGATTTTATCTTGATCGTGTATTGGAGTTCCGGGTTTTAGAGAAATACCGTCAGCAGTATCAACTTTATAAACTTTCACGTCGCCTTTTACTTTTACTGCCATGGCAACTTTATCAGCGCCAAATAAGAGCGAAATCGATAAAATGAGTACAAACGACAACCAGCGGTTCATTCTGAAACCTCTACCGAAATTATCTTATCGTTCAATCCCTCAGATATCATCGCTTGGACAGTAGAATTATCTGTTGAAGATCCATTTAGCTGAATCGTGCCGGTTGAAGAATATCCTGATAGGGAACCGTTCTCGCCAAATATCTGCTCGAAATCGCCTTCGTCTAATAATGTCTGCAATAACTGAATGACCATGTCGCTTCCACCGCCTGCTCCATCATCCGAGTCGGACTCCTCAGAAAAATCTTTCACCTTAAATACTAATATTTCGCTAAATAGCTCTTCACTGCCGAAGGTTGTGGGTATGACTTTCTTGACCTGCCAGACGTAAATGCTTCCCGGCTCAAGATCTCCTGCATCGGAAGCAGGATATTGTAAAGAGGTCAATCCGCTACCGACGTTATAGAATCCAAGTGATTGATCAAGAGGTAATCTCGTTGTCGATTCTATCGCCTGATCTACTGAAGAATGTTCGGTCGGTATAAATTGTGCGACACGAATATAAAATTCACATCCATCCGGGATCATGCACGGATCTGAATCCCACTGAAAAACAGGGTAAGATGTATATATTTCATTTGAGGTAGTATCAGCCAAAGCTCCACCGGGAGAAACAAGCTGAAGATCCAGTGGTGATGTAACATTCAGAACATCATCCCTCATCTCAGGTGACCCCCCTTCCGGCGTAGCAGTTACCATGAAGCGGTATATACCATCCGGGAGTCTTCCTGTGGTTATTACTGCATTAAGAAGTTCATCTGTCTGTTCAATATCTACTGTCTCCACAACTTCTAAATTCATGTTAACTAGATTCCCAGCATCATCAAGCAACTGCCTAGTATCTAAGGTTAACATCTGGTTAGTCATGGTGATGGGAGCTGTGAGAATCAGTGGACTCTCTTCCTTAGTCTTGATATGAACAAGTGTCTCTTCTTCGTAAAATCCAAGAGCGTCAGATTGAACTGTAATCTCAAAATCAATATGCACAGGAACGCTGTTAGGTGCAGACTGTGTCCTTTCAAGTCTTGCCAAGAAGAGAGGAACATTTGACTCCCCAGTGCTTATGTCCACTGCCGACAGGTAGTAGATAACATATGGAGTAAAGTCTACAGTAAAGTCAATTACTTGACCGAAAACGGGCGCTAGTACCAACATTAGAGTGGTAAGAATCTTTTTCATTTCGAGGAGAATTTCGCTTTTTTTATTATTTATACAAACAAAATTCAAGCTGTTCTAGATTAGAGTGATTTACACCACTTTTCTGAGAAAGAAAACATCTTTAGTCACTTTTCACATCTCCAAACCGATGCTCAGATAGAAGTTCCGCGTCGC
>DLRJ01000049.1:0-6488 GCA_002500485.1 Dehalococcoidia bacterium UBA7891
TGTTTGGGTTGGTGGCGGGATTGCCGTGGGCTTAGTCACAGGAGTAGATGTTGGCGGTAAAGATGTTGCTGTGTCCGCAATTGCAGCTTTCTCTTTTACAAGACTCACCTCATCAGTAGCATCAACATTTTCAGTATTTACGCCACAAGCTATTAGTAGGGATATCAATCCTGCAACGATTACATATGTTAGATGCTTCATATTTCCCGCATTATCCCCTTAACTCTATGGTAATAAGGTTGCAGCAGATGGTCTTAATTTACAATCTTGCCTATAGGAGGATTTTATGAGGATTCATTAGAAGTGGCCTATTCTTAGCCATGAAACGTTATGATTCGGTAATCCTGCACGATAGACTAGAATTGCCAAGGAGGAGATGGTATGAAATTCAGCAAACCATTAATGTTTCCGTGCTTGATTTTTATGCTTTGGACTATCGGATGTGGCGGCACACAGCAGTCCGTTACTGCGTCCGCTGCCACGCCAACTCCCACGCTGACGCCCGATGGTGCAAGGATCGCTTTCCATTCCACCCGCGATGGCAACCATGAGATATACGTGATGAACATCGACGGCTCCAGTCAGACCAATCTCACACCTATCAATGTTACAGCTATGCTGTGATCAAATAAGAGGGATTAAAGATGCGCCCGCCCGCTCCCGCGTATGAGTGAATTAAACTAATTAGACTACTTTAATATGTTTAGGTTTATTTGATTTCGGACATTCTTTATGTTGATTTTTATTAGGGGTAAATTGTGTTCTGTCACCTTTGTTGTGATGTTAATTATTCTCATTTCGATTATTCAAACCGGGTGCCTGGTGTTAGATAAATATTTTGTGTATTTTCCAAACCATGAACTGCCTATGACCCCATCGGATGTTGGCCTAAATTATGAGGATGTTTACTTAACTTCTGCAGATGGAATTGAACTACACGGATGGTTCCTACCTGGCGAGAGTGAGATTGCGCTGGTCTGGTTTCATGGAAATGCTGGAAATATAGGTGACCGGTTGGATTACATAAAACTGATGCATACTTATGTGGGAGCCAGTATCTTTATTTTTGACTATAGAGGTTATGGATTAAGTCAGGGATCACCTTCGGAATCAGGGTTGTATTTGGATGCTGAAGCTGCAGTGGATTTTTTGATAGATCGAGTAGGATCCGAAGAAGGCACTCAGAATGTGTTTTTTTTCGGGCGATCCTTAGGTAGCGCAGTTGCTCTTAAAATGGCATCAATATATGACGTTGGCGGAGTCATAATAGAGGCTCCATTCACCTCTACAGTGGCTTTGGCAAAAATTCACTACCCTTATCTTCCTGAATTTTTGGTCAATCTACTGATTCGTGACAGATATGCTTCTGGTTCAATGGCCGGCAGTCTTGGCTCTCCACTCATGGTTATTCATGGAACAAATGACTCGGTTGTTCCAATTGAGATGGGAGAAAAGATTTATGATTTAGCTAATGTTAACAAGTCTTTTTACGCTGTTGTAGGGGCGGACCACAACGATACATACATCATTGGTGGAGAAAATTATTTCAGAAAAATACTGGAGTTTGTAGAATGAGTGACATCATATTTCGTCGGTCTTTGACACCATAGATAGGTGCTACCTAAACCGGTATGTGAGTCAGAATCAATAATCGGAGCCTCGCCGAGAGAAAATATTTGGATCAGACTAACGGGTAAACCGGTAGATTTTCTCGTCAAAGGAAAGTATGAATATTTCTCCAGCAGGAGATTGGGCGAACGACGATATGTTCAAGGATGAATCGGCGATCTGCAGGTGCTCGGTAATCTCGTTACCATCATGCCTTAGAGCCCATATTTTTCCAGTGCAATAGTCTCCATATACATAGGCCCCTGCTAAT
Organism: Dehalococcoidia bacterium UBA7891; assembly: GCA_002500485.1. GTDB lineage: Bacteria > Chloroflexota > Dehalococcoidia > Lucifugimonadales > UBA826 > UBA11996. The sequence continues at coordinate 1,880 of DLRJ01000049.1, forward strand.
TCTGGTAATCTCGAACCTCTATAAACGTAACCGCCCGTCACGGAACAACCTTCCTCACGGCCGTACTCCGCAACAGGAAGCTCTAACCCTGACTGGTCGCATGCTTCATCCGAATCAGCATAGCAATGAGATCCCTCCATTATGTTCCATCCGTAATTGCTCCCCCCTGTCACCAGGTTGATTTCCTCAAAATCGTTCTGTCCAACGTCCCCAACCCATAAGCTTCCTGTCTGAGAATCGAAGCTGAATCGCCATGGATTTCGTAGCCCATACGCCCAAATCTCGCCTTTTGCGTTGGAGGAACCTGTAAAAGGATTGTCGGAAGGGACGGTGTATGTACCTTTCGAGTCTAACGTCCTAACGTCGATGCGAATAATTGAACCCAACAGCGTTGTCAGGTTCTGTCCATTGCCGATAGGGTCCCCTTTTTTACCCCCGTCGCCAAGACCGATATATAACAGGCCTTGTGGGCCAAAGCGAATCTGTCCTCCATTGTGATTGGAATAAGGTTGAGGTACCTCAAATATCACTCGCTCACTGCTCGGATCACCGCTGCTAATATCGCCTGGTCTGATGGTAAATCGGGAAAGTACAGAACGTCTTGGGTTCGCGGCGGAATAGTAGAGGTAGAAATGCCCGTCGCCCGAAAAATCTGGAGATAAGGCCATTCCCAGAAGACCTTCCTCGTTGCCTTTATCACTTACCCTGCCCCGGATGTCTAAGAATTCTTGAGGTTGCGGATCTCTTTCATTGAAGTTAAATACCACGATTCTACCTGGCTGCAAAACGAGGAACGCCTGCGGGGTACCAACGCCCGAGAATACTAGGTCAACCATTCTCTTGAAAGAGACCTTCGGAAACATTCTCTCGATATTCAGGGAACTAAGAGGTGTGTGGGGAGTCGATGTGGAAGTTGGGGTAAGGGGTATCGGAGAGGGGGTAATATTAGCTGGGGGGACGAATACAAATGGTGGTGTCGCTGTTGATGCATTCTTGGTTTCTACATCAAGACCCTTAGGCTGGGTCACTAATTTAGTTGGCGAAGCGAAAGGTTCCTGTGGACCATCCTCAGAAACAGAGGAACAGGAAAACAGTATTAGTAATACCAGTATTAAAAAGCCCGGATTCTTCATTCAGAGCTGTTTGCAGAATGCATAAATTTCTCGTTGAGATTTAGCGACTGAGGCTCAACAACTCTAGCATTGTTAACGACTGGTTGGTATGCCATGAATAAACTCCAGTTTTATCAACTTAAAATCTATTCTATTCTCCAATTCAAATGCATTAGTATGTTTAGATGTTCTCACGTCTCTATTACGGCTGGTGGATAGTTTTAGGAGCTATCCTTTGTAATTTTGCATTCCTGAGTGTAAGCCAATCTGCCATTGGCGTATTCACTCTACCCATGGTGGACGATCTAGGCTGGAAAGTTTGGCAATATACGTTGGGACCCTCCATTGCAATTGGTACGGGAGCGTTCTCGAGCATAGTAGTCGGAAGTATTCTTGATAAGAGAGGACCCAAACCGCTGATATTCACCGGGGCTTCTATGAGTGCTGTCTGCCTGGTCCTACTTGGGATCCAGTCCAGTTTAATGGTTTATTTATTCGTATATTTAATTGCTGGATTCGTTGGATGGAATTTATTTAGTCCATTTGTTGTGAATTCTGCTGTTAATAAGTGGTTTGTCAGGAAGAGGGGATGGGCACTGGCGCTAGGGTCGTCGGGAATATCTCTCGGTAGCTTAATAACCCCTCTGTTTTTGACTGGAGTTGTAGACACCTCTGGTTGGCGAACCGGGTATTTTTCCCTTGGTGTTTTTATACTTATTCTGATTATCCCTGTAAGTTTCTTTATGCGTCGAACCCCAGAGGATCATGGCCTTTTACCTGACGGGATTGACGACTATGATGATCCTAGTTTCTTGGATATACCTGAATCTGAATTCCGACCTCTCAATCGTTCAGAAGCAATCAATACCAGTAGTTTTTGGTTCCTAGCCTTTGGGTTTACTTTGATAGCGGCAGGGCTTGCTTGTGTGCTGATACATGCAATTCCCTTTTCTCAGGAGTCAGGGTTTGCCCGAACTGTCGGCGCAATTGGTATTTCAGTCAACGGCCTTGCCAATCTGTCATCAAAGCCGGTGTGGGGGTTTGCAATGCAAAGATTTCACCCGAAATTTCTTGTGATGGTAGCCTATTCTATATCCTCAATCGGTGTGTCTTTAATGTTATTATCGGGTCCAATTTCACTGATTCCAATGTTATTGGCAGGGTTTTTCCTATATGGATTTGGATTTGGGGGAACCATTCCTCTAAGTGAATCTTTGTGGGCACGATATTTCGGTCGGGCACATATAGGATCCATAAGAGGTATAACACAACCAATCAGAATACTTGGTACAGCTGTGGCCCCTGTATTGGTTGGGCTATTGTTTGATATCACCGATACCTACAGACCAGGGTTTGTATTGGTGATCGGAGCACTTCTTCTGGGGGCCATTCTGGTTTTCTTGTCAAGAGAGCCCCAAATGACTGAACCGTAAGTAGGTTATCAGCCGTATTGTTTTAACAACCAAGTATTATTTAATTCGCTTCATGAGTTTGCAATATAGTTCCAAGGTTTCGCACATTCCTGTTCATAAAGAAAGGCCCGATAGCGAAAACGGCGATGAGAATCCCACCTATTGCTACTGCAATGGGAACTCCAGTGGTGTCTTCCCCAATATATCTTGATAGCGCCCCAGCATACATTCCACCTAGAGGCATTATGCTCCATGTCATCCCGTAGAATCCCATAACTCTTCCCCTCATGTGGTTTGGAACCATTATTTGTAGCGAACTCATTATCGATACCATGTAGCACGAACTACTTACCCCGACGATAAAAAGAAGAACGAGTGCGACGTAATAATTTCCATATTGCATTGAAGAGAGGGCAAAACCAGCTATTGAAAGACCAAAAAATACGGATCCAAATATTATTAACAGTCCTTTTTGTTTGAAATTTCCGGTTCTTCCAATAATCATGGTGGCTGATAGTGCGCCAATTCCGCCTAGACCCATCAAAACTCCCTGACCATCTGCTCCTACCTTGAGTATATCTACGGCAAAAACAGGCATCATGGGTATATATGCCATGCCAAAGAAACTGTTAAAGAATGTAATACAAATTAATATCAAAAACACATTGTTTTTCCATATGAAACGAACCCCTTCCAATAAATCATTTCCTTTCGATGCCGGTTGAGCTTCAGATTCATCTTTTGGTACTGTAATTGAGAGTACTACTGCTGCCATTATAAAAAACCCTAGGGCGGAAATTAGAAAAGACGTAGCCGTTCCAGTTAGGGAAATTACTACTCCTGCTATAGCCGGGGCTATTATTCTGGTTCCTGTCCATATTGCTGAATTTAGTGCCACAGCGTTCATCATTACTGATTTATCGATTAGGCTGGGGTATATAGCTACTCTCGCTGGCTGGTCAAAAGCATTGATAGCTCCGGTAAGGAAGGCCAAAGCTATGACGTGCCATGCCTGTACAACCCCTGCGAAAGTTAACCCCGCTAGAACCAATATTATTAGACCGTTAATTGTTTGGGTTATGCCTATTAATTTTTTTCGGTCTAGCCTGTCTGCAACGACTCCACCAAAGATATTCAACACTATGGCGGGAAGTGCGTTAGCCAAGCCAACATAACCCAGATATAGAGGTGATTCAGTTAAATCATGGATGATCCAGAATTGACTGAAGTTCAACATCTGAAACCCGATAACTGATGCCAATGTGCCGAACCAGTAAGCCCGGTAAGAGGGGTAGGCCATTGCTGGACCAAGAAATTTTTGAGAAATTGCTGATATCATTTATGCGCTGAAGTACTCCCTTCCATAAGATTGAAAATGCGTAGTGCTGACCATGTAATGCTGGGAGGCGGCATACATGTCTCTAAAGCACTGCTGCAGGAGATTGTTTCTATTAAGGGCGGCACCGCCTGCATACTGGAAAGATTTTGTCACTATCTGCAATGATTCTTGAGTGACCCAGGACCCAATGGCTCTGATTTTTGCTTGTTCCCTAATACTTAACCTTATCCTGCTATTGAAGGCATAGTTCCCCTCCTAATGTTTTAATGCATGACACTTATCATTTAGCTTAATGATATGCTAACGATTAGTGTTTTGGAAACGGGTTTTTTCGGAAGGAGTGTAATAGCTATGAAACTAGCGTTTTTTAATAATTTTACTTTGGGAGTCGTTAAAGGGGACAAAATTGTCGATATATCCAAAGCGGTTCCTGTGGATGAGCATAATCATGCCCAAGGATTACTAAATAGGATTATAGAATCCTTCGATGATTACAGACCTGGAATTGAGAAACTGGTCGCTGCTGAAGAGGGAGTGGACATTGCTTCCGTAACTTTTAATTCGCCTGTCCCAAAGCCACACAACATTGTTTGCATGGCGGTTAATTACATGGAAGATGGTACCAGGGATGAACCTGCTCCTATCAATGCTTTTCCAAAATCACCCAACGCTGTGCTGCCGGACGGTGGGACTATTGTTTTACCTGATGTACCAGCCACGATATTTGAACCTGAAGCTGAGTTGGC
>DLRJ01000049.1:6888-15237 GCA_002500485.1 Dehalococcoidia bacterium UBA7891
TTTGGATACATGAATTTTATAGACATGTCGGCTAGAGGGTTAACCAGCGGAGGTGGCGTGTTTTACCAAATGAAATCAAGAGATACTTTCGCTCCTATGGGCCCTTATTTAGTTACTGCTGACGAAATTAAAAATCCGCAAAATTTACAAATCAATCTACATGTGAATGGGGATCTGAAACAGAATTTTAATACTGATGATATGGCTCACAAAATACCTCGAGCTTTGGAGTGGATAACTTCAATACATACTTTAGAGCCAGGGGATGTGTTGGCTACAGGCACTAACCACAGAGGTTTAAGCCCTATTATGCACGGCGACACAGTAACTCTTGAGGCAGAAGGATTGGGTTTACTGACCTTAAAAGTTCGAGACGATTTAAAAAGGGAGTGGGAGAGGGCAACTCGATTAGAAAGAGAAGAGCAAGGTCACAGTGACACAGCGCCACAGATTAAAGGTAAGTATTCATAAGCGACCTTAAATCGACTTAGCATCTTCAATAGCCTTTGCAAATATTCTGAGAAGTTCATCGTTTGGCTTCCTCAGTATGGAAAGATTCATGGTTAGATGTAGAATGTTTTCTGACTTTGTATCGCTGTTGATGAAGACATTTTGAGAACGAAGCCTTTCGTATAATGTGGGCAGGTCTACATTTTGGTCAATTTCAACAGGGATGATGTTAGACCCGTCCTGGTATCGCTTCACATTAATATTTGGTAACCCATTGAGAGATTCCAGTAATTCGGCCGATTTTTCGTTTGCCAATTCTGCATCGGTTTGAAAAGTCTCAAGGCCGTTTAGAGCCAGTGCCGCCGCTAAAGAGGCAGACGGCAAACTACCGCCGAACATTCTCCTCACATGGTATAGGTTCTCACAAAATTCCTTTGATCCTGCCAGTACCGCACCGTAAGGGGCTCCGAAATATTTCCACATTGATATATAAACAGTATCGAACAGGTTGCTATAGGCTTCCAAACTAATTTTAGTTACAGCACTCGCTATCAAAAGGCGAGCTCCATCCAGATGAGTCGGGATTCCCTGTTGGTGACAGTAACCGGTTACATCTTTCATCGCCTCATATGGCATCACCCGTCCGTAACATCTCCTAACGGGGGTTTCAATAACCACTGCACCTACAGGGGTAGTCACTCTTCCACTAATTGATGTATTTAATGCTCCTTTTAGCTCATCCAAACCGAAATATGGTTTGTTTGGGCCAAGAGGAATCAAATTTATTCCACTAAGTTGCTGGACCGCATCTCCACTATCTTGGTAAATATGGCTTTGCTCTGGAACAATGGCTCTTTTGTTGGATAAGCATAATTGCCTAATTGCCACGTGGTTGGCTAAAGTTCCGGTTGGAAAAAAGACAGAAGCTTCCTTTCCCAGTTTTTGCGCCATAGTTGTTTCTAATTTTTCCACCTCACCGCCAATAGAATAATTATCTTCCGATATTTTTTTAGATTCTGAAATATGGTTAAGATGGTTAATGAATTCAACGTTGTAAAATGGAGCATCATCACCATAAAAGAATACGGATTGTTCTTGAGGATTGAGATCCTCGTTGTTAGTGGAATTCATACTGAGTATTCCTTTTTTATATATTTTATTTGCCTTAGCAATTTGTCAGCGTTCTGAGTATATAATTTCCGCCACGGGAGCAAGTATGTTATTTCTAGTAGTTAGTTCACCAAATCCTGAAAGACCTTCTGAAGTAAAAGAACAAAGGCGAAAATATTGGCCGTGGGCTCAGGATAAATTAGACAAAGGTTTGGCGATAAGTTTTTATGCTCGCACCGGAAGGGGTGCTGTGGCCACATTTGATGTTGATTCCAACGAGGTGCTTCACTGCCTTCTTAACGAATGGTCGGAAATTGTTCCAGCCAAATTTGATATCTATCCGCTACTGGATTCGGAGTCAATAAAGTCTTTTTTGGGTAGCTGACCGAAATATATGAGTTAATGATTCAACAGGAGGAACAATGCATCAGGGCATATATGAACTGGCTAATCCAAACGCTTTAGATACACCCGCTATGCTCACATATTCCCATATTGTGGAAGAAAATATCAATGAAATTATTCGCATTTGTGGTAAGCCAGAAAATGTTGTACCACATGCGAAGACACATAAATCTTCTGATGTTTTGAATATTCAATTGGATAGGGGAATAAAATCTTTTAAATGTGCAACGCTGAAAGAAGCTGAAGTAGTAGCAGGGTGTGGTGCAAGCGAAATCGTCATCGCATATCCCATGGTGCATCCAAGGAAATTAGAAAGGTTTTCCAACCTAATTAAATCGTTTCCAGGCACAGAATTTAGGGCAATTGCCAGCACTAAAGTGCATTTGAATCTTTTATCTGGAGTTTCCAAAGCAATATATGGGGATATCGGCGTTTATATGGACCTTGATACAGGTATGCGCCGTACGGGAGTTCAACCTGGTACAAACGCTAATGAATTCTACAAAAGCATTGATGCTACCGATGGGTTAAGCCCTATTGGTATACATGTTTTTGATGGTGAGACCTTATATATTCCAAGCTTCGAAAAAAGGAGCCTTATTGTTAAAAGGAACATAGGGTTTATGGAGGAAATTTGGTCTGCTGCTAATACTAATGGAATACAAGTTAAAGATAATCTTGCAGGGGGATCATGGTCTTTTCAACACTATGCAGACCATCCCAATATTCGACCAACACCCGGAACTTGGATTTACTGGGACACTCGAAATGCCGAAATGGAAGAATTAGGATTTCGCATAGCCAGCTTAATATTGGGTCAGATAGTTGATGAAGATGCGGAGATGGATACAGTCACTATTGATATAGGATCTAAATCCTGTTCTTCAGATCAACCGCTCCAACATAGATTTAAACTAGTTCATTACCCGGATACTGAACTAGTTATTCAAAATGAGGAACATGCGGTTGTTAAGTTGAATGGAGCTTCACTGAATGTGGGTGATTTTGTGATTGCGGCTCCCGGACATGCCTGTACATTAACGGTTAAATTTCCATATACAAATGTAGTGTCAAAAGATGGTCAGATAGTGGGTAGGTACATGCATGATGCAAGAGATAGGATTTAATTAAAGTCCCAACTTCTTTGCTAAGTCCTCATCTGTTGGTTCAACTAGGAACGTCCCGTCGGAAAAAATAATAGTGGGAACTCGTTGGTTGCCATTATTTAATTCCTTAATATATTCCTGATACTCCGGCTCATCGTCAACATTAGTCCAGTCGTAATCTATTTGGTTACGGTCAAAAAACGCTTTGGCCCTAGTGCAATCTCCACACCAAGTTGTGCCATACATTTTGATTGAACTCATTTGTAACTCCTCTTAATCGAGCCCATATTCTAGACGTTCTAATAGTCTTTGAACAGGTATATACTGCCACTTGACCACTTAGTTACAGGGAGGTGTTTAGCTATGGATAAAGCTTTGCAAGGAATAAGGATTTTGGATTTAACTCAATACGAAGCCGGACCTTCTTGTACTCAAGTATTGGGATGGTTAGGTGCTGATGTCATTAAGGTGGAACAGCCGGGCAAAGGTGACCCGGGTCGATCCGTACAGCTTTCGGATGCTAACAAAACGTCGCCGTATTTTTTAAATTTCAACAGTAATAAGCGAAGCGTAACTTTGGATTTAAAGAACGAGAAGCACAGGGAAGTATTTAGCGATCTAGTAACTAAATGTGATGTTTTGGTTGAAAATTTCGCTTCCGGGGTTTTGGAGAGATTAGGGTATACTTATGACACGTTGTCCAATATAAATTCACAAATAATATTCGCAAGATTAAAAGGTTTTGGGACATATGGGCCCTACAGTGAGTATAAAAGCTTCGATCCGGTCGCTCAAGCAGCCGGGGGGGCCATGGCAGTAACTGGCATACCGGGTGGGCCTCCACTCAAACCAGGTCCGAACATTGGAGATAGTGGCACTGGATTGCATGGCGTGGTTGGAATATTAGCTGCCATCATACAAAGACAGACTACAGGAAAAGGCCAGGTGTTAGAGGTGTCAATGCAAGATGCCGTAGTTAGTTTGTCCAGAGCTTCGATGAGTATATACAGTGATACGGGTGAGCCTCCCGCAAGAAGAGGCCCCAGAATTCCCGGCCGTGCAGGCGCTGGCATATACAAATGCGCCCCTGGCGGACCAGACGATTACGTTTATATCTTGGCCATGTCTCAACGGAGAAATATTTGGGAAGATTTCATGAATGCGATAAATAGAAGAGATCTATGCGATTCTGAAATTTTTGATGACCCTAATAAAAATGCAGAACAAATAGATTCGGTGATTGAAGCTTGGACAATAAATAATACTAAACAAGAGGCTATGTCAGTCTTGGGGGGCGCAGGAATTCCCTGTGGGGCAGTTTTAAACGCCCGAGACATCTACAACAACGAACACCTACAGCAACGGGATATGATAGTCGATATAGAACATCCGGACAGAGGAGAATTCCAAGTACTAGGATGTCCTATCAAGCTTTCAGATTCAGTTGCCGAAATAGTTACACCGCCTTTATTAGGGCAGCACACAAAAGAAATTCTTTCTGAAGTTTTAGGTTATACCGAGGATCGAATTAAGTCGGTAATTGACTAACAATTTATGAGGGTAGTTCGCCCATATCTTGAAGAGTCTTTTTTACTATTTTGATGGATGACACGGCCGCTGGCACACCTGCATAAGCCGAGGCATGTATCAACAAGCTGACTATCTCCTCGGGTGTGACGCCGTTGTTGATTGCACCTCTTGTGTGCAATCCTATTTCACCTTCAGCACGGAGCGCGACTAAAACTGAGAGAGTTATAAGACTTTTTGTCTTCTTATCGAGAGGTCCTCTCGTCCACACTCCTCCCCATGCGTTCTCAGTTATGAATTCTTGGAAAGGTCTATCAAAATCCGTTGCTCTGGCAAACGATTCCTCCACATACTCTTCACCAAGTACCGATTTTCTCATTTCTAAGCCTTTGTCAAATTGGCTAGGCATTTTCAATGGCTCCGTTATTTATGTCCGATTAGATTATGTTAACTAAAGTAGTTTTATATTAGCTATCTTCTTTGATCAAGTCCGATATTCTTTCTGCCATTGTCATAACAGTGACGTTAATGTTTGCTCTAACGCACTCTGGCATGATCGAGGCGTCGACGATCCTCAAATTTTTAATGCCGTGGACTTTTCCCGTTTGGTCAACCACTGAATTGGGATCAGATTTAGGCCCCATTTTGTTAGTGCAGGAGATATGGTGCCCTGTAGTGACTTCCTTCATTAACCAGGAGTCTAACGATTTATCAGATTGTAAGTCAGAGTCTAACGGAGTTAATCGTTCCTGTATAAGAGATGACATATCAGGATGATTTTCTAAACCAACCAACATTTTCACCCCATCGCGGAACCGTCTCCGATCTTCCTCCTCTGCTAGGTAATTGTAGTCTAGGTATGGCTGGTCTCTGTAATCATCTGAATTTAACTTTACTTCCCCTTTTCCTTTAGCCAAATTAATGCATAGATTGGTTTGGATCCCTACGGGATTGTTTCTCAATCCACCTCTTTCTGGTCTGTCGCTTGCGACAGCCATCATGTAAACAATCATATCGTTTTCAAGATTTGAGCCTTCGGCTGTATACCGAAGAGTCAGCTGTATCCTTGGCCCCAAAAAATCTAGCTTCACACCAGGCTTTGTTTTCCATGTGACGTATACCATTGGATGATCAGCTAGATTCTGGCCTACTGCCGGTACATCATGAATTATTTCAATTCCGTGGCTACTAAGATGATCTCTTGGCCCGATTCCGGATAACATGAGTATTTGAGGGAAAACCACCGCGCCAGCACTGAGTATTATTTCTTCCCCTTCTAGAATGAAAGTCTCGTCTCCTGACACTACTTCCACTCCTGTGGCCTTAGGTTCGTGGTCTGAGGTGTCAAATATGATTTTCTTTACCACTACTTCCGGTCGTATTGTTAGATTTAATCTATGTCTTGATAACCCTAAATAACCTATGGCGGTGGACCACCTTATTCCATTTGGATTGTTAAAAGGGAGTGGCCCAACACCTGTTGTTCCTGGTGCATTGGCATCTTCACAGGCAGGGAACCCTTCATCCAAACAAGCCTTTTCAAAGGCCTCACTTGCCGGGAGCCATTTGTCTCTTGGAAACCTATGGCAAATTATTGGTCCTGTAGACCCGTGAAAATCTCCTGGATCATCTTGGTAGGTGGTATCGGTTTCCACTTTGTTGAAATATGGCAACAGTTGCTGGTAATCCCATAAATCATTGCCCATATAAGACCAGTTGTCATAGTCCTGAGGGATTCCCCTAAGAAATATTTGGCCGTTGATTGCGCTGGAACCCCCGGTGACTTTACCTCTTGGTACCGATATCTCAGCTTTGTCAGTTCCTCTTGCAGTGTATTGCCAATTGTGGTCACTGGTAGATATTTCGGTCCCAGTAGCGTAGCCAAATTTAACCTCTTCGGGGAGGCTATCCAGATCTGGGTAGTCAGGTCCGGCTTCAAGCAAAAGCACTGACTTATTTGGGTCTTCGGTCAAGCGGGTAGCTAAGATGGATCCGGCGGAACCTGCCCCGATAATGATTGTGTCGTATTTCATGCTATGACTATTCCTTAGGTCAAATTGGATTACTTACAACGATAAAGTTTATTCGTCTATAAACTGCTTTAGGGCAACGGGATCAACTTCCAAGCCCAGACCCGGTTTTTCTGGCAGGGAAATAACCCCATTTTTCGGCAGTATTGGTTCCTTGTATAGCCTAGATACCTCCTCGGCTGGGCCTGTGAACTCCTCTGAAAATTCGTGGGGTCTGATTGCATTGGTAACGGTAGAATAGAGATGCAGGCTTGCCATTGAATTTGCTCCAACGCTTGGACTGTGAGGCATAATGACTTTATTGTGAACCACTGCTAACTCATAGACGCGTATCATTTCTGATAAACCCCCAACGTTTAATATATCTGGTTGGAGTATATCCGGATTGCCAAGCTCTATAAGGTCTCGAAATCTCCACGATGATATTTCCTGCTCCCCTGTAGAAACTGAACAATCAAGAGCATCAACAACTTGCTTTAAGCCTGGGAAATCATATTGTGGCAGTGGTTCTTCAAAGTGCGCTATTCCTAATTGTTCGAATCTTCTTCCCTGTTCAATTGCTGTGGGCACTGAATACCCACAATTGGCATCAAAGCTTAACGGGCAATCATCTGGTAACCATTCCCGGCATTTTTCAAAAATGGCCAAGTCTTTTTTGGGGTCTGAATCTTGTCTATAATCTCTCCAATCCATTCTTACCTTAAAAGCTCTATAGCCCTTGTCAAACCCCTCTTGGATCTCTTCTAGCATTTCTTCAGGGCTTTTGCTCCACCCATTGCCTCTGCTCCAATAAAGAGGAATGTCAGTTCTTCTGGCTCCACCTAGAAGTTGGTATATTGGTAAATTAGCTGCCTTACCCGTTATATCCCAAAGGGCCACGTCAACCGAACCGACAATTTGTGAAGGGAACCGAGTTGCTTGCTGTCCTTCACCTAAGGTTAATAATTCCCATACCCTTCGAGGCCGGGTGGGATCAGCTCCGACCAGTAGAGGTTTTATCAATTCCTCTAAATAAGCTCTTACCACTTTCAAATTTCTTCCTGCTTCGGAAATACCAGTTATACCTTCGTCGGTGTGTACTTGCAAAAGGAGACGTCCTGGCCTGCCCACAAAGCTTCTTGCGTTGTTTCCTTGAGGAGCTCGGATACGATTTACAGTGATATCGGTGATTTTCAAATTAGCCTCCCGCTTCTTTTTGTGAATTTCTTATTGAATTATGATTATTTCTTCTTTTTGATCAATAGAACTGCTGCAGTGGAAAGTAGGCCGAAGGCCGAACCGATAACTATCTTTAGAGGATGCTTTCTGGCTGATCGGTACAATGGTCGGAGTTTGTTTCCTATAGATGGAAAAGCTTCTTTTCCAGAATTTACAGTATTTTTTACATAACTAACTTTCAAGCTTTTTGAATTTGGATCAGAAATCTTGGCTGGAATGTTAATGGAACTGATGATTTTCTCCGCCTCTCGAGATAAAAGGCCGGGATTAGAGGAAAATTCTTCCCAAATTGCCAATTCCATTCTGCTTCCCTTCTGCATGCCAGAGGCTTCCCTGGGATCCAAGGCTGCAAATTTACGGAGCTTTAGGGCAATGGCATCAGGATTTCTATACTTATCAGGATCAGATGTAGTATGAGGGTCTGTAAGATGCCGCAAATAGGTGCTTAGCTCCTTTGCTTCAAAACTATTTTCCCGTAAACGCCCATGGTTCATATACGCGTA
>DLRJ01000164.1:0-215 GCA_002500485.1 Dehalococcoidia bacterium UBA7891
CAAAAAGGATTCTCGCCTTATTTTTTGATTGTTCAGGATATTGTGCAGCAAACCCGGGCCACCATAGGCCGAGGGTCGGCAGCTGCATCTATTGTGAGTTATTGCCTGTTCATCACACAGGTAGACCCCCTGCGGTATACACTTCAGTTTGAGCGATTCATTCATCCGGATCGGGAAGATATGCCGGATATTGATGTGGATTTCCCTTGGGATGA
>DLRJ01000164.1:621-864 GCA_002500485.1 Dehalococcoidia bacterium UBA7891
TATTTTTGAAGCCCAGATCCGCTATTTGGGAGGTCGGAAAGGTTCACGGACTTTCCAATGAAGAGATCAAAAGTATCACGAAGCGGATTGGCTGGTATGCATCCCGCCGGGATCTGGAGCATTGGGTTCGCACCGATCCTCGGTTTGCCAATATGGACCTGGATGAAATGCTAATTCGTGTTTTGTGTGAGAGTGAAAAAATTATGGGCGTGTTTCGTCATCCATCGGTGCATCCCGGTGGGG
>DLRJ01000164.1:1180-4826 GCA_002500485.1 Dehalococcoidia bacterium UBA7891
GCATCCCGGTGGGGTGGTCATTGTTCCGGATGAGATCCAAAAATATGTCCCGGTACTCATGGCACCCAAGGGGGTTCAGATAGTGGAGTGGGAAAAGGACCAGGTTGAGGATTCCGGACTTTTGAAAATTGATCTTTTGGGCAACCGCAGCCTGGCGGTAGTCCGGGACACGATCCAGCAGGTGAACCTGAACCATGGTAAAAAGGCATCCCGGAACAAATATATAGATTACCATCAGATTCAGCCTGCAGGCGATGAGAAAACGGAAGAACTTATGAAAGCCGGAAAGACCATGGGTGTTTTTTATATTGAGAGCCCTGCCACACGGCAGCTTCTGGCTAAGGCCGGTGTGGTGGACTTTGAGCATGTGGTAATCTATTCGTCTATCATTCGTCCAGCGGCCAACCGGTTCACCAATATTATGCTGGAACGAATCCATGGTGAGCCATGGGAATTAATCCATCCTGACCTGGATTTTCTGGCAGAGAGCTATGGAATTATGGTTTACGAAGAACAGGTGTCTATGGCGGCCATGACTATGGCGGGATTGGGTTATGCGGAAGCGGAAGCACTGCGAAAAACCATGAGCCGGGATTCCATGCAGCATCTCATCCTTTCATGGAAAAAGAAATTCACAGAAGGATCGCTCCGCCGGGGCTATTCCCCTGCCATGATCAAGGATGTGTGGGACATGATCGCTTCTTTTGTTGGCTATTCCTTTTGCAAACCCCATTCCGCGTCTTACGCCATGTTGTCTTTTACCTGTGCCTATCTTAAGGCTCATTTCACGGCAGAATTTCTGGCGGCAGTGATTTCCAACCAGGGCGGATTTTATTCATCCTACGCCTACATGAGCGAAGCACGAAGATTCGGGGTTCAAATTTTGCCACCGGATATTAATCTAAGTCATCGCCAATGGAGAGGTAGAAAGAATACAATGCGGATGGGATTTATGAGTATAAAAAGACTTCAGGGAAAAGCAGTGAATATGATTCTGGATGAACGGAAAGCGGGAGAATTTGATTCGCTGGATGATTTTTTAGTCCGGGTGGATCTGGATTTGGCAGATGCCATGGCCCTGACCAATGCGGGTTGTTTTAATAATTTGGTTTCAAAGATAACCCATCGGGAACTGGCATACCGGGTAGCGGGATTTTATCTTCAGAATGGTGAGCGGGAACCGCTCACGGCATCACCAGTGAATTATAATTTAACGGCTGAAGATCAATATCGGATGGAATTGGAAACGTTCGGCTATCCCCTGTCTGTTCATCCTGTGGCCAGGTACCGCCCTATGCTCAGCCGGCGGATCAAATATGCCTGGGATATCTCAAAATTTATTGGTCAGTCGATCTATCTGATTGGTGTTTACATTACCCGAAAGGAAGCAGCAACACGTAAATCTGCTCCCATGGAATTCTTAACTTTGGAAGATGAGACAGAGATCTATGAATGTGTGTTGTTCCCGGAAGTGTTTCAGGAATTCGGCGATATGCTACACTGGGAAACCCTATTTATCATCCGTGGAACGGTGGAAGAATCTTTTGGAGTCTACTCTGTAACGATTGAGAAAATGGGAAGCTTGCAGCAATGGGTGCGCCGTTTAAACCGTGAAAACATTTCTTTGTCTTCTGATCAATGATAGAGCGTGTACTATCTATCTCTCATCATTCCAAAATTGCTGGTAGAGTGCACCACGAAAATCATTGTACATATCCCATCCACCATTAGGAGGATGATGAATCTGGGTCATTATAACACCTACAAACTCCCGCTTTGAATCAATCCAAAATTGTGTACCTTCATACCCGCCACCCTGCCAAAGTCCTTCCTCTCCCCATCCTCTTTTTCTTAACGTATCTCCTGTGACCCAAAGATTGTATCCATTATAACCCCAGGGGCTATTAATTTGAGTATGAGGGGAAATAATTTTATTGATGGTAGTTTGATCAAGAAAACGTTTATCATTTAACTTTCCGTTGTGTAGAAAGATTCTTAAAAAATTGGCATACCCACTGGCAGTTGCAACCATACCTTCTCCGCCTAAGTATAATTGATTGTCTGTGCTATAGAAAGGGAAATCGGCACCGAAAATATCCAATTCCCCTTTTCGTGCAATTCGTAAGATTGAATCAATGCCGGTAAAATAAGGGAGTAACGTTTCCCCCTTAGAAAGGTTATACTTCAATCCACGAATATTTAAATGGTTAGATAATTTTGTTTCAACTAAACTTTTAAGACTTAATCCAGTTGCTCGTTCTGCAACCATACCGAGAACGGTTGTATTTGTCCCATAATAATATTCTGTTCCCGGATGTAAAAGGAGCGGAACGGTTGTAAGACGATTTATTAAATCATCCGAGTCTGATGAATAGGGTATATTTTTTGATACAAGAATTGAGTCAATGCAGTCTATTCCGGTAGTTGCATAATAAAATCCAGCCTGATGATTTATTAAATGACTAAGGGTCATAACTGAGTCAGGATTAACCAATGTAAACTTGCAGCCAATATTTTTATTTTGAATCTGACCCAGGGGAATTCCTGCTTCGTTAATAGCAACCTGAAGATTATCAAATTCCGGAATATATTTTGTTACAGGTTCATCGAGATTTAGATATCCGTCTTCAATTAAATCCATTATGATAGTTATAGTTACAATCTTGCTCATGGACCAAATTCTAATCCAGGTATTTCCATTAATGATTTCTTTTGGGATTAAATTTTTATTGATTCGACAATGTTCATAGACTACATGTCCATTTTTATCTTCAAGCCGTGCAAGTAAAAACGGGTAATAACCTTCATCAACATATTTATTTAAAATTGCATCCAACTGGTTTTTGTTTTGAATATTTATTAAAGGTTCCCGGGTATAATCACAACTCAGATTGATAATTAAACAGCAAAACATTAGAGAACAAATAACAACCCTCGTTCTATTATTGAAGATATTGAAGTTCATATTTATTCAGAAAACCCTTTGTACTGAAACCAATCAAAATCCGCATAATTGCTTGATGTCGAACCATTGGATGAACCATATAGTCCAACATAGACTCCTGTATAGGTCCATCCCGAAGATTCCGGGCTTAGCTTAGAGCCGTCAGCATTATTAAAGAGTGAAACCCAATTATTTCCATCTTGGGAGTAAGAAAAATCATAATCTAAATAATCAGATGAAATATTAAAAAATACCGTACTATTTTTGTATGAATGACTTGCAAGCAGGGAATCGGTTCCATGGAAGAAGTGGTGAAGCTGTATTTCTCCATCCATTAAGGACATAACATAAGCTGAACGATCATTTTGTATTACGGTTATTCCTGCCTCTTCCTCATCAGATGGATTGAATTCCATCTTTGTTTTTGCTTCCATTTGGAAATGTCTTTGTCTGATGCCTACAAATGAATATTGGCCTTGCTCTGAAATAAACCCTTTTTTTAAATAAAGTCTAAGGGAACCTATCTTTTCATTTAGACTATGAAAAGATGAGGTGGGTGTTCTGCGAAAATTCCATTCAATATTTAGTTCAGGATGATCAAAACCATCATAAAATTTATTAATGTTTACTTGTTTTGTCCCTGGAAACGGAACAGAATATTCAGATTCAACTTTTCCGGTTTTTGGACTGCATACTGGCCAT